>NZ_JBBBBJ010000002.1:142148-635812 GCF_037120545.1 Nocardioides sp. CCNWLW216
GGTGACCGACCCCCCCCCCTGCCCCCACGCCGCCGCGGCCCCAGAACCTGCGGGCCGAGTCAGCACTACTTGTGCTGACTCGGCCCTCAGTTTCTGCGGACTCGGCAGGGAACTGCGGGGTGGGGCTCAGGCGAGCGAGGCGTCCAGCGTGATCGTGGTGCCGGCGAGCGCCTGGCTCACCGGGCAGCCCTCCTTGGCGGCCTGGGCCAGCTCCTTGAACTTCTCCTCGTCGATGCCCTCGACGACGCCGACGACCGTCAGCTTGATGCCGGTGATCCCGGTGCCGGGCGTCAGCTCGACCTCGGCGGTCGTCTTGAGCGTGGTGGCCGGGGTGTCGTTCTTCGCGAGGCCGTTGGAGAAGGCCATCGAGAAGCAGGACGAGTGGGCCGCGGCGATCAGCTCCTCGGGGCTGGTCTTGCCGTTGGCCGCCTCGGCGCGCGAGGGCCACGACACGTCGTACGTGCCGATCCCGGACGACTCCAGGGTGACCTTGCCGGAGCCCTCGAAGAGGGTGCCTTCCCAGTTCGTGGTCGCTTGGCGAGTGGTGGGCATCTGCGGTCAACTCCTCGGTGGTGGGGCGGGTCGGGGCGAGTCTTGCACGGGCGCGACAATGGGCTCGTGAGCACCTTCTACGACGAGATCGGCGGGTACGACACGATCGCGCTGATCGTGAAGACCTTCTACGAGGGCGTCGCGACCGACGAGGTGCTGCGCCCGATGTACCCCGAGGAGGACCTCGGCCCGGCCGAGGGGCGCTTCCGCGACTTCCTGGTGCAGTACTGGGGCGGGCCCTCGACGTACTCCGAGCAGCGCGGCCACCCCCGGCTGCGGATGCGGCACGCGCCGTTCGCGGTCAACCCGGAGTCCAAGGACCACTGGCTGAGGCACTTCCGGGCCGGGCTGGATGCCGCGGACCTGACGCCTGAGCAGGACGCGCAGTTCTGGGACTACGTGACGCACGCCGCCCAGTTCATGGTCAACACGTTCGACTGAACTCGACCAGGGGCTCGCGGAGCGCGGGCTCGGGCACCGCCGCGCGCTGGGTCGTCTTGTCGAAGAAGACCAACACCACGCGCGCCCGGGCGAGCACGACGTCGCCGTCGCGGATCTCGGACTCCATGACGACCGAGGTGGTACCGACGCGGGCGATCCAGGTCCAGGCGTCGTACGGCTCGGCCCGGAAGAGGATCGGGACCCGGTAGTCGACGTCGATCTGGGCGACCACGACGTGGGCCCGCCCGGCGGTGCTCCAGTCGTCGCCCCAGAGCCGCGCCATCAGCGCGATCCGGGCCTCCTGGAGGTACTCGAAGTACTTCACGTTGTTGACGTGGCCGTAGACGTCCACGTCCGAGAAGCGCACAGCGACCGGGTAGTGGCCGGTGTCGCTGGTGCGGGCGGGAGTGCGCTCGGGACGGTCGACCGGCTCGGTCGGCTCGAGGAGGTCGGCCAGCGTGGCCCGCTCGTCGGACGTCAGCCGGCGGGGGCGCTCCTCGGCGAAGACGTACGGCGTCAGCACGGTCGTCGCGCGGAGGTAGACCAGACGCCCCGACGGCTCGTCGGGGTCGGCGTCGTAGATCTCGTAGGCCATCGTGAAGCTCGCGGCCCGGACCTCGGTCACCCAGCACTCGATGGTGACCGGCCGGAACCGGAACGTCAGCGGCCGGAGGTACTGCACTTCGTGCCGGACGACGACCAGGCCGTCGATCAGCTCGCCCGCCGGTCGGGCCGGACGGTGGGTGCGGAGCATGTCGACCCGCGCCTCTTGGAGGTAGTCGACGTACACGACGTTGTTGACGTGCCCGAGGAGGTCAAGGTCGGCCCAGCGCAGCGGGCACTCGTACGTGTGGCGCACGCCCCGATGCTGCCAGAGCGGGCGCCGGCCGGGATCAGTGGCTGCCGGCGAGACCGAAGTAGTGGGCGCCGATGGTCTCGTGGCGCGCGATCCGGACCTGACGCTCGCTGCGCAGGGTGGTGACCAGCTGGGCGGTCCCGGCGGCGAGGGCGACGACGCCCGCGACGAGGAGGACGGCGAAGCCGACGAGGAAGGTGATCACGGCGGGGGTGGCGATGTCGTACATGGCGGTTTTCCTTTCTACATCTGTAGAATCTCTACACCTGTAGAAAGTACGCCGGTCCGCGCTCCCGCGCAAGTCGGAGCGGTAGTGTCGCGGCCCACACGTCCTCACGCCCCCCACCCCGCCCCGGAGAACCAGCTGTGACCGCGCCCGCCACCGAGCTCAGCCCGCGTCGGCGGGTCCTGCTCGACGCCGCCCTGCAGGTGCTCGCGGAGCAGGGCCTGCGCGGACTCACGCACCGCGCGGTCGACCGGCAGGCCGGACTGCCCGAGGGTTCCTGCTCGGCGTACCTCCGCACGCGGAAGGCGCTGCTGACCGCCCTCACCGAGTACGTCGCGGCCGGGCTGGGCGCCGACGTCGCGGCACTGGCCGCCGAGCTCGACCACCTGCCCGACGATGACGACATCGAGCCCCATGTCGAGGCGACCGGACGGCTCTTCCTCAGCTGGCTCGACCACCCGGAGATGCTGCTCGCCCGCCAGGAGCTGGCGATCGAGGCCGCCCGCGACCGCGATCTCGCCGAGGTCCTCGGCGCGGCGCGCACTGCCCTCATCGAGGTGGTCGACGGCATCCTCTGCGCGCGGGGCAAGAGCCACGGACCCGAGGCAGCCGAGTGGCTGGTCGCCTCGATGGACGGCATCCTGCTCGCCGCGCTGCTCAAGGCGCCGGCCGAGCGACCCGCCTTCCTCGGCGGCGCCGTGGCCCAGACCCTGGGGTCGCTCGCCCTGGAGGACTGACACCGAGGTGGAACACGTTCTGATTTCGTGACGTACGCCTCACTGCCGTGACTCCACGACGGCGTCTAGGGTGGCGAGCGCACCACCCCGACAGCGCCGTCTACCCAGGAGTGACCCATGCCCGAGGCCGTCATCGTTTCCGCAGCTCGCTCGCCCATCGGCCGCGCGAACAAGGGGTCGCTGAAGGACCTGCGTCCCGACGACCTGTCGGCGACGATCATCCAGGCGGCGCTCGACAAGATCCCCGCCCTCGACGCGGCCACGATCGACGACCACTACCTCGGCTGCGGCCTGCCGGGTGGCGAGTCCGGCAACAACATGGCGCGGATCGTCAACGTGCTGCTGGGCCTCGACAGCGTCCCCGGCGCCACGATCACCCGCTACTGCTCGTCGTCGGTCCAGACCAGCCGGATGGCCTTCCACGCGATCAAGGCGGGCGAGGGCGACGTCTTCATCTCGGCCGGCGTCGAGATGGTGTCGCGGTTCGCCAAGGGCACCTCCGACCACTGGCCCGACACCAAGAACCCGCTGTTCGCCGACGCGGAGCAGCGCACCAAGGCCACCGCGGCCGGCGACGGTACGACGACGCCGGACTGGCACGACCCGCGCGAGGACGGCATCCTTCCGGACGCCTACATCGCCATGGGTCAGACCGCCGAGAACGTCGCCAAGATCCGTGGCCTGTCGCGCCAGGAGCTCGACGAGTTCGGCGTCCGTTCGCAGAACCTCGCCGAGAAGGCCATCAACGACGGCTTCTGGGAGCGCGAGATCACCCCGGTCACCACCCCCGACGGCACGGTGGTGTCGAAGGACGACGGCCCCCGCGCCGGGGTCACGATCGAGGCGGCCAGCCAGCTCAAGCCGGTCTTCCGCCCCGACGGCGTGGTCACCGCCGCCAACTGCTGCCCGCTCAACGACGGCGCGGCCGCCGTCGTCATCATGTCGGACACGAAGGCCGCCGAGCTGGGGCTCACCCCGCTGGCCCGGATCGTCTCGACCGGAGTCTCCGGTCTCTCCCCCGAGATCATGGGCCTCGGCCCCGTCGAGGCGACCCGCAACGCGCTGAAGTACGCCGGGATGAGCATCGGCGACATCGACCTGGTCGAGATCAACGAGGCCTTCGCGGCGCAGGTCGTGCCGTCGTACCAGGACCTCGGCATCGACATCGACCGCCTCAACGTCAACGGCGGCGCGATCGCCGTCGGGCACCCCTTCGGCATGACCGGCGCCCGGCTGCAGAACACCATGCTCAACAGCCTCGACTGGCACGACAAGTCCACCGGCCTGATCACCATGTGCGTCGGTGGCGGCCAGGGCATGGCGATGATCCTCGAGCGGATCTAGCAAGGACGCGTCAGCGGCCCTGCTGCGGGTGGTCGAGCGAGCGGCGCGCGTGTCGAGCCCCTGGCCGGCGGCGCGCTCTCATCCGCCGTCGGTGACGTACCCCGCGAACGCCTGGCCCCGGAAAGTGGCCAGACGTTCTGCTTGCTCGTCCAGCCCTGCGGGCAGCGGCCCGCCGTCCCAGACGGTGACGGCGAGCTGCAGCCGGCGCCCCTTCGAGCGGGGCCGCCAGCTGCCGACGACCTCGGAGTCCGCGAGCACTCCCCCGGGCCGTCCGAGCGTGCGCCAGAGGTCCCGGCGGGCGTCGGGGTCGGGAACCACGAGCTCGCGGTCCCGGCCCTGCAGGAACAGGTCGAAGGGGCCGAGCAGGCGCACGCCTGAAGGCTCTCCCGGATCGGCCATCGCGTCGAGGTCCTCGGCCAGGAGGTCGAGCGCCTCGCCGCCGACCTCGACGGGGACGACGTCGTCCGGCCAGTGCTGTCTCACCACCCTCACCGGCGCATCGAGGTAGCCCGCCACCAGCTGCGGAGTGGCGGGGCCGAGCAGGCGCAGGACGCCGCGGATCGGGTCGAGGTGGGGCGGCACCCGCTTCGCGGGTGCGCGCCAGCCGGGGATCCGCCGCAGCACCGGCGGCGAGGTGCCGGCCTCCAGCTCGAGACCGGCCTGGAGCGCGGCGAGGCGGAACGGCTGCTCGTAGGTGTGGGTGGCCTGGCATGGCTCGCACCACCGCAGGTAGGGCTCCGGCAGCCGGTCGGTCAGGGCGCTCGACATCTCCCCCTTCACCACCCGCCGGCGACCGGCGACCTCGCTCATCGTCTCCGCCACCCGGGCGAGCGCGTCGAGGACCGGGATGCCGGCCTTCTTCAGGGGCCGCGAGGCGTCGAAGACCCGCTTCGCCGCATCCGCCTCGTCGAGGGGCGCGGTCGCCGCCGCGACCGCGGCCGCCTCCGAGCGCCGGTAGGCGTGCGGTGCCCCGCGCAGGGTCCAGGCGACGAACACGTCGTCCGGCTGCGGGCGGACGCCCCGGACCTCCAGGGCCCAGCGGAACCCGTCGGGACCGGTGTCCTGGACCCCGAGATCGAGAACCCGCGAGTCGCCGGCCTCACCCGAACGAGTGAGGTCCTGCTGTCGGGCACGGTGGCGCAGCACGCTCGTGCGATCAATCCGCCTCTCTGCCATGGGCCCGGTCTACCAGGTGCCAGCGACAGGCCGACATAGACTGCCGCGCGTGGCAGACGCAGCGGCCGGTTCGGGGACCCACTGGCTCGACGACCAGGAGCAGCGCTCCTGGCGGGCGTACCTGATGGGCACCACGCTGCTCCTGGACCGCCTCGATGAGGACCTCAGGCGCACCTTCGACCTCTCGCTCGTCGAGTACGAGATCCTCGTCCGCCTCTCCGAGCGCGAGGGCCGGATGCGGATGGCCCAGCTCGCCGACGCCCTGGCCCACAGCCGGAGCCGGGTCACGCACACCGTCACTCGGATGGAGCGCGCCGGACTGGTCCGGCGCAGCAACTCGCCCGAGGACGGTCGCGGAATCATCTGCGGACTGACCACCCAGGGCCGCGACCTGCTCGAGCGGGCCGCCCACGTCCATGTCGCCGGCGTACGCGCGCACCTCGTCGACCTGGTCGCCGGCGACGACTTCGCCGCCGTCGGCCGGGTCATGGACGCCGTCTCCGACAACCTCGTCGCCGCCCACCCCGAGATGGAAATGCGTCAGGCCGCGCCAGCGGACTGAACGCATTTCGGTCGGTGAGGGACGCGCCAGCGGACCTCACCGTGGTGGTCGAGCGAGCGCCACGGCTGAGCTCGCGAAGCCGTGACGCGCGTGTCGAGACCCAACCAGGTCTCGCGGACGCAATCCCGGGAGCCCCCCGAGACCGCGAATCGAACGAGGCCGTACAACGGCCCACCAGGTCTCGATACGCTCGCTGGCGCTCGCTACTCGACCAACGAGCAGCCAGCCGCCAGCGGACTGAACGCGTTTCGGTCGAGCGAGCGTGACGCGCGTGTCGGGACCCATCCAGGTCACGCGGGCGGCCCCAGGTCGGCCTGCCCGCCCGCACGCCGACCCGTCACTCCCTGCCCTACGGACGGCGTGTCCGGGGCATTGAGTGACGGGTCGGCGGTGTGGTCAGTCGCGGGTCAGGCGGCGGTGGGTGACGCGGTGCGGGCGAGCGGCCTCGAGGCCGAGGCGCTCGATCTTGTTCTCCTCGTACGACGCGAAGTTGCCCTCGAACCAGAACCACTGGGCCGGGTTCTCGTCGGTGCCCTCCCACGCGAGGATGTGGGTGGCGATGCGGTCGAGGAACCACCGGTCGTGGGAGGTGACCACGGCGCAGCCCGGGAAGTCGAGCAGCGCGTCCTCGAGGGAGGACAGGGTCTCGACGTCGAGGTCGTTGGTGGGCTCGTCGAGCAGCAGCAGGTTGCCGCCCATCTTCAGGGTGAGCGCCAGGTTGAGGCGGTTGCGCTCACCACCGGAGAGCACACCGGCCTTCTTCTGCTGGTCGGGGCCCTTGAAGCCGAACGACGCGACGTAGGCGCGCGAGTTCATCTCGAAGTTGGCGACCTTGATGAAGTCGAGCCCGTCGGACACGACCTCCCAGACGTTCTTGTTGGGGTCGATGCCGCCGCGGGTCTGGTCGACGTACGAGAGCTTCACCGTCTGGCCCACGTCGAGCTTGCCACCGTCGGGCTGCTCGCCACCGGTGATCATCCGGAACAGCGTGGTCTTGCCGACGCCGTTGGGGCCGATCACGCCGACGATGCCGGCGCGGGGCAGCGAGAAGGACAGGTCGTCGATGAGCGTGCGGCCCTCGAAGCCCTTGGTGAGGTGCTCGGCCTGGAGGACGACGTCACCGAGGCGCGGGCCGGCCGGGATGTTGATCTCGGAGGTGTCGATCTTGCGCATCCGGTCGGCCTCGGCCGCCATCTCCTCGTAGCGCGCGAGACGGGACTTGCTCTTGGTCTGGCGGGCCTTGGCGTTGGAGCGGACCCACTCCAGCTCCTTCTCGAGCATCTTGGCGCGCTTGGCGTCCTTGAGCCCCTCGACCTTGAGCCGGTCGCGCTTGGTCTCGAGATAGGTCGAGTAGTTGCCCTCGTAGGGGTGGGTCTGGCCGCGGTCGAGCTCGAGGATCCACTCGGCCACATTGTCGAGGAAGTAGCGGTCGTGGGTGATGGCCAGGACGGCGCCCGGGTAGTCCTTGAGGTGACCCTCCAGCCACTGCACCGACTCGGCGTCGAGGTGGTTGGTGGGCTCGTCGAGGAGCAGCAGGTCCGGCTGCTGGAGCAGCAGCTTGCAGAGCGCGACCCGGCGCCGCTCACCACCGGAGAGGTTGTCGACGATCGCGTCCGGCGGCGGGCACCGGAGCGCGTCCATCGCCTGGTCCAGGCGGCTGTCGAGGTCCCAGACGTTGGCGGCGTCGAGCTCGGTCTGCAGGTCGCCGGCCTCGGTCGCGATCTTGTCCTGGTCGGCGTCGGGGTCACCCATGAGCATGTAGAGCTCGTCGAGGCGGGCCATCTTGGCCTTGGTCTCGGCGACGGCCTCCTCGACGTTCTCGAGGACCGTCTTGCCCTCGGTCAGGGGCGGCTCCTGCTGGAGCATCCCGACCGTGGCGCCGGGATCGAGGATGGCGTCGCCGTTGTTGGCCTTGTCGAGCCCGGCCATGATCTTGAACAGCGAGGACTTGCCGGTGCCGTTGGGGCCGACGACGCCGATCTTCGCCCCGTGCAGGAACGAGAGGGTCACGTTGTCGAGGACGACCTTGTCGCCGTGGGCCTTGCGCACGTTGCGCAGGGTGAACACATATTCCGCCATGGTTCCCAGGCTAGTGGTTCCGTGGGCCACGGACCGGGGCGGGGCCGTCCGGGGCCGGCCCGCCCCGGCCCGCCCCGGGGCGGCTCAGGCGGCCGGGGCAGCCGCCCCCTCCATCTCGGACTGCTCCGACGACGGCGCCGGGCCCGTCTCGGCGCGCGTCGTCTTGGTGAACCGGCTGACGCCGCGCGTCAGGTCGTGGCCGACGCTGGTGGCCTCGACCACGAACGAGGTCACCTCGACACCGGCGCTGTTGACCCAGACCTGGGCCTCGAGACGGCCGTGCACGACCACCGGGTCGCCGCGGCGCAGCGAGTCGCGGCAGTTGTCGCCGAGGGACCGCCAGGCGTCCACGGAGTACCACTGGGTCGGGCCGTTGACCCAGCTGTCGCTGCGGCGCTGGTAGCGCCGCGGGGTGCAGCCGAGGCGGAAGCTGGCGACCTGGGCATCGCCGGCCTGGCGCACCTGCACGTCGCCGCCGAGCCAGCCGTGCAGGGTCACGAAGGTGTCGGTCATGGGACTCTCCTTAGTCGCGGCCGCCCACGCGGCCGGGGTGAGCCTCGAGACTCCGACCGCGCGCCGACAGGCGCCGACACCCGGGACCCATCCTGGGGACAAGCCCTGCGGGAAGGTCGCCTGTGGACGACCGGTGGCCCGGTGTCAGGCTCGGCGTCAGGCCCGCTGCGCCTTGGCCACGCCCGACTTCAGCGCGCTGTAGGCGGCCAGCTCGGCCTCGACCGGCCGGACGACCAGCTCGGAGGCGACCTCGGAGATCGAGCCCTCCAGACGCTTGCGCACCGACTCGGCCCGCTCCTTGGCCGCCCCGGCGACGGTGCCTCGGCAGACCAGGGCCATCGCGATCCCGACCACGACGCAGGCCACCGCCACCACGAGAGGCAAGGAGAGACCGCCCACCTCCGGTGCGTCACCCGTGACGCCGGCCGCGGCGAGCCCCGCCCAGATCCCGCAGCCGACCGCTCCGAGAAGCAGCAGCCACTGGAGCACCCGGACCAGGCTGACCCAGCCGGGCAGACGCTGGCCGCCCAGGTCGGTGGCCGCCAGCGCGGCGTCGAGCCGGTCGCCCAGCTCGGGGATGCGCGAGACCGAGACCCGTTGGACGGAGGCCGCCCAGGGTGCGCCGAGGCCCTCGGAGGCGTCGTCGGCGAGGGCCCGCACCTCGGTGTCGACCCGGGCGCGCTGCACGGTGACCGAGGTCGGTGCCGCGGTGGCTCGGCCCGAGAGCCGGCTCGCGGAGTCCCCGACGTCGAGCTCGAGCTTCTTCAGCGGATCGCCCCCCAGGCCGGCGATCCAGGAGACGGCCGGCCAGCCGGTGGCGCGGCTCGCGCGAATGCGCGTGGAGCGCTCGACCGCGTCGACGACGGTGGGCACGCCCGCGGCCTCGCCGAGGGCCGTCTCGAACGACTGGGCACGACCGGCGGGGAGGCTGCGAGTGCGGCCCTCTCCGCTGGCCTCGTCGAGGCGACCCGCGGCGGCGCGGATGTCGGCTTCGAGGCGGGTGCGGGTCATCTTCTTCTCGGCGACCCGGCGACCGATCTCGGCGCGCAGCTCGTCGAGGCCGATGCCCTGGCGGGCGCTGATGGCGATGACCGGGACCTTGGCGAGACCGTCGTTGTCGAGCAGGCGTCGTACGTCGTCGAGCATCGCCTGGCGACGCTCCTCGGGCACGGAGTCGATGTGGTTGAGCACCACGACCATGACCTCGTCGTGGGTCTTCAGCGGCTCGAGGTAGCGGTCGTGGATGGCCGCGTCGGCGTACTTCTGCGGGTCGAGGACCCACACGAGCAGGTCGGCGAGGGCGACCAGCCGGTCGACCTCGAGGTGGTGGGACACCTCGGTCGAGTCGTGGTCGGGCAGGTCGAGCAGGACGACACCGTCGAGCGCGTTGTCCTCGCGCCGGGTGTCGAGCATCGAGTCGCGCGTCGTCTGGTGCCGGTCGGGGATGCCGAGCCACTCCAGGAGCTCGCGGGCCCCGTCGGTGCCCCACACGCAGGCCGTGGCCCAGGACGTGGTCGGACGGCGGACGCCGACGGCCGACAGCTCGAGGCCGGTCAGCGCGTTGAACGTCGAGGACTTCCCGGACCCGGTGGCGCCGGCGATGCCGACGACGGTGTGCTCGGCCGACAGCCGCAGCCGCCCGGCGGCCCGGTCGGCCACCTCGCGGGCCTCGGTCACCAGGGCTTCGTCGAGCCGGCCGCTCGCAGCGTCGGCCGCGGCCTCCAGGCCATCGATCCGGGCGCCGATGTCGGTGCCCCGGGTGACCAGCTGCTTGGCCCCCTCCAGCAAGGACGTCATGTTCTCCAACCCAGGTACGACAGTGGTGGCCTCACCTTAGAGGCTCCGGCCCCGCTCCCGGCGGGCGGCCGGAGCCAGCCGGGCCTCAGTCGGTGCTCTCGCCGCTCCGCGGGACGCTGGCGAAGCGCACGTCGTCGACGCGCCGGGCGGCCTGGCGCAGCTGCGACGCCGCGTCGGGGCTGACCGGGAGCGCGTCCAGGACGGCCGTCCAGCGGCGTCGCTCGGTCTCGACGAGGTCGCCGAGGCGGTACTCCAGCGTGTCGCGGGCCCGGGCGAGCAGGTCGGCGGTCGGCGCGGGTCCGAACACCGCGTCGAGCAGGCTGCGCCCGGCCGCGGACGACGGCTGCGTCGAGTCCTGGTCGAGCGCCGAGACCATCAGAGCGACGGACAGCCCCTGCACGCCGTAGGCGAGGAACCGGGCGGTGCGCTGGCCCGAGCCCTCGAGGCGGACCAGCTCGGTCACGTCCTGCTGCCAGTCGCGCACCGCCCGCTCAGCGGTACGACGGAGCTCGCGCCCGGCCCGCTCGAGCCCGGCGGAGCCGGCCAGGACGCCCGCGCCGGCGGGCTTCTCGCGCCAGGTGGCGGCGAGCGCGGCGGCGGTCTTCTCGGCGCGCTCGAGGATGAGGTTCTCGAGGCCGGACTCGACGGCGACCATCACCCGCTCAGCCTGCTGGGGCTTGCCCTTGACCGCGTTGACGACCCGCTCGCGCAGCCAGCCGACCTTGTCCTCGAGGCTGCGCAGCAGCTCTCCGGTGCCGACGAAGTCCTCCCAGCGGGCCAGGACCTCGCCCTGCAGCAGGGTGCCGTCGCCCGAGCCGGCGACGAGCGCGGCTCCGGCCTCGTCGTACGCCGTGGCGACGTCGGCGCGCAGCACGTCGAGCTCGGTCACCTGGGCGGCGACCGCGTCGGCGATCGGGTGGGCACGGCGGGTGATCGCGCGGATCGAGCCCTCCAGCGTCTGGCGGACGACGCCGTCGCGGGCGCTCGTGTCGACGGCCAGCGAGGCCAGCCAGGCACGGACCTCGGCGACGTGGCGACGCGGGAGCAGCCCGTCCTGGTCGATCGGCCCCTCGTGGACGATGAACAGCGGTGAGTCCTTCAGGCCACGGCTGGCCAGCATCCGGGCCAGGTGGGTCGAGACCGTCTGGACGGCGTCGGCGGCCGTGCGGTCGAGCACGATCGCCACGGCGGCCGAGCGCTGCGCGGCGGCGTTGAGGTGCTCCCACGGGACCTGGTCGGCGTAGCGCGCGGCGGAGGTGACGAAGAGCCACATGTCGGCGGCGGCGAGCAGCTGGGCGGCCAGCACCCGGTTGGGCTCCTCGACGGAGTCCACGTCAGGGGCGTCGAGGATCGCCAGGCCGGCCGGCACGGTCTCGGCGGCGACCAGCTGGAGCGCGTCGTGGTCGTTGGTGGGGTGGTCGACGCGGCGCAGGTCGGGCAGCAGCCGGTCCTGGCCGAACCAGGCGGCGTCGTCGGGGTGGTGCACCAGGACGGGCGAGCGGGTGGTCGGCCGGAGCAGACCGGGCTCGGTCACCCGACGTCCGACCAGCGAGTTGACCAGGGTGGACTTGCCGGCGCCCGTGGAGCCGCCGACCACGACCAGCAGCGGCGCCTCGACGGTCATCACCCGCGGGATGACGTAGTCCTCCAGCTGGTCGACCATCTCCGCCCGCGACCCACGCTGCTCGTCGGCCCCGGGAGCGTCGAGCGGCAGCTCGGCGGCCTGCAGCGCACCGCGCAGCCGGACCAGTGCGGTCAGCATCTGCGCGCCGCTGCCCGCGGTCTCCTGGGAAGCTGTCATCGGGTGGGTACCACCTGTCCGGGAAAGGCGATGAACGGGCGAACGGCCCCGATCCTCGCGACGTAGTCCTGTCCGCGGGCCGCGAAGTCGGGCGGCGGGGTGCCGCGCAGGAAGCGATGGTGCAGGAAGCCGAGCTCGATGGCCGCCTGCTGGTAGTCCCGCATCGCCCGCTCCGCGGCCGGTCCGGCGGCCTGCCGGGCGTGCGCCCGCGCGAGCCGACGCGCCTGCAGGTCGACCACCCAGCCGATGTCGGTGCCGGGGATCAGCCCGCGGCGGGCGGCGTCGTCCAGGGCCACCGCGAGCATCCGGCGCTCGGAGCGGCGGGCCCACACGGCCAGCCAGGCCAGCCCTCCGAGCGCGGGGATCATCAGCACGACGTACACGAGGGCGAAGCTGCCGAAGCCGAAGATCGTGGCGCCGTTCCAGACCCCGTGGGTGAGCACGGCGACGGCGTACCCGCCCAGCGGGGCCAGCAGGCGTACGGCGCTGCTGCGCGACGTGACCGCCACGCCGACGCCGATGCCGATGAACGTGGTGAACAGCGGGTGGGCGAACGGGCTGAACAGGCAGCGCACGACGAACGTCGCGGTCAGCGCCTCGGTGCCACCGGGACCGGTGCCGTCGGTGCCGTTGTAGGCGGCGGCGAGGTAGAGGATGTTCTCGGTGAACGCGAAGCCGATGCCGACCATGCCGGCGTAGACGATGCCGTCGAGGATCCCGTCGAGCTCGGCCCGGCGCCACCACAGCAGGAGGACCAGGAAGGCACCCTTGCTGAGCTCCTCGGTCACGGGCGCGACCACGGCCAGGCTCGCGTCCTCGCTGAACCCGGCCACCAGGCCGCCGACGCCCTGGATCAGGATGGCCGCGGCGGTCGCGACGAAGCCCCCCCACAGCAGCCCCATCAGCAGCAGCGCCCGCGGCTCGGGCTCGTAGCGGTCGAGCCAGAGGTAGCAGCAGACCAGGGGGACGACGGGCAGCGCGGCCAGCGCGGTCGCGAGCAGCAGCGTGCGCGGGGCACCGGACAGCGCGATCACCAGGAGCATCACGGCGGCGCCACCGATCACCAGCACGGTCACGAGGACCGTGAAGGCGACGCTGTCTCGACGGGCTCCTGGCACGGGCGCAGCCTATCGTCGGCCGTCCTGACCTGCGGGATCCCCGGCGTACAGTGGCGAGGGTGAGCGATCAGACCACTCCGGAATCAGCCGAGCCGAAGACCGAGTCGCACGACCCGGCGGTCCCCGAGGCCTACTCCGCGTTCATGCGCACCGGCTGGGGCGACCGCGAGCTCGACCTCCCGCGTCAGCCCGTCGCCGACCGCGCCGCGGAGCGCCGGCAGCGGCTGGCCGAGGTCTTCCCCGGCGAGCGGCTGGTCCTGCCCGCCGGCACCTTCAAGGTCCGGTCCAACGACACCGACTACCGCTTCCGCTCCGACACCGCCCACACCTACTTCTCCGGCAACCAGACCACCGACGCGGTGCTGGTGCTGACCGACGGCGAGGCGGTGCTCTACGCCCGCCCGCGCTCGTCCCGCGAGACCGACGAGTTCTTCCGCGACCGGCAGTACGGCGAGCTGTGGGCCGGCCGGCGCCCCTCGGCCCGCGAGCTCTCCGACTCCCTCGGCATCGAGGTGCGTCACGTCGACCGGCTGGCCGACGACCTCGGCCGCAGCGCCCCCGCCAAGACCCGGGTGCACCGCGGCGTGTCGGCCCACGTCGACCGCCTCGTCTCTGCCGACGGCGCCCTCGACGACGACCTCGCCCGCGTGGCCTCGGAGATGCGGCTCGTCAAGGACGACTGGGAGGTGGAGCAGCTCCAGGAGGCCTGCGACATCACCGCCCTCGGCTTCGAGGACAGCGTCCGCGAGTGGCCCCAGGTCCAGCAGTACGGCGAGCGCTGGATCGAGGGCACCTTCTTCCGGCGGGCCCGGGCGATGGGCAACGACATCGGCTACGACTCCATCGTCGGCGGCGGCTCGCACGCGACGACGCTGCACTGGATCGAGAACTCCGGCCCGATCACCCCCGGTGAGCTGGTCCTGCTCGACATGGGCGTCGAGGGCCACCAACTCTACACCGCCGACGTCACCCGGACCCTGCCGGTCGACGGCACCTTCACCCCGGTCCAGCGCGACCTCTACGACCTGGTCCACGCCGCCCAGCAGGCCGGCATCGACGCGGTGCGCCCCGGCGTTCCGTTCACCGACATCCACCAGGCCTCGATGACCGTGCTCGCGCACGGGCTGGAGGGAATGGGCCTGCTGCCCGTGCCGGCCGAGCAGGCGCTCGACCCCGACGACCGCACCTACGCGCGGTGGACGCTGCACGGCACCAGCCACATGCTCGGTATGGACGTCCACGACTGCGGTCGGGCGTCGACGGAGGCCTACACCAAGGGCACGCTGGCGGCGGGCATGGTGCTGACCGTCGAGCCCGGCCTGTACTTCCAGGAGGACGACCTGCTCGTCCCGGCCGAGCTGCGCGGGACCGGCATCCGCATCGAGGACGACGTCCTCGTCACCGCCGAGGGCAACCGCAACCTCTCGGCCTCGCTCCCCCGGAGCTCCGCGGACGTCGAGGAGTGGATGGGCCGGCACCTCGGCTGATACCCCCGGGGGCAGGGAGCGGAGAGCGCCTCCACCTCTACGATCACCCGCAGGGGTGGGGCCCAACGCGATCCGGGGGACGTATGTCAGCGACCGTGTACGACGAGCGGCACGACCAGCACGGCGAGCTGCTGACCCGCACCGTCGAGCTGCTCTCCACGGCCGACTCGCTCGAGCGGGTCACCGAGGTCGTGACCGCCGCGATCCGCGCCGTGATGGACGCGGACGGCGCGTCCGTGGTGCTCCGTGAGGACAGCACGTGCTTCTACGCCGACGAGAACGCCGTCAGCCCGCTGTGGAAGGGCAGCCGCTTCCCGCTCGACTCGTGCGTAAGCGGCTGGGCGATGCTCCACCGGCAGAGCGTCCAGATCTCTGACATCTACGTCGACCCGCGGGTCCCGCACGACGCCTACCGGCCCACCTTCGTGAAGAGCCTGGCCATGGCGCCGATCCGCAGTGCCTCCCCCATCGGCGTCCTGGGCGCCTACTGGTCGGTCGAGCACACCGCGTCGCCGGCGCAGGTCCGGCTGCTGGAGGTGCTGGCCAACAGCGCGGCGGTGGCGCTCGAGAACCTCGAGCTGCGCAGCGCCGTCGTACGACGGAGCGCGGAGCGCGACTCGGCCGCCGCCCGGGCCGACGAACTGGAGGCGGCGGTGCAGACCATCGCCCACGACCTGCGCAGCCCGCTCGGCGCGATCCTCGGGTACGCCGAGCTGCTGGAGGACGCGCTCTCCCCCGCGGACCGCGACGCCCTCGGCTTCGCCCAGACGATCGCGGGCGCCGGGCAGCGGATGGCCGAGCAGATCGACCGGATGCTGGCGATCTACCGGATCACCAACCGGCCGATCGAGCCGGCGCCGGTCGACCTGTCCGAGATCGGCCGCGACGTGGCCCGCTCCCTCGAGCCGACGGTCGCCGACCGCGACGTCGAGATCCGGGTCGAGGACGGGCTGCACGCCGTCGCGGACCCGGTGCTGGCCCACATGGTGCTGGAGAACCTCATCGGGAACGCCGTGAAGTACACCGGCCGCACGCCGTCCGCGCGGATCTCGCTGGAGCGCGCCCCCGTCGACCGGATCGGCGAGCCGGACCCGCTGACGACCTTCGTGGTCCGCGACAACGGCGACGGATTCCCGCCCGACCAGGCCGACCGGCTGTTCCGGCCGATGAGCCGGCTGCACACCGAGGGCGAGTTCCCCGGCACCGGCCTGGGCCTGGCGTCGGTGGCCCGCATCGTCGAGCTGCACGGTGGCCGGATCCGCGCCGAGGGCGAGAAGTCGGTGGGCGCCGCCTTCTACTTCTCGCTCCCCGGCGCGGGCTGAGCCCTCGTGTCCTAGGAGACCGTCACCTTCACCGGCGTGGCCGCCGTGTCCGCGTGGCCGGCCAGGCCGAGCAGGCGGACCGTGTAGGTGGTGGTCACCTTGGGCGACACCTTCAGGGTGAAGGTGCCGTTCGCGGCGGTGGTCACCTTGACCGTGCCCGCCGCGCCCGTGGTCGGCGCGACGGCGACCGTCAGGGTGCCCCGGGCCGGCTCGGTGACGCCCTGGTAGGTGCGGGTCAGGGTGCCGGTGATGACCGACGGCTTCGCCACCCCCACGGTCGTCGGGGTGGCCGTGGGCGTCGACAGCGTCGTCGTCCAGGTCCCGGCCGTGACGTCGTCGACCACGTCGCTCGCCGCCGGGAGTCCGGCGACGCCCGCGAAGGCCACCGACAGCTCGCCGCTCTGCTTCAGGACCACCGGGATGCTGTAGGAGCCGTTGGCCGTCGTACGGCCGGTGCCGACCTGGGTGGTCTTCCCGGCCGTCGTGACCCGCACCGAGACCGTGGCGCCCAAGACGCCGACCGCCGAGCCGGTCGCCTTGGTCAGCGTGCCGGTGACGGCCACGGTCTGGCCGTGGCCGACGTCGGTCTTGTCGACCGCTCCGGCGAGGCTCGTGGTCGGCACCTTCACGTCCAGGTCGCCCAGCGTGACGGCGCTGCCGGTCCAGGACTTGGTGGTCGCGAGGGCCACCTTGAGGGTGCCGTTGACGAGCGGCTTCGTGGTCAGGCTGAAGCTGCCGTTCGCCGTCGTCTTGGCCGAGCCCAACGAGGTCACCTTGGTGACCGTCTTGCCCTTGACGACGCTGCTCGTGGTGGCGGTGACCGGCAGCGAGACGCCCGAGAGCGGGACGTCGACGCCGGCCACGTCACGGGTGAGCGTGCCGGACACGGTCACCGCGTCGCCGTACCAGGGGGCGAGGGTGGACGCGGTCGCCGTGAGCTCCGGGGTGCAGACCGCGACCGCGGCGCTCTTGGTCACCGCGGAGGCGGCGGCGTACACCTTGGTGGCCTTGGTGGCGGCCGAGAACGAGGTGGCGGCGAGCATCGCGTGGCTGGACGTGGCGACGCCGTCGTCCTTGCTGGCCGCGAGGGTCGTCGTGGTCGTCTTGGAGCCGGTCGTCTTCGCCAGGGTCGGGGCCAGGCCCTTGATCGGCTGGCCGGTGGCGGTGTCGGTGAGGGTGACGGTCACCGGGGTCGTGGCCCCGGTGCAGGCCGAGGCGGTCCCGCCGCTGGCGCTGCTCTGACCGTCGACCTTCAGCACCGCGGTGACGGGGCGGGCCGTGTTCGTGGCGAAGGTCAGCGGGCTGCTGACGACCTTCTTCGCGCCGGTCGAGTCGACCAGGGTGGCGGTGACCAGCGTGTTGGTGACGACCGCGGCGCTGCAGGTCACGTCGGACTGCACGGCCGTGGGCGTCGAGAAGGTGCAGTCGGCCCGCGCGGCCTTCCAGGCCGCCGAGGCCAGGGTGCGGCCGGTCGGCAGCGACGGGGTCACCGTCACCTGGGTCGACAGACCCGGGACCGCCGGGTTGTTCACGCCGATGGTCGCGCCGAGGACCGACGGCGTGCCGCTGCTCCCGCCGCCGGTGCCGTTGCCGCCACCGATGAGGAAGCGCGAGTCCGCGACGTTCCAGTGGGTGTCGAGCCAGGAGCCCGGGTCCGGGTAGGTCGAGAAGTAGTCGTCGGCGTTGCAGTCGAGCAGGTACTCGCGATTGGTCGGGCAGACCTGCTTCATCGCGAAGCCGCCGCCGTCGGCGTAGCACATGGTGTCCGACTCGTCCCAGCAGTGGCCGTTGCGGGTGCCGTGCGGCGCGGTCTTCATGACCGACCCGAAGGTGTGCACGAGCTCGTGCGCCTCGACCGAGTGGTCGTAGTCGTTGTTGCCGAGGCCCCAGCAGGGCGAGTCGGTCCGGGTGTACTGCGGGTAGGAGCCGTTGTTGGGGTTGCCCTGCCCGTCGGTGTCGTACGGGTAGGTCACCGCGATGCCACAGATCCCCTTGCCGGAGGTGTCGGTCCACATCATGTACTTGCGGGCCGGGTTGTCGTACCCGAGCGCCTTCACGGCGTTGATGGTCGCGTTGAAGTTGGCCATCGAACCCGCCGGGACGGTCACGTTGAGGACCTTGGCGACGCAGCCGCCGCCCCCGGCCTCGGTGACGTAGCGGACGTGGCGCACGCCGCCGGTCAGCGCCGCCGAGCGGTTGACGACGTCGTCGATGCCCGCCGCCCAGACCTGCATGGTCGACTTCAGCGACGCGAACCGGTTGGTCGCGTTCGCCTCGACGACGTACATCGCCTGGGTGCGGTAGCCGCTGGTGCCGTCACCGTCGCAGGTGACGTCGGGGCTGGCGACCTGGGCCGCCGGGGTCGACGGGACGCCGAGCTCCTGGGCGACCTCGTGGGCGCCGGGGCCGGCGCCGGGCCGGGCGCGAAGGACGCTGGTCGCGACGGGCTTGGTGATGTCCACGCCGCGCGGCGCGACGTCGGCGTGCGCGCAGGAGGTCAGGCCTCCGGGCTGGCGGAACACCTCCGTCCCGTCGGGGCAGAGGGGGGCGGGCGGGTCGGGGACGAGGGCCAGGGTGCCGACGAACGACAGCGCGCCGAGGACCAGCGCGCCCGCGAGGGCGGCGGCGGTACGGCGTCGAGGGGTCGGGGCAGCGGCGGCAGTGGGGGATGCCATGGATCACTGATCGGCCGGCGCTCCCCCGACTCGAGGCGCCGGCCCGCTCGGTCTAGACGACCTGGTCGGCGGCGCGCCCGGACCACGCACGCCGGGGGTCGGACGCGTCGGGGACGCAGTCCCCTAGGCTCTACGGCACCACGCCTCCGTAGCTCAGCTGGATAGAGCAGCGGCCTTCTAATCCGCCGGTCGCAGGTTCGAGTCCTGCCGGGGGCGCCCAGAGTTTGTGCAGATCAGCGACCTTGCATGCCCTCGCGACCCGGTGTCGTGGGGCAGTTCGTGGGGCAGGCAGTCCGCACAGAATCCGCAAGCGCTTCGAAAATGAGTCTCCAAGCGCGAGCCGCACTCCCCGGGTGCGAGCGCAAGCCGTCTACACCGGGGGTGCTCCCGCTAGCTACGCGTGCCACCCTCGAACCGTGTTGGGTGACTACTTCTACTTGCTCGCAGGCATCGCCATTGTGGTGGTCAACGTCGCGGTCTTCGGTGTGACGTTGGCGGGAGCGGCGGGGAAGGCCGTGCTTCGCCTTGGTGCCTGTGCTCTATCCCCCCGAGCCCGGGCGGAGAACCAAGAGCGCGTATCTCAGCAACGACTCCTGCGAGCCGAGGCGGCTGAGCGGCGGACCCAAGAGCTTCTGGCCAAACATCGAGCTCGAAGGACTGGCAGCAACTGGGAAGACTGGAGGACGTCTCAAAAGGCAGCGCATGGAGAAACCGCCGAAGGCAACGAGTGATGGACTCGGTCTGGCATGGTTGCGCCCGTGGTGGAGGCAATTGCGGACGTACCGGACGTGGTCTGGGGTGCCATAGTCACGGGCATTTTCCTGTCGGGTCAGCAGCTCCTAAACAACAGACGCGAGGACCGCAGACGAACCGAGGACGCGACTGAGCGCGCGAAGGATCGGACGCATCAAGCGACGGAGGCGCGTGAAGAGAGGGCGCACCAAGCCGCGCTCGCCCAATCCGAGAGAGATGACAGCGCTAGGCGGGCCCGCGAGGCGGCAGTCAACGCTCGCATTGACCTCTGGCGTGATGAACGCCGCGAGGCACACCTATTGGTGCTGCCCTTGTTTGAAGAGGGGCTGAAGCTCGTCCGCGATGGGCTCGCGCAGCTCCGGAAGGCCGACGAAGACGAGGACCTGCCGCGGCAGGTGATCAGCTGCATAACTAACGAGCTCAAAGACGCCATCACGAAGGCCGTCGCGACGGTCCAGATCATTGGTTCCGAGAACTCCCGTGCGTGCGCGACAGCCTGCCGCGACCACTTGTTCAGGACGGACGTCGAAATCTGGGTGTCGTCGATTGTTGCCAAGAAGCACGCCCCGGTGGGCCTAGCCGGGCTAACCCAGCAGGTCCTGAACGTTGCAAATTCGCTATCCGAGTACATCGGGGCAGTACGCCTTGATCTCGGCACGACTGACTAACGGATCCCTTAGGCACCAAGGGCGCCGAGCCGAGCTACCGCTTCGTCCAACCGCGCAGCCACCCCTTCAAGATCCGAATCGAACAGGTCTGCGTAGACGTCGAGGGTCATGGTCGCGGTGCTGTGTCCCAGCATCCGCTGGACCGCCTTCACGTTCGCGCCGGCTTGCACCGCCAGCGACGCGGCGGTGTGCCTCAGCTCGTGCAACTTCAGTCCGGGGAGCCCCGTTGCCTTCACCGCGGGATCGAACCGACGTGCTCTGAAGTTCGAGTTGCGCCACGGGCCGCCCTGCGGCGCCGAGAAGATCAAGTCGGTCGTGGTCTTGCCGACCATGAGCGCCTCCAGCTCGGCTCGCAGGAAAGTCGGCAGCGGAAGGGTGCGCGTTGCGTGGGTCTTGGTGGTGCTCACTGACAGCTCTCCCCCGACCTCGGAGAATGCCCGCCGTACGTAGAGCCGAGACCGCAGCAGGTCGACGTCCTGCACCTGGAGTGCGGTCGCCTCACCCCACCTGGGCCCGGCGTACGCCAGCACGAACAGGAGCGCGCGAGAGTCAGTGTCGATGTGCTCTGCGATGGCGTGAACGTTCTCGTGGCTGAGGTACCGGTGGGCAGTGTTCTTCGGCGCCTTCGGCACCATGCCACGCGTGCTACCGGACGCGGACTTGGCAGGGTTCCTCGGAAGCCTCCCGTCCTCCACTGCGAGGTCGAGGATCATCGACAGCACCTGGTAGGCCTGCTTCTTGCGTGCCGGGCTTAGCGGCTGCGACATCGCCCGTCGGGTCTTGGACACGCCTTTGGCGGGTGCCGTGCGTGGCGCCGTCTTCAGGTTGGCGACCCAAGTCTTCACGTCGGCGTAGCCGATCCGATCGAGGCGCACTTCGCCCCAGCGAGGCTTAACGTGGGTGTCGTACAGCGAGCGGTAGCCATGAGCGGTCTTGGGCTTCACGTTGAGCCCCTCGAACCACTGCACCGCGAAGACGTCGAGCGGGACACGACCCCTGGTGGGGTTCGTCCACTCTCCGGAGCGCGTCCGCAGTTCCTGCTGCTGTGCCCAGGCGCTCGCCTCGCCCTTCGTCGGGAACGTCTTCGACCGCTCCTTGCCATCCGGCCCGCGGTATCGACCGAGCCACTTGCCCGGCGCACGCTTCGTCACGTTAGCCATCGACGTCCTCCTTTGTCGTTGCTCGGCCGCGCCAGTCCCGGAGCCGCTTTGCGTCCGCAGTGAGTTCACCGGAGGCGGTCTTTCCGACTGCCGGAGTCAGCAGGCCAAGGGCCCTCGCCTTCGCCACTCGGCCCTCCGCGGTCCGGGCCGATATGCCTCGCTCCTCGGCGATGGCAACGGCTGGCCTCGCGCCCTCACGCACGGCCTCCACGTAAAGGAGCGCATCGTCTAGGTAGGTCATCTTCGCCTCGTCCTCGCGGCTGAGCTCGCCGTGCTCGGCCACCTCGCCGCGCCGCTCGGCCAAGGCTTCCTTGATGCGCACCTGCCGCTCCACGGCCGACGCCCGGTATCCCAGGACGGCTAGCAGCGGGACCCCTCGAAGGAGCGCAGCCGACACCGGCTCGAACTCCGCGGGCGAGAACTCGCGGAACCTGTCCAGTGTCTGCTGGGCGCGTTCGAGTACCGCCTGCGGCCCATCGCCGCCCATCGCCCAGTCCGAGACGCGGAAGCCGCTCGGCAGGGGCTGCACCTCTAGCCCCACGATCTCGCGCCGGCCTTCAACAATCGCCGTGATGCAGACGAGCAAGTGCCGGCCCCTCGCAAAGAGCACCGCGTCTAGGTCGCCGGAGCCGCCCGGCAGGCGCATGAGCGGCTCGTAGCCGCCCTTACGGAACTCGTCCTTGCTGGTCACGTATCCAGTGTGCTGGCTTACGGTACGTATTGCAAGCCATCCTATACGTGATAGCCCGGGACAGGCCCAGGCAACAACGGTCCGTACAGGAGGAACCGGTGCGCTCGTCGACAGAACCGCTCGCCACCACTGCTGAGGTGGCCGACTACCTGAACAAACCCACGAGCTGGGTGCACGACAACGCAGCTCGTCTCGACCTACCCCGCTTCAAGGTGGGCAACCAGTACCGCTACCGGCTCAGCGAGATCGCCGAGTGGGTCGAGACCCGCCGCAAGACCCTGGCGAGCGCTCATGGCTGACATCTGGAACAGCATCAAGAACACCGCCAAGAGCCTCGGCGGAGCGACCACCGCACCCGTAGGCGCGGTCGTGGACATCGCCTCCATGCCCTTCGATGACAAGGACGACGACTTCGGGTCGATCGTCTCGACCCTGGGCCAGCGCGGCTCGCAGGCCCTGGACCCGATCCTCAACCCGCAGACCCTCTCGGGCGCCGCGGTGGGCAACACGCTGAGCGCCCTGAACTGGGCGTACGAGAACGCCGTCGACCACCCGCTCGCCACCACGCAGGCCCTTCAGCAGAAGGCCTTCGGTGGTCGCCTGGACCAGCTCGTGTTCAGCGACCCCGGCGCGCTCGTCGACCCGAGCAACTGGCGCCAGGCGTTCGACCCGCAGGCCTGGGCCGACGCCTACCGTGAGACGGAGAACGAGTCGTTCGGCTCGACCTACGCCACGGCTGCGCTCGGCGAGGACAACGTCCGCGACCACCAGACCGTCGCCGGCATCTACGGGTTCGGCGTCGACCTGTCGGCCATGCTCGCCCTCGACCCGGCGGCCCTGGCCCTGAAGGGCGTGGGCGCCGCACGCAGCGCCTACCAACTGCGCGCCCTCAACACGGGCGAGCGCGGCAACCTGTACGCCGCGCTCGACCAGGGACTGGCGACCAGCCGCTTCAAGCCGACCCTCCAGTCGCGCACCGACAAGTGGCTCGACTGGACCGAGGGGAAGAACTCCCTCGCCCGCCCGCTGTCCGCCCCGGAGATCCTGCACGGCACGCCCGAGCTGAAGCGCTACGCCGCTGAGCCGCACGTGATCGCCGGCCTGCTCTCGGACACGAACCAGATCGCCAACCCGATCGCTCGACGTGACGCCAAGCGTCGCATCCTGGCCGTCGCCGCTGGCGACACCAGCCAGATCGAGCGCCTGCGGACCATGTCCACAGAGACCGCCGACCTGGCGGACGCCCTGACGAACATGGCCAAGGGCTCGACGATCGACCTGAAGGCCCTCGCGGCGCAGCCCACGCTGCGCACCGACCCGACCTTCGTCCAGCGGCTGGAGAGCCAGCTGGGCAACTTGAACTCCCGCGGCGACATCGACCGCTTCGTGGACGACTTCAACTCCCGTATCGACCAGATGCTGGAGACCCAGCACACCCTTCCCCGCGCCCCGGGCCTGCACAACGCCGGCAAGCGGGCGGTCAAGCGACAGAACGAGACCGGCCTCCTGCGTTCGGGCGACAACGCCCACCGCGCACTGGACGGCTGGGCAGCCAAGCGGGCGACCGAGGCGAAGTCCGCCTCGACGATCTTCCAGCGGGGACTGCACACCGTCCCGGTGGTCGCGGTCAAGACGGTCGGCCTGATGGCCTCGCCGTACACGAAGGCTCCCGTGCGGGTCTCTGACGCCCTGCGTCAGACGCACTTCACCGGCATGGCGTCCCTGCACGACTGGGGCGGCGCCACGACTCAGCTTGACTCGATGATGCGGCTGGCCAACGTGCCGGCCGGCGAGCGCATGGAGACCCTGTCTCGCGCGTTCCTCGCCAAGACCGAGCCCGAGAAGATGCGCATCATCAACGAGGTCGAGGCGACCTCGATGAAGACGATGATCCGCCAGGTCTCGGAGAAGACCGGTCGCCAGGTCGACGACGACTACATCACCACCCTGCTCTCCGAGCACGCTCTGAAGCGGGACGCCTCCCGCGCCAGCATCCAGGGCCGGGCCTACGCCGCCACGCAGCAGACGCCCGACATGCTCGCCCGCTCGGGCAGCGCCCAGCGCGCCGAGGACACCGCTGCGCTCTCGCAGAGCAGCGGCTGGAGCGCGCAGGCTCAGGGCAAGTGGCGCGTCGACCAGATCAACGACGACGGCACCCCGCTCTCGCTCCCGCTCCTGGAGACTCAGCTCAGCAACGTCGTGCCCCTCATGGACCTCGACGTGGCTCGCAAGCTCGTCGAGCGCGACAACGGCTACCTGGCCCGCCTCTCGCGGGCCTGGACCGAGGAGTCCAAGCAGCTCGGGCGTCTGGCCGAGGCTAAGCGGGTCGGCGTCAAGGGCGTCGACCGGGCACTGGAGGCGCGTGCCGCCTCCGCCGACTGGCTCGTCAACGCCGGGCAGATGTTCATGCGCGGCTGGAAGTTCTCGGTCCTCTTCCGCCTCGGCTACCCGATGCGGGTGCTCACCGACGACCACCTCCGCATCTGGTCGCAGATGGGCGCCTCGTCCTTCTACGGCGAGAACCTGAAGGAGGTCGGCGCGAACTGGCGGTACAACCGCCTCGACCGCCGGCAGCAGGGCAAGGAGGCCCTGCACAACCTGAAGGTCCGTCGCCAGGAGATCCTCGACGAGCTCGACGGCGACCGCATGGTCGTGCACGGCGAGCGCCGTGCCGAGCTGAAGTCGCTCGACGCCTCCATCCGCGCCCACTCTGGCAACGTCACCAAGTTGCGCAAGCAGATGGAGGACGCGGAGACCAAGCGCGCGCTCGGCATCCAGGTCGACACGACCGCGCTGTCCGAGAAGCTGAAGACGGCCGAGGGCAAGATCGCCGACGCCGAGGGCGCCAAGGCGTACATGCTGGAGCAGCTGGGCGACTACGGCCCCGATGACCTGAAGCGCGAGCTGGAGGCCATCGACGAGGCTGTCGCTGGCGGCTGGAAGCCCCTGGCTCCCGAGTCTCGCAAGGTCGGCTCGGCGGACGTCAAGCTCGGCGACGACACCATCGAGGGCGCGTTCGGCGGCGAGTACGGCTCGCTGTTCCGCGACGTCACCTCGTCGGCCGGCTCCTTCGACAACCAGCTGAAGGGTGTCGAGGACCGGATGTACGCCACCGCCGCTGGTGGTGCGCACCGCACCATCCAGCCCGGCGAGCCTGGTCACGTCCACGCCTGGGCCGACGTGCTGAACAACCAGTTCCGCTCCTCGCCCGTCGCCATGCACTTCATCAACGGCGGCTCCCTGGACGACTTCGTCCGCTGGGTCAAGGCCCCCGAGCAGGCGCAGCTCCGCTCACGCCTGAGCCACTTCGCGCACGACCCCGAGGACTGGGGTGGGCGCGTGCAGGCGCTGGTGCACGACTACATCCCGACCGACGCCCTGCGCGAACAGGTCGCCTCGGGCCGCGTCAAGGCGGGCCAGCTGAACAAGATGTTCACCGACCCGGCCATGCGGCCGGCGGTCCACGGCCGTGCGGTTGCTGACAACCTCGGCACCTCCGCGGCCACGCTCGGTGTGGCCAAGACGCTGAACCGGATGTTCAAGTACCTCTCTGAGGTCCCGACCGACCGGCTCTCGCGGCACCCGTACTTCAACGCGCTCTACAAGAGCCACGCGAAGGACGTCTACGCCGTGCGCAAGGCCGGCGGCACGGGCCGCTTCACCCAAGCGGACCTGGACGACGTCAGCCACACCGCCCGCAAGCTCGCCCTGCGCGACCTGCGGCAGACGCTGTTCGACGTCTCGGCGCACTCTCACGCCGCGCACGTCATGCGCTTCGTGTCGCCGTTCTTCGCGGCGCACCAGGAGGGTGTGGCGCGCTGGTGGCAGATCGCTGCGGACAATCCGCAGATCATCCGCCGCTACACCCAGGCGTTCGACGTTCCCCGCTACCTCCAGATCGAGGTGGACGAGAACGGCGATCTGGTCAAGCCCGGCTCTCCCATCTCCCGGGAGCACCGGATCCTTCTCCAGATGCCGAAGGCGTTCGGCGGCGACGACCCGACTGTGAACCAGTCGTCGTGGTCGATCAACGAGCAGGCCTTCAACATCGTCCTCCAGGGCGGCCTGACCAACCCGGGCATCGGCCCGTTCGTGTCGATCCCCGTCGAGTGGGCCGCTCAGCGCTACGCCGACGAGCCCTCGATCGCTCGGGTGGCGCGGGTTTTCAACCCGTACCCGCCGTCCTCCCCCTTGGAGGGGGCTCTGCCTGCGACGTTCAAGCGCCTGTCTGCCCTGGCTTACGGGGCGACTGGGGTCGACCCGTCCGTTGTTGGAGTGGGTGAACGCGAGTACAACGCCGCGTTCAGCCAGCACGTGCAAGACCTGACCGTCGACTTCCAGCTGAAGAACGGGCGCGAGCCCAACAAGCAGGAGGCCAACGAGCTCGTCGAGCGCGCTGGCACCGAGGCCACCACGCAGATGTTCCACCGGTTCCTCTGGAACGCCGGCTCCCCCACCCCCGCCTCGCCACGGTCGAAGTACAACGTGGTCCAGCAGGGCTGGTACAAGATCCAGGAGCAGGCGCGTGCTGAGGGTCAGGACTTCGAGTGGGCCTACGAGCGCTTCAAGGAGCGCTGGGGAGCGGCCTACATGCCGCTCATCTACTCCACCTCGAACAACCCGGGATGGGTGGAAGCAGACGCCGCCACGGTCGGCGCTATCAAGCACTACAAGGACGTGCTGACGAAGGTCGACCCCGCGCTGTCCCGCGTGGTGATCGGTGCGTATGCCGCCGATCTAGTCGATCAGAACGCAACGCTGGGCGAGTACAGCCCGGAGGCCCGCGGGTGGCTCCGGGATGAGCAGATCCGTCCCGGTGACAGTGCGACGTACTACTCCTACGACGAGCCCAGCAAGGCATTCGACGAGCAGTTGGAGCGGCGGGGGTGGCAGCGCTACGGCGAGCTCACGGCAGCGCTCACGGCCCAGGCGCAGCAGATGGGCTTGGCGTCTTACAACGCCTCACCTGTCCTCGTCGCGCTGAAGCGTGCCGGCGTCGAGCAGCTGCGGTCGGAGAACTATGCCTTCGATCAGGCCTACGGCACGTTCGACTCCACGAAGTTCGACCGCTACCTGGACGACATGCGGACCATCGTGTCGACCCCGGTGCTGGCGAACGATGCCGAGCGGACAGACATACAGACCCTGGCTTCCTATCTGAAGCTGCGGGACTACTTCAGCGCCGCGTTCCAAGCGCGGCAGGAGGCTGGCCAAGGTGGCTACGAGGCGCAGGCGAACGCGGACCTGCGGCAGGCGTTCACAGCCATCATGGGCGCTCTCGTGGAGAGCAACACCTACTTCGAGGAGTTCGTCTGGAACGGCCTAGTCGAGAGGGATCCCTACCTTGTCGACGCGGAGTGAGGCCGAGTGGGCGCAGGCCTTCGCTGCCGCGATCGTCAAGCCCGGCGGTTCGGCCCTGCTCATCGACGAGGACAACCGCGCCGCGGGCGATTGGGTCTCGGTAGAGGCCGCTGTCGAGTCAGGACAGGCGTTCGCCGTCGAGCCGTGCGATCACATGCTTGCGGTCGACATCGACGAGCCGGCTGACCGCCTTTGGGCAGGTCGGACCCGAGAGGCGCTGGGGCCGCGCGGATGCCAATTCGTCACGGTCGAGTCGGGACGGGAGGGGCACCGGCATCTGTGGGTGCTCCTCCCCTCGGGGTGGAACTACGAGCAGTTCAAGACGCAGGCAGAGGCCCTGGCCGGGGCGCCGCGGACCTGGTCCCAGCTGCGCCGGAACGCCACCCGACCGCCCTACGCGCCCCATCGGCTCGGCGGACGGTCGAAAGTGCTGGAGCCGGGGCCTGATGCTGCACTGAACCTGTTCCAGCGGCACCGTCCGCAGCCGATTCCGCGTTTGGCTATCGACTCACTGCGGTGGTTAGAACCCCATGCCGTCGTCATCAGGCGTGGAGTCATCGACCGGGGACGCACCATCCATCGGGCGGCGGTCAGCCTCATCAACGCTCGGAGGCCTCAGTCCGACCTCGTCGACCTGCTTCGGGAGCAGGAGAACGCGGTCACCTCGAAGTACTGGGAGCTGGACGGCGGCCGGCAGCGCGACTACGTCGAGCGGGTCTGGGCGGACGCCTGCCGATGGGTGCGCGAGCACCCTCCGGTGTCTCGCAACCGCGAGACCCTGGAGGGTCGACTGGCGTCGATCCCCTCGATGGAGTGGCGGACGCGGACAGGAGCCAACGACCGGCGCGTCTACCGAACAGTGCTGGAACTCGGCATCGCTGCCGCGAGCCTCACCGTGAACGCCTCGATCAGGCAGTTGGCGGAACTGTCGAACCTCTCTACGAGCGGCGTCCAGGCGGCTCTACGCCGCCTGTGCACGGACCGCTATCTAGAGCGAGTAGCGGAGCAGAGCAGGCTTCATCGTCACGCTTGCTCTTACCGGGTGGTTACTGACGTACCCACTAAATCTTCTACTTCGCCACACACCTTGCCTTTCTACGGGGGTCCGAAGACTAGGTGTGTTGAGGAAGCGCAGTTATTGGCAGACGTCTTCAGTAACGGAACTGGGCTCGGCGCATCCGTTCGAGAGACCTGGGAGGCCCTCCCCGAGGTGCCGACCAAGACGGCCGAGGTGTCTCAACTTCGGCCCGGGGAGCTCGCGCACAACACCGTGCTCGGCCATCTTCGCCGGCTCGACGAGACCGGTCTCGCCAGACGGGCTGGCCACCGTTGGGTCCGCCTGGAGCCGTCCGGTGAAGACCTGCTCCGTCTCGCCCGCCTCCTAGGCGTGAGGGGCAAGAACCAACGTCGCGTCGCGCAACTGCAGCGCGAGCGACAGGAGTACCTCGCCCGATTCCACCCCGACGAGCTCGACGACCCAGCCGCGTAGCTGGACGAACCGCGCCCGTCCGAGAACCAAGGCTCCTCGCCTTACTCCTTCCCCAACCAGCACCACCCCAGCAGTTACTGAGGGCCGCCGAGAGGCGGCCCGCCTTCGGCATTTCGCCTCCAATCCACAACGCCACTCGCCGGTCTCCAGGGGCCCCTTGCCAGGGGGCCTACAGGGGGTCGCCCCAGGGGCTTCCTGGGCACCGAAAGGACATCAGAAATGAGCACAACCGCCGCCAATTGGAAGCCTTCATTCGGGCCGATCTCCGGGCCTTTCAGGGGCTCTCTGAAGCACCATCAGTCCGAAGGACTGGCGTGGCTCCTGGAGCGCCCAAACGCCGTCCTGGCGGACGACGTCGGACTCGGGAAGACCGTCCAGGCGCTCGCCTACATCGGCGAGCTGGATGCCGCCGGACAGTTGCCGCGGCACGGCAACTCGATCTGCCGGGTCCTGTGGATCACTGACGCCCCGCTGCAATCGAAGGACCGAGCTGAGGTCGAGAAGTTCCTGCCCGACTTCACTGTGGCAACGAGCTTGGATCCGGAGCTGCGGGACAGCCAGAAGCAGCGCGGCATCTTCAAGGCGAAGTACGGCCTGGGGCCCGATGTCCTGACCGTTTCTTATGAGTGGGCAACCTCCCGCAGACACTGGCTTGCGCAGGTCGGTCGGCCGGCACTGGTCGTGCTCGACGAGGCGATGAAGATCAAGGGCGGCGGCATCCGCTTCGAGGCGATCGAGCTGCTGACCGGGCGAGCCGACCGAGTCCTGGCGATGACGGCGACCCCGTACGAGAACAACCCGATGGAGCTCTACTGGCTCCTCCGCGCTGCGCGAGTGCCCGGCCTTTGGGGCGAGGGCGTGTTCAAGAACCAGTTCGTCGAGTGGGAGAAGCGCGAGGTCACCTTCGGCCAGTGGGAGAACCGGCCGGTCGGCTGGGTCGAGTCGAGGCTTCCCGAGGTGCGCGACCTGCTCAGCCGCGTCATGCTTCACCGAGACGTCACAGCCGCCGGCCTGACGCTCCCGGACGTGGTCCGAATCGAGAGGACCATCCCTCTGTCGCCGGCACAGAAGCAGGAGTACGACGCAGCGTCCCAACGGCAAGGGCGCGCAACGTTGCAAGCGATGGACGCGCTCTCGAAGGCCTTCCGCTCCGACTCACCGCTCATCGACGCGCTACTCGTTGAGCTGCACAAGCGACACCGCCAGCAGGTGGTCATCTACTGTGAGCTGCTGTTCGTCCTAGACCTCGTTGAGCAGGAGCTCCAGACCCGCGGCATCAGCTACGCCCGCATCGAGGGCAAGGTGAAGGAGGACGAGCGGGCTGCCGCCGTCGAGCGGTTCCGCTCGGGCGAAGCGCAGATCCTGTTGGGCAGTCGCGTCCTGGAGCGCGGTCTGAACCTGCAGCACTGCCGGACGCTCATCTCGCTGGATGTGTCATGGAACCCCGCCCGCGAGCGCCAGCGTGAGGGACGGCTCCGTCGAATCGGGTCGAGCTTCGATGCCGTCGAGCACGTCATGCTGCTTCCCGACACTCCGCTCGTCGCCGCCAAGTGGGCCAAGCTTGCAATAAAGCGCGACCAGGGCCAACTCGCGGTTGGGGTGTAACTACACGAATTTTGCCGATCTGCTGTGTGTTCACCCTGACGGCCACTAGGTTCTACGGACCCAGGCGCTCATGAGGCGCCCGTGACCCAGGAAGCAGAGATGTCCATCCCTCCCCTGTCGCCAGGCAACGGGTACTTGCCGCTCGGGCGTCACACCGCCACCTTGGCGGAGGTGCAGGCCGCGTTCGTAGACGACGCAATGTTCGCCACATCTACGGAGCGGCCCAAGTTGTGGGCAAACCTCCGCCTGTACCTGGGTCGCTGGGTGGCCTACGAGCAGCAGATGGCACAGCACCTGAACGGGGCAAATGTGCTCATGTCCCTCTGGTTCGGCGGCAGCTTCGTCTCCGACCGTCTCGACCCCGGCAACCTAGACCTGATGCTGTTCGCCGATGGCGCGGCCTTGGACGCCTGCAAGGGCAAGCCCGGCAACGGGGCTCTCGCCAAGTTGTCGTCGCGCAAGGCAGTGAAGCCCGAGCTCGGCATCGAGCCGATCGTCGTCCGCTACCGCCCGGTTGTGTCGCCGTTCGTACTCTCGAGATTGACGGACCAGGAGCGGGAGTACGTCGGCTACCGCGGAGGGTTCGACGACTGGTGGATGCGGGCAAGACCAACTGGGGTGCCAAAGGGCCCCCCGAGCGCGGATACTTGCGAGTGGAAGCGCGGCTACGTGGAGGTGATGCTGTGAGCAGGGAAGAGCTCGTGGCGTTCACGGAGCCCGTCAGCAGAGAGGAAGCACGCAGATACGTCGCGGATGCACCCAATCTCTCAGAGGAGCAGTTCGACGATGCCCTCAACGAGAACCTGCGCGACGCGTTGGAGGCTTACGGCCTTCCGGCTCCGCTCGGCCGCTCTCTTTCGATGCGAGTCAAGGGAAATCTGCGTCGGAACGGTGGCCTGTCGACCGAAGTGACGGAGGACCTTCTCGACGGCTTGACCAAGCAGGTCCGTGGAGCTGCCGACAAAGACGCGTCGGGCGATGCTCTCGTGCTCGATCTCGTCGGGGTTGGGAATGGCAGCACAGTTCTCTTTTTCGAGCCCTCAAAGGACGTCACTGACGCCGAACACGACCTTGACGTGGAGTCCGATCCCTTGGACTCAGCGTTACGGCGGGTCTTTGCGCTTCACGATCTCGCCGAGAGCCAGGGCGATATGCGCCAGTACTCGAATCGCGCAGACTTGTTGAAAGGATTCCAAGTCCTGACCGACACCCTTCGTGCGCACGATCTCGAACTTGAGATGTCGTGGCAGGACGCTAGGGGCCGACGCAGACGAACCAACTTGTCGAAACCCACCCTTGAGTGGGTTTCACATCTTTGGGAAAAGCAACCGGAGGAGCGAGTCTTTGGCGTCTCAGGTCGCGTGGTTGCTCTCTCCCTTGCGGGCACCTTCTCTGTCAAGGTGGCACCACACCGGACTGCTCGCCGCTACGACATCCACGTTCCGGGCGATGAGAGCGACGTGATCCGTTTAGGTCTTGACCTGGGCGAGAACGTAGATGTCCTGCTTCGCGAACGCGTTGAGTCCAATAAGGTCGGTGTCAAAGGAGCCGAGCGCTATGAATTCGTTCGCCTATTGAGCGAGGGCGAAGAACTTCCGCAGTGACCTACTCGTGATGGCGCGAGCGTCTGAAAGCGTCAACCGACTCCCGCCGTAGCGAAGCTTGCGTCCGGTGCACGTCCCTCTTCTCGATCTTGCCCGCCGCCACGGCCCGCCTGATGGTCTCGTGCGAGCACCCGACGATCTCGGCGGCCTTCAGCCAGGACACCCACTGGTCCCGCTCGTCCGCGTAGGCGGTCACGTCGGCCTCGCGGACCCACCAGCGGACGCCGACCTTGCGGGTCTCCAGGTGCCCCTGCCGCCCGAGGTAGACGACGTGGTCACTGTGGGCATACCCGAGTCGCTCGGCAGCCTCGGTAGCCTGGATCCACCCTTCGGGCTCGGGCGGTTGAATCTGGCGGGCCTTGCGTGCGGCGATCCGCTGCTCCAGGGCCGCGGTCTTCGCGTGCCACCAGACGGCGAACTCCTCGACGGATTCGCGCTGCAGACTGCCGCCGCGGCGCCCCTGGCCAGGCCGACGGGCAATGCGACCCGAGCGGACGTAGGTCTCGATCGTCGTGACCGGGCAGCCGACGAGCTCGGCCGCCTGGGGCCACGTCAGCCAGTCAGAGTCGTCGCTCACGACGGTGATGATGCCTACCAACCCTCTGCCGCGAAACGTCCAAACCGCGATCGTGGCCATGCCACACTCCGGCACCATGAGGCACGAGAAGCGCGTCGTCACCCTGCTGCTTGCAGTCCCACTTCTCCTCATCGGGTGCTCGACACCCCAGGCTCGCGATGACTCACCCCCAGTCGAGCCCAGCACTGCCAGTCCCAACCTCGGCACGATCAGTCCTGAAACGTGGTGCAGCGTCAAGGTCGGAGATAGCCGTGACCAGATAGTGCGCCTTCTCGGGGAGCCGAACGGCGAACCCGCGGAGTCGGAGAGTCTCATTGAGGGCTTCGAGGGAGCCGAGGCTCTCAGGTGGGAAGACGGGGGCGAGATTTACGCCGCTCTGCTCGTCGATGGGCAGGTGAGCAGCCTGACGATGGGATCGACGAGCGAGGTCGCCCCAGAGATGCCGTGCGCGACCACTCGCCCCTGACTCACGTGCCCCCCGTCGAGACCAACACGTCCCGCTCCTAGTGCTGCGGTCGCCCTAACCTTCTGATCACCTCGGCGGCAGCTGCCCTGCCGATCTCCTCGTCCGTCCCGCCGGCCGCGATCAGAAGCCGTGCGGCAGCCTCCCCCGCCCATACCTTGACCGGGTCGGCCTGCCAGGCGCCGAGCATCGCGCCGGCGGTCTCCGAGAGCAGGTCGACGCGGAGGACCGGCGCACGCCCCTTGGTCCGCTCGGTGGCGATCTCGACGAGCTCGGCCACGGCGACGGCTACCGGGCTCTTCGCGTGTACGTGACGAGTGGCCGTGCCGTTCAGCCTGGCCATCGTGACGCGGTCAGAGCTCGGGTTGTGCCGCGGCACGCTCAGCGCCGATCGACCTGGACACTAAGGAGCCGGTGGCCTGCGGACAGCTCGGCGCGGACGACAGCCATACAGGCGTCGTAGTCAGATCGCTCAACGTCATAGACCGTGCCGGCCGCGTTCGGGTTGTCCGTGGGCCGGGTCGTCGCGCGCATGATCACCAGTCGACCATAGTCGAACTTTTGTTCGATCAGTCAGTCGCCTGACTCGACCCGGCACTCATCGATCCAGCGGGCGAGAAGGCTGAGTGTCGCCAACTGCTCGAAGGCCACCTGCATGCTGAGGTCGGTTGCGTCATGCGTGGTCACGTTACGAATAGCTAGGTAGACGCCGGGCGCCAGCGAGCGCAGTCCGTCGTTCATCGATTTCGCCGTCAGGCTGTCGTCGGTCCCGCCCCATCGGAGGCGAGGCCTGCCCGGAGCAGCGGGCGAGCTGGAGAAGGCCTCGCGCATGAGCGACGCGTCCGAGACGTCGTTACGGTCGACAAGTGCAGCCACGTGAGCGTTGAGGAACGTGGCAGCGCGCTTGACTGCTTCCGTGTAGTGGCCTGAGGCCCAGAGCGACTTCGCCGCGTCCCACACGATCGAATTGAGCTCGTCGGCTTTGATTCGAGGCGCCGCAGTCCCCAGCATCTCCTCCGTCTCGTCCTCCGTTTGGAGTCGAGCAACCGTCTGCCGAGCGAGGGTGATTCCATGCCCCACCGCCATGAAGTCCCATTCCTCGATCTGAAGTGTCAGGCCGCTGGGAGCCTCATAACGTCGTGACACGATCTCTTGGGCCTGTGGCGTGAGGTTGAGTAGCCGACGAGCGAGTGCCTGCCTATGCGCACCTTCCAGGATGCTGTGCTTGTCGTACTCTTCAGCCGCAGCGATCCAGGCGGTCAACTTTTCGATCGCCCACTCGCGATTCATGGGGTCTTCAACACCTCCAACTCAGCGCTTGTCGAACGCTTCGCGCACGCCCTGTGGGATCCGTCCGCGATCTGGCACCTCAAAACCGTTTGACCGCGCCCAGTCGCGGATCTCTGCGGCAGCCGGACCAGACTGAGTGCGCTTGCTCGCCCGCCCGGTCGCGCGGCCCACGCGACGGCCAGCCTCAACGTACTTCGCCACCGCAGACCGAAGCACCTCGGCGTTCTTCGTCGACAGATCGATCTCGTACGTCTGACCGTCCAAGGCAAACACGACGGTCTCGCCATCACCGTCGCCCAGGTCCGTGCCGTCGATGTCGTCAACCAGCTGAGTGATTACCTTCTGTGCCATGTGCTCGATTCAAGCAGACAGCACGGCAACTAACTGACACGACAGGTCCAGCCGTAACTGGTCATCAGTTCGCCTGAGATCGGATTGATCGCGACGCTCGTGACCACCCTCTCGCGCGGGAAGCATGGCGCGGGCTGTTCTAGACGATTGATGCGACTCTCTAGGTTTCCTAGAGGTACTACCCATGAGGGCTTGGCATCCTCGCCATCTCGTCCAGGAGCTCCCGCCAGCCCGGGAGGGCCGGGTAGTCCCGCCGGCCCATCATTTCCGGGCCGACCCTGCGGTCCAGGATCGCCGCGGAAGTTCTCGCCGAAGACCACGAGACCCAGCGCAGAGCCCCCGAAGCCTGCGCCCGCAGATAGGACGAGCACAGCCAACAGGAACCGCACTTGGCTCATCGGCCAGGTCTCCTCACCGCGGTGCGGTCAGGCAGCCTGGTCTCGGGACGTCGAGCGGCTTCCTCGATGAAGTCCTCCGAGACCACCATCATCAGTCCGCGGCCTCGGTAGGCGAAGGCTGACTCCCACTCCGACAGGGGCACCGATCCGGCGCATGACGCGCAAGCGTCGAAGCCCAGGTACTTACGGGGGTCGCCGACGACGATGTGGCGGTGACGCACCCCAACGGCAGAACCACATCGATCGCATCGCCGTTCACTTACGCCAAATCTCGCCGACATGATTCCCAGGCTAGGACTCACCAATGCGGCAGCGAAACGCGCTTTAGCCGTGGTCTAAACCGGCACCAATTTGACAGCATCAACAGCAGAGGTGAATTGATACTGCCAATTCCTCTGGACCCCTAGCGACATCCAGCCACGTAGGTGGGGTAGGTGATGAGAAGGGGGAGGTGGGGGCCCGCATTTAAAACCGGGGGGTCAAGTCAGAGGTCGCGGAGGGGGCACCCCGTCGCCCGGCCGTGACGTGCATGTCTCCGTGGACAGGTGCCGCGGACGCAGCGGGCGGGCACGGCCCAGCGCCTCGGAGTTAGTGTCTCCTGGACCTACTGAGGGCCAAACGTCTATTCGTGGGGCAGGCCCCGAGAAGCCGACCCAGTCTCCCGTCAGGCAGCCGCTTCCCCACCCATTAGGGCCAGCGCTTCGCGTAGGCCTTCGCCTCGCTGCTCATCAGTCGCACTGTGGGGCAGGATGAGGTAGCCCTCTCCATCCTCATTGACGGCGGCAGCCCAGCTGCCCGCAAAGTCAGTGGCCGGCACTTCCAGAATGGTGATCTTGCTCGCGGTCATGTCAGGCCGCCTTGCTGAGAATCCAGGCGCCAGACCAGGAGTCGGCCGACGGCAGCCACTCCACCACCTTCGCCTCGGCGAAGTCGGCCGGCAGCAGGTGACGCAGCCGGGGCAGGTCGATGAGACCAAGCTCGGCGCTCGGGATGACCCAAAGTTCGTCCCCTTTGTCGGGCACGGAAAGGAGCTCGACCTGGTTAGCGACGGGAAGGGCGGGCAGAATGCCACTAAGAACGGTCACGACTGTCTCTCTTTCAGGAGTTGTGATCGAGCCCTCGACTGGTGGTAGGACACTGGTCGGGGGCTTCTTGCGTATGAGATGACAGTAGACCCGCATTCCGCCTCTCGCAAGCAATCCGCGGATCTTTTTGGTCATTGATATTGACAAGTGTCTTCGGGATGTGCTGTAGCAGCATGCGCCACGGGCCGCCGGTCCGCAATCAGTCCGCACGCACACCCCAATCGGCACCACCACACGGCACTAGTCGGGAGCTCGGATCCCGCGGCCCCAGGGGCATCTGGCCCCTCTACGCAGGTGGGTGACAGCTGCGGATCCAGGGGTGAACGTTCTTCTAATCCGCCGGTCGCAGGTTCGAGTCCTGCCGGGGGCGCCAGACAGTTGGTGCGGGCCAGCGGCCCGCCGTCCCACCGCGGCGGGCTTGGCCGGCCGGATGAGGAGCTGGGCCGAGCAGCTCCGGCTGAGGTCGTCAGGCGGATCTCCCGGTCGGAGCACTATCTCGGACGTTCGTCGTGGCACAGGTCTCGGCAGGAGCATCTGCGCATCGGGGCGATCGACTGGCCGCAGCGTGTCGGCAGGTGGGGACCTACGCCGGCGCTGAACAGTGCTCTCCGCCACCAGGGCGGATCGTGACGGCAGGCATGTCCGCAGTTCCTACAGGTGTTCAAGGTCGAGCCCGAGCACGACTCATCTCCGTGAGTCATGGCCGCAAGAGTGCTCCTCGACCGAGGATCGCATGCCTGGTCACGCGGTGATCTCGGACACCGTGAGCGCGCTTCGCCCGAACGGATGAAACGTGCCAACGTGGGCCGTCGATATCCTGGGTCAAACAAGTTGAAGGTCGAACGACCTTTGATCGGTGCCGAGGATCCTCCTGGCATTGACGCGAGGAGACGAACCGATGGTCGACGTGCCGAACATCGAGAACCCGTTCGACCGGTACGCCCGTATCGTCCGCAACGCCATCGGGGTGCCGGTTGCCCTGGTCACCGTCCTCGAGTCCGCACACCAGGTGTTCCTGGGCGGGGCGAAGCAACTGCCGGAGCCCTACTGCACCACCGGAGCCAGCCCGCTCACGCACTCGTTCTGCCAGCACGTCGTTCAGGGTGGTCGCAGTCTGGTCGTCGACGACGCCCGCGAGGACCCCGAGCTCCGATCCAACGGCGCGATCCGCGACATGGGAGTCGTCGCCTACCTCGGCTGGCCACTCATGGACGAGCGCGGCGTCGTCGTCGGGTCACTGTGCGCGATCGACCACGAGCCGCGCGAATGGACCTCGGCAGAGATCCTCATGATGCGCGACCTGGCAGCCTGCTGCTCGGCCGAGCTCGACGTCCGGATGCGCGAAGCAAGCCTGTGACGTCACTAGGGCTCCGGCAGGACGTGTCGTAACCCGGCCTTTCACCCTCGTGGCCCTAGTGGACACGTGTCCACCGAACTATTCTCGGGGCGACGCGTGCTTCATGGGGCGCCTGCGGGTGGGCGCGCAGCCGTGGAGGGGTTGCCCGCCCGGGCGACCTTCGGGGGCCCGAAAGTCGCGTCTCCTGCGGTCCCGGGTAGGCACACCTCCCCGTGTGTCCAGCCCGGGACCGCAGACCCTCCTCGGGGGACCGCCGACGGCTCGGTGGTCGCGATGACGGGTGACGACGTCGATCGCCGCCCGACGGATGTCGGCGCGCGCCGACCCCCGGCTTCGACTACCTGAGACACAAGGCACTTATTCTTACTGACTTGGTTAACTTTGTCCCGTGACCCGACACCTCCACCTCGCCGTCGCCCTCGACGGGGCCGGCTGGCACCCCGCGGCCTGGCGCGAGGACGACGCGCGACCGACCGAGCTGCTGCGGGCGCCGTACTGGGCCGAGCTGGTCCGCGAGGCCGAGGCCGGGCTGCTCGACCTGGTGACGATCGAGGACTCGCTGGCGATCCAGACCGAGTCCTACAGCGGGTACGACGACCGCACCGACCGGGTCCGCGGCCGCTTGGACGCGGTGCTGATCGCGGCCCGCGTCGCACCGCTGACCCGGTACGTCGGGCTGGTCCCGACCGTCGTGGCGACGCACACCGAGCCGTTCCACGTCTCGAAGGCGATCGCCACGCTCGACCACGTCAGCGGCGGGCGCGCCGGCGTACGGGTGCAGGCCTCGGGACGCGCGCACGAGAACCGGCTGGTCGGGCGGCGCGAGCTGCCCGGCACCGACGACCTGCTGGACGAGGTCGTCGACCACGTGGAGGTGCAGCGACGACTCTGGGACAGCTGGGAGGACGGCGCCGAGATCCGCGACGTCGCGACCGGGCGGTTCATCGACCGCGAGCGGCTGCACTACGCCGACTTCGAGGGCCGGTGGTTCTCGGTGCGCGGCCCCTCCATCACGCCCCGACCGCCGCAGGGCCAGCCGCTCGTGGTGATGCTCGCCCACGAGGTGCGGCCGGTCCGGATCGCCGCGCGCGCGGCCGACGTGGTGCTCGTGACCCCGCACTCGGACGACGACGCCCGCGCCGAGGTGGGGCAGGTCCGCGAGGTCGAGGCCGCGGCTGGCCGGACCGAGCCGTTGCTCGTGCTCGGCGAGCTCCTCGTGGTCCTCGGCGACACCGAGGCCGAGGCTACCGACCGCCTGGCCCGCCTCGACGAGCGGGCGGGCGGCCCGCTGAGCAGCGACGCGGAGGTCTTCGCCGGCACCGCCACGGCGCTCGCCGACCTGCTGCAGGCGCGCGCCGAGGCCGGTCTGGCCGGCTTCCGGCTGCGGCCCGCCACGCTGCCCGGCGACCTGCGCCGGATCACCCGCGACCTGGTCCCCGAGCTGCAGCGGCACGGCGCGTTCCGGACGTCGTACGACGGGGGCGGCCTGCGCGAGCGGCTCGGCCTGGCCCGACCCGACAACCGCTACGCCCCGACGGGAGCCCGCCGATGACCCGGCCGCGCAAGCAGGTCCACCTGGCCGCCCACTTCCCGGGCGTCAACAACACGACGGTCTGGAGCGACCCGCGGGCGGGCAGCCACATCGACTTCGGGTCGTTCGTGCACCTGGCCCAGACCGCGGAGCGCGCGAAGTTCGACTTCTTCTTCCTGGCCGAGGGGCTGCGGCTGCGCGAGCAGCACGGGCGGATCTACGACCTCGACGTGGTCGGCCGCCCCGACACCTTCACGGTGCTGGCGGCCCTCGCCGCCGTGACCGAGCACCTCGGGCTGGCCGGCACGATCAGCTCGACCTTCAACGAGCCGGTCGAGGTGGCCCGCCAGTTCGCCAGCCTCGACCACCTCTCCGAGGGCCGGGCCGCCTGGAACGTCGTGACCTCCTGGGACGCCTTCACCGGCGAGAACTTCCGCCGCGGCGGCTACCTCGCGCAGGAGGACCGCTACGAGCGGGCGCGCACCTTCCTGGAGACCGCCCACGAGCTGTTCGACTCCTGGGCCGGCGAGGAGATCGTCGCCGATCGCGGGTCCGGCGAGTTCCTCGGCCGCGCCGATACGGGCACGTTCGCCCACCACGACTGGCACTTCGACATCGAGGGCCGCTTCAGCGTCCCGCGCAGTCCGCAGGGCCGGCCGGTGATCTTCCAGGCCGGCGACTCCGAGGAGGGCCGCTCGTTCGCGGCCAGCAGCGCGGACGCCATCTTCAGCCGGCACGCGACCCGCGAGGCGGGGCAGGCGTTCTACCGGGACGTCAAGGGGCGGCTGGCGTCGTACGGCCGGGGGCCGGAGGACCTGCTGATCCTGCCGGCGGCGACGTTCGTGCTCGGCGACACCGCCGCGGAGGCCGAGGAGATCGCCCACGAGGTGCGGCACCGCCAGGTCAGCGGGCCGACCGCGATCAAGCTCCTCGAGCAGGTCTGGAACCGCGACCTGTCGTCGTACGACCCGGACGGGCCGCTGCCCGAGGTGGACCCCGATCCCGGCGAGCACACGGTCGCCCAGGGCCGGGCCAGCGTCCGGATGCACCGCGACCCGCTCGCGACCGCCCGCGAGTGGCGGGCCCGAGCCGAGGCCGGCGGCCTGTCGATCCGCCGGCTGATGGTCGAGGTCAGCGCGCGGCAGGCGTTCGTCGGCACGCCCCAGCAGGTCGCCGACGAGATCGACGAGCTGGTGCAGACCGACGCGAGCGACGGGTTCATCCTGGTCCCGCACCTGACCCCGACCGGACTCGACGAGTTCGCCGACCGCGTCGTACCGCTGCTGCAGGAGCGCGGGTCGTTCCGCACCGAGTACACCGGTACGACGCTGCGCGAGAACCTCGGTCTCCCACCCCTGCGCAGGGCCGCGTCGTGAATGTCCCCCGCGTCCCGCTGGGCGTCCTCGACCTGGTGCCGATCAGCTCCGGGTCGACGCCGGGCGAGGCGATCCGACGCTCGCTCGACCTGGCCCGCCAGGCCGAGCGGCTCGGCTACGCGCGCTACTGGTTCGCCGAGCACCACCTCAACCCCGGCGTCGCGGGCACCTCCCCCGCCGTCCTGCTGGCCATGGCCGCCGAGGCCACCTCGACGATCCGGCTCGGGTCGGGCGCGGTGCTGCTCGGCCACCGGACCGCGCTGTCCACCGTCGAGGAGTTCGGCCTCCTGGACGCGCTGCACCCCGGCCGCTTCGACCTCGGCCTGGGCCGCTCGAGCCGCCCGTCGAGCACCGTGTTCCCCGCGCCCCCGCCCGAGGCGGTCACCCCGGTCGTCGACGGTCGCGCCCCCAACGGGCTGCGGGTCCCCGGGAAGTTCTCGCCGGCCGGCCTGCTCGACAGCCCGCGCTTCGCGCTGCAGCGGGCGCTGCTGCAGCAGCCCGGCGCCGAGTCGCAGGACTACACCGAGCAGGTCGGCGACATCCTCGCGCTGCTCGCCGGCAGCTACCGCGACGCGGCCGGCACCGAGGCCCACGTCGTCCCCGGCGAGGGCGCCGACCTGGAGGTCTGGATCCTCGGCAGCAGCGGCGGCGAGAGCGCGCACGTCGCCGGCCAGCGGTCCCTGCCCTTCGCGGCCAACTACCACGTCAGCCCGGGCGCCGTCCTGGAGGCGGCCGACGGCTACCGCGCCGCCTTCCGTCCCTCCGAGCAGCGCCCGCGCCCCCACCTCGCGGTCTCTGCGGACGTCGTGGTCGCCGAGACCGCGGCCGAGGCGGTCGAGCTCGCGACCGGCTACCGGCACTGGGTCCGCAGCATCCGCTCCGGCGAGGGGGCGATCGCCTTCCCCACCCCCGATGAGGCCCGCGCCCTCCCCTGGCCCGACCACGCCGACGAGCTGGTCGGCGACCGGCTGGAGACCCAGGTCGTGGGCGACCCGTCGTACGTCGTCGCGCGGCTGGAGCAGTTGCACGAGGCGACCGGCGCCGACGAGCTGGTGATCACCACCGTGACGCACCGGCACGAGGACCGGGTCCGCTCCTACGAGCTCCTCGCCCGGGCGTGGTCGGCGACCGACTGACCGCCCTGGGACGATGACGCGCGTGGACACCTTGCGCTCGGTCGCCCTGTTCGTCGCCGCGGCCCTGACCGAGATCGGCGGTGCCTGGCTGATCTGGCAGGGCGTCCGCGAGCACAAGGGCTGGGCCTGGATCGGCGCCGGCGTCGTGCTGCTCGGCGTCTACGGCTTCGTCGCGACCCTGCAGCCGGACGCCGACTTCGGGCGGATCCTCGCGGCGTACGGCGGGGTCTTCGTCGCCGGCTCGCTGGCCTGGGGCATGGTCGTCGACGGCTTCCGCCCGGACCGGTACGACGTCACCGGCGCGCTGGTCTGCCTGGCCGGGGTCGCGATCATCATGTACGCCCCGCGCGGCGCCTGACCGGACGACATACCCATGGGGGTGTGACGCGAGCCGCCCTTCTCGGGGATACTTCGTCTCGGCTCGTGGACTCCCGTGGGGGGAGAAGACCTGGGCTAGGCGCCCGCGGACCACTCCTTGGTCTGCGGGCGCCGCCGATTTCGGCCCCTCGACACCGCACGTCGGCTCACCGGGTTTCGAGACGGTTGCTGCGCAACCTCCTCAACCACCGGAGCCGACGCCGCTGCGCAACCTCCTCAACCCCCGGTGGTTGAGGAGGGACGAAGTCCCGTCTCACAACCCGGCAAACCGACCAGGGGCGCCGGACCGGGTCGACCCGGTCCAGACAACAACCATCAACTCCAGTTGCTCAGTACACTTACGCAGATGACCCGGAGCCCCCGCCCCGACTTCCTCGTGATCGGCGCGCCGAAGGCCGGGACGACGGCCCTGCACTCCGCACTGCGGCAGCACCCGGAGGTGTTCACGACGACGCCGAAGGAGCCGAAGTACTTCCTCTGCGACGACGCGCCGCCGCCGGACTGGCGGGGCCCGGGTGACCGGCACTCGCAGCAGGAGTGGATCTGGCGCTGGGACCAGTACGAGCGGCTCTTCGCGCTCGCGGGGTCGCAGCAACAGCGTGGCGAGAGCACGCCGTTCTACCTGTGGAGCCGCAGCGCCCACCAGCGGATCGCCGAGCGGCTGCCCGACGTCCGGCTCATCGCGGTGGTCCGCGACCCCATCGACCGCGCCTACAGCAACTGGATGCACCTGTGGTGCGACGGGCTGGAGCCGGTGGGCGACTTCGAGGAGGCCTTCGCCCGCCAGCAGGAGCGGATGGCCGCCGGCTGGGCGCCGTTCTGGCGCTACGCCGGCCTCGGCCGGTACGGCGAGCAGCTGCAGCACCTCTACCGCTACGTCGATCGCGAGCGCGTGCTGGTGATGCGCTACCGCGAGCTCGTCGACGACCCGCAGGCGGCCGTCGACAAGGCCTGCGCCTTCCTCGGGATCACGCCCGGCCTGGTCGAGGAGATCCCCCGCGACAACTCCCGGGCGTACGTCGAGCCCGGGTGGCGCCCGCAGGTCTTCGGGCCGGTGGTGCGAGTCGGCGCCCAGCTGGGCCAGTTCGTCCCGCCGGAGATCTGGCGGCGGGCCAGCGTCCCGCTGGTCGCGCAGCTCAGCGGCGGCGGCGAGGCGCACCGGCCCAAGCTCGCGGCCGAGGCCCGCGAGCGGCTGATCCCGCACTTCGCCGACGACATCGCGCTGCTCGCCGAGCTGACCGGTGAGAGCTTCGACGAGTGGCTCTCCAGCGAGAGCCGAGGGTCGTTCCTGGAGCGGAAGAGGCTCAGCGACTCCCTCAGCGAACCAGCGTGACCAGATCGTGCGCGCCGTCGGGCCGCGCGGCCTCGACGTAGAAGCGGGTGCGCCCGTCGGGCAGCGGCACCGCCGCGGCGTAGCGGAACGCCCCGTCGGAGTGCGGCGAGACGATCGTGCCCACGCCGTCGTCAGGGACCAGCCGGGCACCGTCCCAGCGCGCCAGACCGGTGGTCTCGAACCAGTTGGACGCCGCGTCGGCGCGGCCGTCGTAGAGCACGGTCAGCGGGTCGTGGGCCACGACCGCGGTGACCCGCGCACCGCGCGCGTCCCAGGCGCCGGGGCGACCGGCCAGCACCTCGCCGTGGTCGGTCCAGGCGAGCCCGTCGGGGCTGGTGAGGTGGCGGGTGGTCATCCGGTCCTCGTGGCCGACGTCCTCCAGCGGGTGGCAGCACAGCCACATGTCCCAGCCGCCGCCCGCGGCCGGCTCGATGACGGGGTCCTTGACCGCGACCCGGTCGTCGCCGGCCAGCACCACGGCCCGCTCGCCGGTGGGCAGGCCCTCGACGGTGGCGGCGGTGACGCTGTCGACCCACCAGTGCTTCGACCCCGGGGTCGCGCACGAGAGGTAGAGCCGCCAGCCCACGCCCGGCACCGGCACCAGGACCGGCCGCTCGAAGGACTCGGCCCCGAACTCCTCGCGGCTCACCTCGGCGACCACCTCGAAGGTCTCGCCGTCGAGCGACCGCGCCACCTGCACGGCGACGCCGCGGCCGTCGGTCAGCGGCCGGCGGACCCGCCAGGTCAGCCAGAACACCCCGTCGACCAGGACCGCGCTCGCGGCGCCCGCCCAGTTGCCGGGACCGGCGTCCGGAGCGGGTACGACGACGCGGACGTCGTCGTACGACGGGATCGGCACGGCCTGGACGGTCATGGCCCCAGACTAGTCGATCGGTCCGGTCGACTTAGAGTCTCTCAGCGGTTGCGCATCCGCCGCTCGGTGTCGGGCCGGAAGCCGTGGTCGATGCCCCACAGCACCGCCTCGGCCCGCCGACTCACGCCGATCTTGCGGTAGGCCTTGCGGATGTGGGTCTTCACGGTGTTGATGCCGAGGTAGACGTGCCGGGCGATCTCGTCGTTGCTGTAGCCCTGGGTGATCAGGGCCAGGATCTCGGCCTCGCGGTCGGTCAGCCCGAGCTCGCGGCCCGGCCAGGCCCCGAAGTTCTCCTCCGACTCGTCGACGGCGGGGACGACCTGCTCGCCGGCGTGCACGCGCTCGATCAGGTCGACGAGCTCCTCGGCGGTGACCGACTTGGGGATATAGCCGTGCACCCCGGTCTCCAGCGCCCGCTTGACCAGCTCCGGCTCGACGTTCCAGCTGAACGCCACCACCCGGCCCGCCAGCCCGTGGGACAGCGCGTCGACGTCGATGCTGTCGGCCTGGATCTGGCCGAAGGTGTCGTAGAGGAGCACGTCGACGGGGGTGGCCAGCGGCATCCGGCTGTCCAGCTCGACGACCTCGACCCGGTCGGCGTACGGCGCCAAGGCGGCCGCGACCCCGGCGACCACCACGACGTAGTCGTTGGCGATGGCGATGCGGACCGGCTTGCTCATACGCCGCAGGATAGTCGGCGTCCCGGACGCACCCGTCAGCCGAGGCGGCGGGCCCGCTTCTCGTAGGCGGCGCGCGCGGCAGGGTCGGCCTCGGCCAGCACGCTGTCGGCCCGGGTGAGCCGGGCCATCGCGTCCTGGACGCGACGCGGCAGGACCTGCGTGGCCTTGGTCAGCCCCTGCGCCCAGCGGGGCACCCAGAGCTCGGCTCGCGGGCGGCGCAGCGCGGACTCGATCACCCGGGCCACGTCGTCGGCGCTCACCGGCCGCACCCCGCGGGCCGCGGGCACCCCTGCGGCCAGCTCGGTGCGCACGACCGTGGGCAGCACCATCGTGACGTCGATGCCGTACGGCGCCAGCTCGGCGCGGGTCGCCTCGCTGAAGCCCACGGCCGCGAACTTGGAGGCGGAGTACGTCGCGCCGTCCGCGACGGCGATCCGGCCCACCGCGGAGGCCACGTTGACCAGGTGGCCGTGGCCGCGCTCGACCATCCCCGGCGCGACCGCCTTGGTTCCGTTGATCAGCCCGTGCAGATTGACGTCGACGATGGCGCGCGCGACCTCGTCGGACTCCTTCAGCACCGACCCGAGGGGCATGATCCCGGCGTTGTTGACCAGCGCGTCGACCGGCCCGAGGACCGCCACCTCGCCCAGGAACTCACGCCAGGAGGCCGGCTCGGTCACGTCCAGCGCGGCGGCGCGGACCCGCCCGCCGTACGGCGCGGCGACCTCGCGGGCCAGGTCGGCGTCCCGGTCGCCGACGGCGACCCGGGCCCCGCGCCGGGCCAGTCGCTCGACGGTCGCCCGGCCGATGCCGCGCGCCCCTCCGGTGACGACGACGGTCAGGGACGCGATCTCGCGGGTCATCGGGGGATCCTCTCGGTGGCGGGGCGCCGTTGCAGGTCGATGGGCTGGCCGTCGGACGGGAACGGCAGGGAGTGGTTGTCGATGGGCGGCTGGTAGCCGGGGGCGACCCGCCACTGGTGGTGGCGGAGCAGGTGGTGCATGGCCGCCTTGACCTCGGCCCCGGCGAAGTGCAGCCCGAGGCACTTGTGGACCCCTCCCCCGAAGGGCTCCCAGGCGAGCCGGTGGGAGCGGTCCTCGCGCCGGTCCTCGGCGAACCGCTCCGGGTCGAACGCCGTGGGGTCGGTCCAGAGCTCCGGCATCAGGTGCGAGTACTGCGGGGTCACGACGACGGTGGTGCCCGCCGGGATCCGCACGTCCAGCACCACCGTGTCGCGGACGGTACGACGGACCACGACGGGGACGGGGGCCCGCAGGCGCAGGCACTCCCGCATCACCAGGTCGAGCGCGGTCAGCCCCTCGAGCCCGGCCAGGTCGGGTCGCGGCCCGAGGGCCTCGGACTCCGCGCGGCAGCGCTCCTGCCACTCCGGGTGCTGCCCGAGCAGCTGGAGCATCGTCGAGAGGGTGATCGTCGACGTGTCGTGCGCCGCCATCATCAGGAAGACCATGTGGTCGACGACGTCCTGGTCGGTGAACCGGACCCCCTCGTCGTCCTCGAGGTGGCACAGCTGGGAGAACAGGTCGTCGGTGCGCGTGGCCCGCTTGGCCGGCAGGTAGTGACGCAGGAAGTCCTCCAGCACCCGACGGCCCCAGTGGGCCCGGCGCCACCGCGTGAAGGGCAGGTCGGCCCGGACGAGGGCACCGGCCGACTGCACGCACGCGACGAAGGCCCGGTTCACCCGGTCCATCTCCGCACGGGAGGTCTCCGTGGCCCCGCCCATGAAGACGTCGGCGGCGATGTCGAGGGTCAGCTGCTTCACCGCGGGGTACGCCGCGAACGCCGGGCGGGGCTCCCAGCGCGCGGTCCCCGCGGCGATCGCGGGGTGCATGGCTGCGACGTAGGTCTCCAGCCGGTCGCGGGTGAAGGCCTGCTGCATGATCCGCCGGTGCGTGTGGTGCTCCTCGAAGTCGAGGAGCATCAGCCCGCGCCGGAAGAACGGCCCCACGAGCTCGGACCAGGCCGGGCCGTTGGCGAACGCCTTGTCGCGGTTGGTGAGCGCGACCTGGCAGGCGTCGGGCCCCAGCAGCACCACGGCGGTCCGGCCGAGCATCCGCATCGGCGCGACCGCGCCGTACTCCTGCGCGAGACCGCGGAACAGTGCCATCGGGTCCCGGGCGTAGTCGAGGTGGCGTCCGAGGACGGGCAGACCGCGGTCCTCGCGCCGGACGGCGGGCAGTGCTCGAGAGGTCGTCATCTCCCCGAGGATCATTCAGGAAGGACGTCCTGTCAACCTTCTCGCCGGGCCCCGCTGTGAGACCCTGGAGCCGTGGCGGTGCAGTCGGGGACCTATCGGGGCGTGAGCGCCGAGGATCGGGCCGCGGAGCGGCGCGAGCGGCTCCTGGCGGCGACCCTGGCGGTCTGGGGCGCCCCGGGCGGGCGGGTCACCATGACCCGGGTCTGCGCCGAGGCCGGCCTGAGCGAGCGGTACTTCTACGAGAGCTTCCGCAACCTGGACGAGGCCCTCCTCGCCGTGCTCGACGCGATCGCCTCCGAGATCGAGTCCGTCGGTCTGGCCGCCGCCGAGGCCGCCGGGGACGAGCCGGAGGCGCGGGCCCGGGCCTCGATCGCGGCCTTCGTCGCACTGGTCGCGGACGATCCTCGCAAGGGCCGGGTCGCGATCATCGAGTCGGCCGGGATCGCCACCCTGCGACCCCGGCGGACCGCGCTGCTGCGCCACTTCGCCCACCGACTCACCGAGGAGATCGAGGACCGGCACGGCCCCGAGGTCTGGGGCGGCGTCTCCGGCGAGGTCGCGGGCCTGCTGTTCATCGGAGGCACCGCCGAGCTGGTGACGGCCTGGCTCGACGGCGCCCTGGTCGTCACGCCCGAGCAGATCGTCGAGACCGCGACCGCGATGATGCTCGGCGCGCTGCGGTGACCGCGCCCACCGACCTCCTCGGCACCTGGGCGCTGGCCCGCGAGGTCGACGACCGGCTGACCGGCGAGACCCGTCAGGTCGACGGCACGGCCACCCTCGAGTTGGTCACCGACGATCACGTCCGGTGGCGCGAGGAGGGCACGATGCGCTGGACCGACCGGGCGGGCGCCGACCACGAGGTGCCGGTCGCCCGCACCCTCGACGTACGACGAGGAGCGGCCGGCGAGTGGGTCGTGCACTTCGCCGACGGCCGGGCGTTCCACCCCTGGTCGGTCGGCGAGCAGGTCGACCACCCGTGCGCGCCCGACCACTACCGCGGCCGGATCGACGTCGCCCCCGACCGGAGCGGGTGGACGGTCATCTGGCACAGCTCGGGCCCGGCGAAGGACTACGTCCTGCGGACCCGACACACCGCGCTCAGCGCTGGTCGGGGCCCGACACCTCAGGCCTGACCACCCGCGTCCGCCGGGTGGCGAAGCCGTGCTGGACGCCCCAGCCCACGGCCTGCGAGCGGCTGCCGACCCCCATCTTGCGGTAGGCGGTGCGGATGTAGGTCTTGACCGAGTTGATGCTCAGGTAGGACCGGTCCGCGATCTCCTGGTTGCTCAGCCCCTGGGTGATCAGCGCGACCACCTCGGCCTCGCGCGCGGTCAGCCCGTGCTCGCGGCCCGGCCACCCGCCGGCCACGACCTCGACCGGCCCGGGCCCGTCCGGAATCACGGTCTCCCCGCGGTGCACCCGCTCCAGCGCCTCGACGATCGCGAGGGCGCTGAGCCCCTTGGAGAGGTACGCCGACGCCCCTCGCTCCAGCGCACGCCGCACGAGGTCCGCGTCGGTGTTCCAGCTGAAGATCGCGACCCGCGCGTCGCTGCCGTGGACCAGGTCCTCCAGGTCCACCCCGTCGCCCTGCACCTGCCCGAAGGTGTCGTAGAGGATCACGTCGACCTCGCTGAGCACCGGCACGCCGGTGTCGAGCTCCACGACGGCGACCCGGTCGCCGTACGGCGCGATGAGGGAGGCGATCCCCGCGACCACGATCTCGTAGTCGTTCACCACGGCGACCCTGATCGCTCCCGGTCCGGACATGTGCGCATCCTACGTTCGTGGGCGCGCCTCCCGGACCGGACGACCCGACCGGGCTAGAAAGGTGCCGGCCCCGCACTGTATGAGAGTGCGGGGCCCTCATCATTGCTGGTGGTACGCGTCGATCTCGCCGAGCACCCGCGTCTTCACGTCCTCCGGGGCGAACGACGCGCGCACCGACGTACGGGCCAGGTCCGCGAGGCCGGCCTCGTCGAGGCCCAGCAGGTCGGCGGCGATCTCGTACTCGCGGTTGAGCGACGTGCCGAACATCGGCGGGTCGTCGGAGTTGACCGTGACCGTCACGCCGGCGTCGCGGAAGGCCCGGAGCGGGTGCTCGTCGAGGGTCGCCACGGCACGGGTCGCGATGTTGGACGACGGGCAGACCTCGAGGGGTACGCCGGTCGCCGCGAGGTGCGCGAGCAGCTCGGGGTCCTGGGCGGCGGAGGTGCCGTGCCCGATCCGCTCGGCGCCGAGCACGCGGAGCGCGTCCCAGACCGTCCCCGGGCCGGTGGTCTCCCCCGCGTGCGGGACGGAATGCAGCCCGGCGGCGCGGGCGGCCTCGAAGTGCGGCTGGAACTGCGGCCGCGGCACCCCGATCTCGGGGCCGCCGAGCCCGAAGCCGACCAGGCCCTCGGTCGGGTGCTGCACGGCGTACTCGAGGGTCTTGTCGGCGGCCGGCAGCCCCGACTCCCCTGGGATGTCGTAGATCCAGCGCAGCACCAGCCCGAAGTCGCGCTCGGCGGCGACCCGCGCGTCCTCGATCGCCTCGGAGTAGGCCTCGATCGGCATGCCGACGCCCTCCTCGTGCGGGCGCACGGAGGTGTACGGCGTGCAGGTGAGCTCGGCATACCGGAGCTGCTGCTCGGTGGCCATCTCGCGGGCCACCTCGTAGGTGAGGTACCGGATGTCGTCGGGGGTGCGGATCAGCGCGACGACCGCGAGGTAGACCTCGATGAAGTGCGCGAAGTCGCGGAACTCGTAGAACGAGCGCAGCGCGTCGACATCGCTCGGCACCGTGCCGGGGTGGCGCTCGGCCAGCTCGCTGACGATCCGCGGCGAGGCGGATCCGACGTGGTGGACGTGCAGCTCGGCCTTCGGGAGGCCGCGGATGAAGTCGCTGAGGCTCACCCGCCGCAGCGTGTCAGCCGACCGCCTTCGCGAGCGAATTCGCGATGTCCTCCGAGCTGCCGCTGACCGGCTCGCCGTCGAGGAGCACGGACGGGGTGCCCTGCACCCCGGCGTCCTCGGCCGCCTTCGTGGCGTCGTCGACCCATCCCTGCGAGGTGACCTGCTCGATGCCGTCGCGGACGGCGTCCTCGTCGGCCCCGGCCTCGCCGGCCAGGCTGACCAGGGTGTCGTCGTCGAGGCCGTCCTCGCTGCCGGAAGCCTCGTCGTAGTTCTCGAAGAGGAGGTCGTGGTAGGTCTTGGCGATGTCCGGGCCGGACTCGTCCAGCACCACCTTGAAGGCGTTCGCCGCGCGGACGGAGTACTGCGTGAGGAACGCGATCGGCCGGTACTCGACGCGGACGTCACCGGCCTCCGCGGCCGCGGTCAGGTCGTCGCGGGTGCGCGACTCCAGGTCGGCGCAGTGCACGCAGTGGAAGTCCTCGTAGACGATCACCTCGCGGGGGGCGCCCTCCGGGCCGATGGTCAGGCCGAACTCCGAGCCGGCCGCCGGGGCCGCGATGTCGCCGCTGCTGTCGTTCGCCCGCATCCACAGGAAGCCGGCCACCACCGCGACCACGAGCACGCCGACGACGCCGCCCACCATCAGGTTGCGACGCCGGGCCTCCTGGCGCTGCTGCTCGCGGAGGGCGGCCGCCGCGCGCTCGCGGTTGGACTGGGCAGACTTCTTCGACATCGGGTCTCGCTTCGGGTCAGGCGGTGGTCGGGCGGAACAGCACGGAGTCCAGGGACAGGCGGGTGCGCGGCCACCGGACGAGGAACAGCGAGGCGAGCAGCAGGGCGGCGTCGCGGGCGATCTCCCAGGGGTACGCCGACTCGGCGCCGGGGTCGTAGCCGCCCCCGCCGAAGCAGCCGCAGTCGATCTGCAGGCCACGGGCCCAGGCACTCGCGATGCCGATGATGAACACCACGAACAGCAGGGCCGACAGCACCGCCGCGCCGCGGGTCAGCACCCCCACCACGAGCGCGAAGCCGACGACGACCTCGAGCACCGGCAGCAGGTAGCCGACCGGCTCGACCAGGCTCTCGGGCAGCAGTTCGTAGGCGCGCACGGCCTGCACGCTCTGGTAGGAATCGCCGAGCTTCAGCGCGCCGGCCCAGATCCAGACGCCACCTGTCACCAGTCGCGCCACCAGGCCGAGCCACTCCCTCACAGCTGGAGCCTAGGGCCCCTCCCTGAGTCCTTTCTAAGAGCCCAAGGTCCTCGAACGTCGGGACCTGGGGGCGGTCACGACTAGGGTTGCGCCTCGTGAACGAGAGACTGGTCTGGATCGACTGCGAGATGACGGGCCTCGACCTCGGGGCGGACGCCCTGATCGAGGTCGCGGCCCTGGTCACCGACTTCGACCTGAACGTCCTCGGCGACGGCGTGGACATCATCATCAAGCCCCCCGCCGAGGCGCTCGACCAGATGGGCGACTTCGTGCGCACCATGCACGAGAAGTCCGGCCTGCTGGCCGAGCTCGAGCACGGCGTCACCATGGCCGAGGCCGAGGAACGGACGCTGGCCTACATCAAGGAGCACTGCCCCGACGGCAGCCGGCCCCCGCTGGCCGGCAACACCGTGGCCACCGACCGCTCCTTCCTGGCCCGCGACATGAGCACCCTCGAGCAGTTCCTGCACTACCGGATCGTCGACGTCTCCTCGATCAAGGAGCTGTCGCGCCGCTGGTTCCCGAGGGCCTACTTCCAGGCGCCGGCCAAGCGCGGCAACCACCGCGCCCTCGCCGACATCCAGGAGAGCATCGAGGAGCTGCGCTACTACCGGGAGGCGGTCTTCCAGGCCTCCCCGGGCCCCGACAGCGACACCGCCCGGGCGATCGCGGCCAAGCACGGCGGCTCGATCACCGGGCTCACCGGTCCCGATTCCACCTCCACGGACTGATTCCTCTAGACTCCTCTCCGGTCCCGGCCCCGTCCGGATGACCATGGTGGGTATAGCTCAGCTGGTAGAGCGCTGCCTTGTGGTGGCAGATGTCGCGGGTTCGAGTCCCGTTACTCACCCCAGTCATCGAGCCCCCGATCTGCACAGACAGGTCGGGGGCTCGATGCTTTCGCGAAGGTGGCCCCGAACTCGCGGCTCTGGGGGCACTGTGGGGGCAGCTCCTGGGTCGGTGACGGGCTCTTGGGCCCGACCGACGCTTGTCCCTGCGGTGAAATCCGCCCGTCCGGGCCATTCCCACTGTCAGGTGGCGGTGTTGAGCGCGACGTTGGGATCACGTCCGTCACATCAGGGTCATGCTCACAGCCCGAGCATCCTCTCGGCCTGACGCTTGGCCTGATCCAGCACGCCCGCCGCGAGGTCAGTGTCAGTCAGCGCCCGGGACAGCTGAATAGCGCCGATGAGCAGCGCGTAGACAGCAAGAACCAGCGAGCGGGTCTCGCGATCGTCCGGGTCACGGTCGAGCCGGGCGCCGATCTCGGTCACGATGTCGAGGACGCCGGCCGTGTACGCGGTCCGTGTAGTCGGCGAGCAACGGGCGATCTCGTCGAGGAGTGCCGCCGAGGGACACCCTTCCGACGGCGCGTCTCGGTGCCCCGGGGAGAGGTACTGACCCAGCAGCACCCCGAGCCCGTCACTCCCCGGCCCCAGGGCCGCGAAGCGCTCCTGCTGGCCGCGGAGTTCCTCGGTCACCACATGGGCAACCAGGTCCTCCTTCGAGTCGAAGTGAGCGTAGAAGGCGCCATTGGTCAGACCGGCGTCCTTCATCAGGATGGCCACGCCCGTGCCGTCGATGCCGTCCCGCTTGAGTCGGCGGCCAGCGGTCTCCAGGATCCGCGCACGCGTGGCCTTCTTGTGGATCGCGTCGTACCTCGCCACCTGCTCGCACCCCTCCACATCACGACCACCGACCACCTCACCGGTGGACTGACGCTCGTCAGCCTAGACATCCGGACGTGCTTGCCCTTATTAAATTACGATCGTACGCTAATCGTGGGTTCCTACCGTGCGGACCCGTGCCGACGAAAGAGGGACGACCATGGCTTCCGTGCTGGTCACCGGGGCGGGCCGAGGAATCGGCTCGTCCATCACCCGCCACCTCAGTAGCCGCGGCTGGGAGGTCTACGCCACCGCCCGGTCGACCACCGCGGTCAACGACGCAGTGCTGGCCTCGGCCACGACGGCCCGCTCATGAAGGCGCTGGTCGTGTCGTCGTACAAGAGGCCGCTGACCCTGGCCGAGGTCGCGGCACCGCGGGTGGGCAACCGCGATGTCCTCATCCAGGTCGAGGCCACGGGGCTCAACCAGCTCGACGAGAAGGTCCGGCTCGGCGAGTTCAAGGCGTTCCTGCGCTACCGAGCGCCGTTCACCCTCGGGCACGACGTCGCCGGGACGGTCGTGGCCGTCGGCTCCGAGGTGACGGAGCTCGTCCCCGGCGACGAGGTCTACGCCCGACTCGGTGACGGCCGGATCGGCGGCTTCGCCGAGCAGGTCGCCGCACGGGTCGAGGACGTCGCCTTGCGACCGCACAACATCACCGCTGCAGAAGCCGCCTCCCTCCCCCTCGTCGCGCTCACCGCCTGGCAGGCCCTCGTGGTGGTCGGGCAGGTCCAGCCTGGGCAGAAGGTCCTGGTCCACGCCGGATCAGGTGGCGTCGGCAACATCGCGATCCAACTGGCCAAGCACCTCGGCGCCACCGTCGCCGCCACCGCGAGCGCGGCCAACGCCGACCTCGTCCGTGACCTCGGCGCCGACGTGGTCATCGACTACCGCTCGGCCTCCTTCGAGGAGACGCTCTCGGGCTATGACCTCGTTCTCGACGGCGTCAGCGGTGACAACGTGCTGCGGTCCCTGACGGTGCTGAGGCCCGGAGGAGTCACCATCGGGATCGCCGGACCCCCGACCCCGGAGTTCGCGCGCGAACTGGGGCTCAACCCGGCGCTGCGACTCGTGATGGGGCTGCTCAGTCGGAAGGTGCGGCGCGCAGCCGCCACGCTCGAGGTCCGCTACCAGTTCCTCTTCATGAGAGCCGATGGTCGTCAGCTCGCCGAGATCACCGCGCTTGTCGAGGCCGGCACCCTGCGACCAGTGCTCGGCAGGACGGTCGCCTTCGAGGACATCCCGACCGCCCTGTCGACGTTGGGCCGGGACGGCACCCCGGGCAAGACCGTCGCGCACTTGTCCTAGTCACCGACGCACGACCCTCCGATCGCACCAGAGAGCAGGACAGCATGACCATCACCTCGTACGCCGAAGCACCGACCAAGAAGATCTCAGCCGGGGGCGAGACCTTCGCCTACCGAGAGCTCGGACCCCCAAGCGGTGTCCCCGTCGTCTTCTTCGTCCACCTCGCCGCCACCCTCGACAACTGGGACCCCCGCATCATCGACGCCGTGGCCGCCACGCGGCACGTCATCGCCTTCGACCAACTCGGCGTCGGCGCCTCCTCCGGTTCGGTCCCGGACACCATCGAGCAGGCCGCCGACGACGCCTACACCTTCATCAGCGCCCTGGGCCACACCTCCATCGACGTCTTCTCGTTCTCGATGGGCGGCATGATCGCCCAGGACCTCATCGTCAAGCACCCCGACCTCGTACGCCGCCTGGTCCTCACCGGCACCGGCCCCCGCGGCGGCACCGGCATCGACAAGGTCGCTCGCACCACCTACTACGACATCGTGCGAGCCACCCTCACGCGCTCGGACCCCAAGGAGTTCCTCTTCTTCAACCGCAACTCTGGCGGCAAGAAGGCCGCGAAGGCCTTCATCGCTCGGCTGCGCGAGCGCACCCACGACCGGGACGCCACCATCAGCATCAGAGCGTTCCGCACCCAGCTCGCCGCCATCAAGAAGTACGGCCGCTCAGCGCCGTCCGACCTCTCGGTCTTCACCGGCCCCACTCTGATCGCCAACGGCGACCACGACCGGATGGTCCCCTCGGTGCTCTCCGAAGACCTGCACCGCCGGATCGCCGGTTCCGAGCTGATCATCTACCCCGACTCCGGCCACGGCGGCGTGTTCCAGTTCCACGAGGAGTTCGCCCCCGTCGTCGCCGCCTTCCTCGCCGATTGAGGCCGGCCCGACTCCCTCATCAGGTTCCAGAGCGCTCCGATGAGGGGCTCACCCCGACGCGTCCGCGCTCGACACGCATGTCACCGCCTCGATCCTGCTCTGGATGCGGGCCGACGAGATCGACCTCTACCGCCGCTGACGGGCCCCCAGCCGGACCGGGTCGGGGCTCGATGCGTCTGATGAGTCAGGCCGACCGGCGCAGCTCCTGTACGTCGCGAAGACCCGCGACGACCAGCTCGACGACCTCCCGAGGACCGACACCCAGGATGGCAGCGGCGTCGGTGCGGCAGAAAGCGAGTCTCGTCATCAGGAGCGAGGCGACGATGCTGCGTCGTTCGGAATCGCCGTCGACCAGGACGTCGCAGACGGCCGTCATCAACCGGAGTCTGTCGTCCGCCGGCGAGGACGGGCCGCGGTCCCCCAGCACGCGACGGAGACCCTGCACCAACGCCTGCTCCGCCCGCGCCGGGTCACCGGTGACCGCGACGGCGAGCCCGTAGGCCTCGACCCCTGCTGCGTCGTACAGCGCCGACGCTCGTTCCGCGATCTTCATGGCCCCCCGGCTCATCTCTGACATCTGAGGAAGGCGGTACCCAGCCGAGGCGATCTCGCACGCAGACGCTCAGTCGACGACCGCGCCCCCGAGCGCGTCGCGGACGGCCGCCTCGACGCCGGCCATCGAGGTGCCCTCGGCGACCACGACGACCGCCGTACGGGTGACGGCGGGGGCGTCGAACGTCTCGTGGACGACGGCCAGCGCCTCCCCGACCTCGCGGGCCGGGTCGTCGCACTCGCCGCGCAGCCAGCGGCGCAGCACCCGGTTGTGGGCGGCGACCACGGCCGCCGCGGTGACCTCGGCGCGCAGCTCGGCGGCCTCGGAGCCGTCGCCCCAGGCGCTGAGGTAGCGGCGGAAGAGGCGCTGGTAGCGGGCGCCGCTCACCAGCTCCCGCTCGCGCAGGCTGGGGACGGACGAGGTGAGCCGGTAGCGCTCGCGGGCCCGGTCGCCCTCGTCGACGTAATGGACCAGGACGGCCCGGACCGCGTCGGTGACGGCGAGCAGCGCGGAGTCCTCGTGGGAGCTGCGCAGCCGGCGCTCCACCTGCTCCAGCATCTCGTCGTGGTCGGGGAAGACGACGGCCTCCTTGGAGCCGTACTGGCGGAAGAAGGTGCTGCGGCTGATACCGGCCGCGCTCGCGATCTCGTCGACCGAGGTGGCGTCGTACCCGCGCTCGGCGAAGAGCCGGAAGGCCGCGGCTCGGATGTCGGGGGTCTCGCTCACAGGGTCAGTGTGGCGGATGGGGGTGACCGATGGGACTGAGTGTCATACAGTGATTCCAGATTCCATGCGAAGGGATTATCGATGACGCTCGTCTCGCCCGAGGCACGACGTGACAGCACGACCTGGGTCACCAGCGCTCCGCACCTGCAGCCGGCCGGTCCGGGCGGGCGGATGCCGTGGGGCACCCGGCACGCCCGGGTGAACACGGAGCCGTGGACCGCCTGCGGGCTGCCCGCGGCCACCTGGAAGGTCTTCTGGCACCTGCCCTTCGAGACGACGGGCGCCCAGGCCTGCCGGGGCTGCGTCGACGAGGTGCTGCGGGTGCGGGTCGAGGGTCGCGCTCGCGGCTGAACGCCCTCAGGAGTCGAAGCCGAGGCCGAGGCGGTCGAGCAGGCGCAGCCACGGGTGGCGGCGTCCGGTGCGGTCCTCGCGGGCCAGCGCCCAGCGGGTCAGGTTGATCCCGATCCAGGCCAGCGGCTCGGGCGGGAAGGGCAGCGGCCGGCGGCGGACCATCCGCAGCCGGGTGCGCTCGGTCGGACGGCCGTCGAGCAGGTCGAGCAGCACGTCGGCGGCGAAGCGCGACGCGCCCACGCCGAGGCCGGTGAACCCGGCGGCGTAGGCCGTGCGGCCGCCGTGCGCCGTACCGAAGAAGGCGCAGAAGCGCGTGCAGGTGTCGATGACGCCGGCCCAGCGGTGGGTGAACCGGACGCCGGCGAGCTGGGGGAAGGTGGCGGCGAAGTTGCGCTCCAGGACGTCGTACGTCGCCGCACGGTCCTCGTGCGCGGGGTCGATGGAGCGGCCGTAGTGGTAGATCGCGTCGTAGCCGCCCCACAGGATCCGGCGGTCGGGCGTGACGCGGTAGTAGTGGAACTGGTTGCCCGAGTCGGAGATGCCGACCGCGGGGTCCCAGCGGATCTCGGCGAGCTGCTCCTCGGTGAGCGGCTCGGTGGCCAGCACGTAGTCGTAGACCGGCACGGTGGCGTAGCGGAGCCGGCGCAGCGGACCCGGGAACACGTTGGTCGCCAGCACGACGTGGCGGGCCCGGACCGTCGCGCCCTCCGTGGTCGCGACGACCCCGCGACCGCTGCGCTCGAGGGCCAGCAGGCGGGTGCCCTCCGCCAGCACCGCGCCCTGCCGCTCGGCGGCCTCGGCCAGGCCCCAGGCCAGCCGGGCCGGGTCGACCAGCGCGCACTCGTCGGGCGTGTGCCGGCCCGCGAGGTAGGTCGGCGAGTCGACCAGCGCGCGGACGGCGGCCTCGTCGAGGAAGCCGGGCGTGCCGGGTTCGAGGTGCTCGACCTCGTGGGGCCGGGTCGCGACCGCGAGCGAGCCGCCGCGGACGAAGCCGCAGTCGATCCCGTAGCGGGCCACCGTCTCCTCGATCGCGTCGAGGTTGCGCAGGCCGAGCTCGTGCAGGTCGTCGTACTCGTCGGGCCAGCGGGTGCGGCCGTTGCTCTCGCCGTGGGTCAGGCTGGCCTCGCAGAACCCGCCATTGCGGCCAGTGGCGTGCTCGGCGATCCGGTCGGCCTCGACCAGCAGCACCCGGGTCCCGGGGTTCCGCTCGACCGCGCGCAGCGCCGTCCAGAGCCCGGTGAACCCGCCGCCCACCACCAGCAGGTCGACCTCGTGCTCGCCCGCGAGGGTCGGGCGCGCGGCGGGCCGCAGCGGGGTGTCGAGCCAGAGCGGGAGGGTGGTGGGCACACACTCAGCCTAGTGGGGTACGACGGAATCAGTCTCTTCGGCCACTCAAGACGACGGATTCCTGCCTTCAGGCCGGTGAAAGCCGACGCACTCGGAAGGTCCGGGGCCGACTGAGCGCGTCTCGCGATACCTGACTAGAGTCAGACACATGTCCGACGCCACCGCGGTCCTGCGCCGCTTCAACCGCAGTTACACCCAGCGCATCGGGGCGCTCGACGACTCCTTCCTGGGCCTGGGGCTCCCCCTCGGCGCGATGCGGGTGCTGTTCGAGACCGGCGACGGGTGCGGCGCCCAGGAGCTGCGCGAGCGGCTGGGGCTGGACTCGGGCTACCTGAGCCGAGTGCTGCGGCAGCTCGAGGACCGGGGCCTGGTGGCGGTCGAGGCCGACCCGGCCGACCGGCGCCGTCGTACGGTCACGCCGACGTCGGCGGGTCGTCGTACCCTCCGGACGCTGGACGACCGATCGGAGGAGCTCGCGGCGCGGCTGCTCGCGCCGCTCACCGAGCGGCAGCGCGACCGGCTGACCGAGGCGCTCGCCACCGCCGACCTGCTGGTCCGGGCCGCGACCGTCTCGCTCGACCCGGTCGACCCCGCCTCTCCCCCGGCCCGGCACGCGATGGGTCGCTACTTCGACGAGCTCGACCGGCGCTTCCCCGGCGGGTTCGACCCCGGGCCGGTGGACGACGTCTCCTCGATGACCGCCGCCCGCGGCGGGACGTTCGTGGTGGCCCTCAGCGACGGCGTCCCGGTGGCCGCCGGGGGCGTCCAGCGGATCGGCGAGGGCGTCGGTGAGATCAAGCGGATGTGGGTCGACGACGCCTGGCGCGGCGCGGGGCTCGGATCGCGGATGCTGCGGCACCTCGAGGCCGAGGTCGTGCGGCTCGGGTACGACGTCGTCCGCCTCGACACCAACCGGGCGCTGGGCGAGGCGGTCGCGATGTACGCCCGCGCGGGCTACCGCGAGATCGGGCGGTACAACGACAACCCGTACGCCGAGGCGTTCTTCGAGAAGGAGGTCGGCTGAGTCAGCGCGCCCAGGTCGGGACGACCGCGACGCCCTCGACGGCCCTTGGGCGTCGTCCTCGACAGCGACGAGCCGGACCGGTCGACGACGGGCCGGGACCCGGCCGCGCCCGATCTGCCGGCTGCCCCGGTGCTGGCGGGGGCCGTCGCCCGGGCCCAGTTTGCTGGCCGACCCGCCCCGGAACCTGTCGTCGCGACTGACGCGGCTCCGCGGACCCGGCCGCCGGACCGAGACCTCAACCACCCCGACGCCGAGTCGTTGCGAGTTCGCGACGACTCGGCACCGAACTCACGCCGACTCGGCGAGGAGGCGGTAAGCGTCCCGGGTGAGGAAGGCCAGCTGGGCCGGCTTGGTGGAGAGCTCGACGACCGGGCCTAGCTCGAAGCCGAGGCGGGTGACCAGGGCGACCGCCTTGTCGTTGCGGGCGTCGGGCTCCACCACCAACCGTCGTACGGCGGGGTCGGCGAAGACCCGGTCGAGGAGGAACGCGGTCACGGCGGCGGTGAACCCGGGCTGAGCGACGGTCGCCTCGGCGAGCATGAAGTGGACGCCGAGGTCGCCGGGCTGCACGTCGTAGAGGCTGCCGATCTCCTCGGCGGTGGGCTCGTAGTCCTGGTAGAGCGCGACCGGCTCGCCGCCACGGCGCACCAGCCAGACGTGGTGGGTGGGCTGCTCGTCGAGCCAGGTGTAGATCTCGCGGACCTCCTCCAGCGTGCGCTCCTGCATCATCCAGAAGCGGGCACGGTCGGCGACCACCCAGGCGTGCAGGAGCTCGCTGTCGCGGGCGGGGTCGAAGCGGTCGACGGTCAAGTTCACAGGTCCTCCGAGAGCTGGTCCCAGTCGGTGACGACGGGCGCGAGCTCGCCGGCGACCCAGAGCGGGAGCTGGTCGTGGTGGTGGGGGTCACGGGGGTCGGCGTGCGCGCCGAGCGGGACGACCCAGCCGGACGCCGAGCGGTCGGCGAGGTCCCAGACGTAGCGGGCGACCGAGCCTCGGTAGCAGGCGTCGGTCAGGCCGGGCACGGAGCCGGTGCAGCGCACGCAGTCGGTGTCGCCGGAGACGGGAAGCGGCGGCACCGGCGGCGGGTCCAGGTCGACGCTGGCGACGTCGAAGGCGTGCGCGGGGGTGACGACGTGGGTCGCGCCCCAGGTCGCGGGGTGGCCGACGGCGTCCTCGAGGGCCGCAGCGGCGTGCGCCCTCAGGTCGATCCCGTACGGCGAGCCCGCGTCGGCGAGCGTCTCGAGGGCGAGCCCGATCCGGCCCGCCGCGTCGAGCCAGGGGGCGAAGACCCGGTCGTGCCGCTCCTCGAGCAGTGGCGCGAAGACCGGCTCGGCGGCCAGCCGCACCACCAGCGCGCTGCGCCAGGCCGCGAACGCCGCCGCCCCGACCGAGGTGGCGTCCATCCGCCCGTCCCAGTCGAGGATCTCGCTCCGCACGATCGCACCCGGACCGCCGGCGTCGACCGAGCGGACCAGCTCGCGCAGGGCGAGGGCCGGCAGCGACAGCGTGTCGTTGTGGAAGGCCGCGAAGTCGTCCGGCGCCAGGTCGGTGCGCCCGTCGAGCAGGGCGTGCAGCCGCTGCGCCCGGTGCGGCGGCGCGAACCCGGTGCCGATCGGGTCGCTCTCGGCGCCGCGTCGCTCGTTGGCGGTGACGACGTGCCCGTCGGCAGGTACGACGTGCCGCGGCAGTCCGCTCAGCCACCCGCGCCAGACGGCGTCCGCCGAGGCGGCGTCGACGATGCCGCGCCGGTTCGCGTCGTCGCGCACCGGCACCCGGCCGGCCACCCGGTAGCGGACCGCACCGGTGGTGTCGGCGACGACCACGTTGTTGACCGGTTCGACCCAGCCGTCGAGCGCGCGGTCGACGTCGTCGGCGGTGCGGGCGCGCAGCAACGGCAGCAGGGTGTCGAAGCCGAGGTCGCCGAGGACGATCGACGCGGCCCGCACCGACAGTCCCCGGCCCTCGTCGGGCCCACCCTCGAAGACCGGTCCCCGCTCGGTCACGACGACCTCGACGGGCTCGTCGTCCGCCCCGGCGACGGCCACCGTCTCCGTCTGGGCAGCCGCGGGGGCCCAGCCTTCGGGGCCGAGCGCCTCCACCCCGTCCGGGGTACGACGCAGCCGCTCGTCGTAGACGTCCTGGTAGTCGGCCATCGCGTTGGTGATCGCCCAGGCCACCCCGCCGGCGTGCGCGAAGTGCTGCACGCCGGGGACCCCCGGGAAGGCGAAGCCGACCACGTCGAACGCGTCGTCGGGGTCCTCGCAGGCCAGCCGCACCTGCTGGTAGACGCCGGGCGACTCGATCACGCGATGCGGGTCGCCGCCGATCAGCGGGAGCCCGCTCGCCGTGCGTCCTCCGCCGGCCGCCCAGGCATTGCTGCCGCTGGTGTGCGGCCCCTCGTGGGAGAGCAGCGACGCGTCGGCGCCGAGCACCTCGCGGGCGCGGTGCGACCACAGCTTGCCGGGCAGGCTGGCGAAGAGCAGGTGCTGGGCGAGGAACACCGCGAGCGACGTCCAGTCCTCCCACGGCTCCGCGACGATCCCGACGCCGCCGAACTCGGGTGCGTCGGAGTGCAGGCCCGCGTTGATGCCCGCGACGTACGACGCCAGGAACGCGCGGGTCTGCGCGGACAGGCCGGCGTGGGCGCGACGGGCGGTGGCGGCGATCGTCGTACGACGGGCGAGGCGGTCCCACGCCAGCGCGTGCGGGCCGAACGCCGCCGCGGTCGTGCCGGTCGCGCGGCGGCGGAGGAACTCCAGCTGCCAGGCCCGGTCGCGAGCGGTGACCTCGCCCTGCGCGAACGCCAGGTCGGCCACCGAGGAGGCTCGCACGTGCGGCACGCCCTGCGCGTCGCGGAAGATCCGAGCCCCCATAGTTAGGTGACCCTAACCCACAGTGCTCACGTGACGACCGGCAGCCGCACGTGGAAGGTCGTGCCCTCCCCCGCCTCCGAGGTCACCGCCACCGAGCCGCCGTGCTTCTCCACGATGCCGCGCACGATCGAGAGCCCGAGCCCGCTGCCCTGGATGGCGTTCTTCTGGGCCAGCTCGGAGCGGAAGAAGCGGGTGAAGAGCTTCGGCTGCTCGCTGACGGGGATGCCGATGCCGGTGTCCGCGACGTCGAGCTGCGCGAAGTCGCCGAGCACCGCGAGGCCGACCGCCACCCGGCCGCCGTCGGGCGTGAACTTGACCGCGTTGCCGACCAGGTTCACCACCACCCGCTCCATCAGGTCGCGATCGCCCAGGAACGGGACGGGCTCCTCCGGCAGGTCGAGGCCCATCTGCAGTCGGCGCGACTTCAGCACCGGCAGCACCACGGCGTACCCGGCCTCGACGACCGAGCGCAGGTCGAAGGCCCGCTCGCCCGACAGCCCGGAGTCCTGCACCCGCGAGAGGGTCAGCAGGTCGTCGATCAGCCCCAGCAGCCGGTCGCTGTTGCTCGAGACCCGGCGCACGGCGTCGCGCTGCAGCGGCGAGAGGTCGCCGTACGAGCCGTCCTCGAGCATCTCGAGGTAGCCCAGGATGCTGGTGATCGGGGTGCGCAGCTCGTGGCTGACGCTGGAGACGAAGGCGTCCTTGACCGCGTCGACCTCGCGCAGCCGCTGGACCGCCTCCTCGAGCGCGTTCTGGGTGTGCAGCCGCTCGGTGACGTCCTCGGACGTGCTGACGTAGCCGATGACGTGGCCGCGCTCGTCGGCGATCTGCGAGAGCGTCATCGCGTGACTGCGCTCCTCGCCGTCCTTGCGCAGGAAGCCCATCGCGGTCGCGACCAGGTCGCGGTCCATGATCGCGCGCGCCACCGAGGCGTGGTCCGGGTCGACCCCGAGCTCGTCGGCCTTGCGGGCGATCGACTCCTCGGAGTGGAACATCCGGGTCGGCAGGCCGAGGACCTCCTCGCGGGAGTAGCCGAGCAGCCGCTCGGCGCCCGGATTGAAGAGGGTGATCCGGCCCAGGTCGTCGGTGCCGATGATGGCGACGCCCTGGGTGCCGTCGACGACGTTGCGCATCCGGTCACGCTCGGCGGCCGCGTCGCGCGCGGTCACGAGATGCACGCCCGCGCGCAGCATCAGCGGGACGACGATGAAGGCGCAGGTGGCGGCGTACGTCGCCAGCACGATCCCGCGGGCGTCGACGGACATGCCGTACTCGCTCGGGACGTCGGCGAACGGACCCCAGCCGACGGTGGTCATCCCGATCGCGAACGCCAGCACCGCGACCATCTGCAGCAGCGCCTCGAACGGCGCCATCCGGAACGCGCTCCAGGCCAGGATCGGCACGGCCAGGAAGACCAGGCTCGGGAAGTCGTGGGGCAGGAAGACCAGCGGCGTCACGACCGCGATCGAGATCCACTGGAGCACCCGCTCCAGAGGGCCCGCCGACGGCCCGTGGTCGGGCAGCAGGGCGAAGAGCGGGATCACGCAGAGCTGGCTCGCGAGGTGGGCGGTGCCGAGCGCGAGGGCCACCGTCCCCGGCCGACCCCAGTCGGCGAGCGCCGAGGTGACCAGTCCGGTCACCGCCGCGACGGCCCCGCCCACGATCGAGGCCAGGAAGTAGATCCGCAGGTCGAGGTCGGAGCGCAGGGTCAGCGGACCCGGGCGGCCGCGCTTGAGGATCCACCACACGACCGCGGTCTCGACGGCGATGCCGACGGCGTACCCCGCAGCGACGCCGGTCGGTCGGTTGACCGTGATCTCGACGAACGCGAGGAGCCCGACGGCGAGGATCACCAGCGGGACCTGGCGCCCGCGCGCGAGCAGTGCCGCTCCGGTCGCCAGGCCGACCGGCCAGATGCCGATCACCCGACCGTCGTCGGGGGCGCCCCAGACCGCGGCGGCGCCGAAGAGTCCGACGGCCACGACCAGCAGTGCGACACGCACTCCTGAGGACCGAGTCACTGCCACCCTCCCGAGCGCGATAAGACGCCTCGATCCAAACACATCCCACCCCGGGGCGCGGCGCTCATTTTGACGGTTCGACGCGCTGGGCTGGTCAGGTGGGCTAGTCATCTACGGTGGGCCGGTGACATCGGACACCAGCACCAGCAGTCGGCGACAGTACGACGTGGTCGTCGTCGGCGGCGGCCACAACGGCCTCGTCTCCGCGGCCTACCTCTCGCGAGCCGGACTCTCGGTGCTCGTCCTCGAGCGGCTCGACCACACCGGCGGCGCCGCGGTCTCCGCCCAGGCGTTCGCGGGCCACGACACCCGGCTCTCGCGCTACTCCTACCTGGTCTCGCTGATGCCCCAGCGACTGATGGCCGACCTCGGCCTCGACGTCGCGCTGGCCTCGCGCACCACCGCGTCGTACACCCCCTGGGTCCGCGACGGCGTCCACGGCGGCCTGCTGGTCGAGCGGCCGGAGGGCAAGAAGACCCGCAAGTCGTTCGCGAAGCTCACCGGCTCCGACGAGGAGTACGACGCCTGGACCCGCTTCTACGAGGGCGTCGGCGGCCTCGCCGAGGTGGTGGCGCCGACCCTGCTCGACCCGCTGCCCACCGAACGCGACATCCGCGACCGCGTCGACCCCGAGATCTGGCGCGACGTGGTTGAGCGGCCGCTCGGCGCCGCGATCGAGGAGCGGTTCCGCGACGACCTGGTGCGCGGCGTGGTCGGCACCGACGCGTTGATCGGCACCTTCGCCTCGCTGCACGATCCGTCGCTGATCCAGAACCGCTGCTTCCTCTACCACCTGGTCGGCAACGGCACCGGGGAGTGGCGGGTGCCGGTCGGCGGCATGGGCGCCGTCACCGACGCACTCGCGCGATCGGCCGTCGAGGGCGGCGCCGAGATCCTCACCTCGGCCGGGGTCAGCGCGATCCGCACCTCCCCCTCCGGCGACGGTGGCGCCGAGGTCACCTGGGACGCCGACGGCCGCTCGCACACCGTCGAGGCGCGCTTCGTGCTCGCGAACGTCGCCCCGTGGGTGCTCGGCATCCTGCTCGGCGGCGACGAGGACCCGGCGGCCAAGCCGGTCGGCGCCCAGCTGAAGATCAACTTCCTGCTCGACCGGCTGCCCGAGCTCCGCTCGGGGCGCAACCCGGAGGTCGCCTTCGCCGGCACCCTCCACCTGGCCGAGGAGCTCAGCACCCTGGAGACGGCGTACGCCGAGGCCGCCGCCGGTCGGGTCCCGTCGGTGCTGCCCGGCGAGGTCTACTGCCACTCGCTGACCGACCCCTCGATCCTCGGCGCGTCCGGAGAGGGACGGCACACGCTGACCTACTTCGGCCTACACACCCCCGCGACCCTCTTCGGCGCTGACCCCGGCACCGCCAAGGCGAGCGCCGTCGCCCGCGCCATCGCCTCGCTCAACGAGCACCTGGTCGAGCCGATCGAGAGCTGCGTGTCGCGCGACGCGAACGGCAATCCCTGCATCGAGGCCAAGATCCCGCAGGAGATCGAGGCCGACCTGGCCATGCCGGGCGGCCACATCTTCCACGGCGACCTGGAGTGGCCGTGGGCCCCCAACCGCTCCCGCCTCGAAACCCCGGCCCAGCAGTGGGGCGTGCAGACCGGCCTGGACGCCGTACTCCTCTGTGGGTCCGGAGCCCGGCGCGGCGGGGCCGTCTCAGGCATCGGCGGTCACAACGCGGCCCAGGCGGTCCTGGCCTCCCGCTGAGATGTCACGGCGATTTTTCCCCACTGCCGCGCGCTGGTACTGTTCTTCTCGCTTCACCGGGCGCCATTAGCTCAATTGGCAGAGCAGCTGACTCTTAATCAGCGGGTTCGGGGTTCAAGTCCCTGATGGCGTACAGATCAAGCCCCTGACCAGCGGAAACGCTGGTCAGGGGCTTTGTCGTTCTCGGCCACCCCGTTCGCGGCGCCCCCTAGTCTTGCGGGCGTGACTGCCGCGCCGCGTGCCCGATCCCCACGGTGGGAGGCACTGCGCGGCGAGCAGGAGGCGGCCGTGGCCGCGGCCATCATCGCCGTCGTCGCCGAGGACCCGTCCGGGCTGAGCGTCGCCGAGGTCGCCCAGCGCGCGGGGATCAGCCGCCAGACGTTCTACAAGCAGTTCACCTCACTCGAGGCTGCCGTGGCCGTCACCCAGCAGCGCGTGGTGACCGATCTCGGCCGCCGGATCGCCGAGGACCTCGCGAGCGGCCCGCCGCCGACCGACGGGCTCGAGAGGCTCCTCCGCATCTTCGAGGCCTCGTTCGAGATCTTCGCGGCCGACCCCGCCACCCTGCGGTTCACGAGCTTCTACGACTTCAGCTTCCGCGTGCACCGGATGAGCGCGGCCGACCGCGAGGAGCACCCGCTCGCCCCGCCCGCCGACGGCGAGGGCGGCATGCACGACCTGTTGCGAGCGGGGCAGCTCGACGGGTCCATCGACCCGAGCCTCCCGGTCGAGACGACGTGGCGCGCCCTCTCCACCTCGATGCTCGGGGTGATCCAGCGACTCCAGATCCAGGACGACTGGACCGACGGCCGCGACAGTGCGGCCCGCGCAACCTACGCCGCGATGATCGCCGTCTGGAAGAAGACGCTCGCCAGCTCGTAGGCCTCCCCTCTCCCCGGAAGGCGACGCACGTCGCCGACCGTCGGTCCGTCATACCCTTAACGGTCAACCATTGACAGGGTGTCAGCACTAAGTGACGATGACGCACGTCACATTTCTTGAAACGTTCCACTCCCGACGTGGTCACGCGTCCCTCAGAACGGATGAACCTGCATGAGAAGAACACCCCGGCTCCGCGCCGCCGGCACGTACGGCGCCTGCGCGGTCATCGCGACGTCGCTGGTCGTCGGAGCCACGCCCGGCGCGACCAGCACCGGCACCGCCGCGGCGGTCGCGCCCCTCGCCTTCAGCACCCCTGCCCCGGACCCGCTGACGAGCGCCTCGTCCTTCACGAACCCGTCGGCGGGCTTCCGGCCGATGATGCGCTGGTGGTGGGCGGCCCCGCTGACCGCCGAGCAGACGGTCGCCGACCTGGAGCACATGCGGGACGCCGGCTTCGGCGGTGCCGAGATCGCCTACGACGCCAGCAGTTGGGCCACCCCCGCCCAGCGCGACGCGCTCGGTGCGGCGATCGACTGGGCCGAGGAGCACGACTTCCAGCTCGACATGACCCTCGGCGCGGCCTGGCCCGTCTCGACCCCCGCCACCGATGAGGCCAGCGGACTGGCCGAGCTCGAGCTGCAGTACGGCCGGGTCGACGTCGCCGGGGGTGACACCTTCAGCGGGGCCCTCCCGACAGCGTTCGACGGCGTGACCGACCGGACGGCGACCCTGGTCGCCGTGACCGCCGCCCGGGTCACCAGCCGTGGTCCGGCTGTGACGACGGCCAACGAGCCGCCGGCGAGGTCGACCGTCCTCGACCCCGCCTCGATGGTCGACCTCACCGACGAGGTCGACGCGGGCACCCTCGACTGGACGGCACCGTCGGGCGACTGGATCGTCTTCGCGTTCTGGTCCCGCGCCTCATCCGGCGGGAAGACCGGGGTCGCCAACCTCTTCGACGCCGACAGCGCCCGCGCCGCCACCGACTACGTCGGGGACAACCAGCTCGGGGCCTCGAACAAGGCGGCCCTGCCGGGCGTCGGCGGCGCGTACTTCGAGGACTCGCTGGAGAACCACACGGCCTCGCAGTACTGGACTCGCGACATGCTGACCCAGTTCCAGGAGCGGCGCGGCTACGACCTGAGGAAGTTCCTGCCCCTGGTCTTCATGCAGGGCATGAGCCAGTACGCGTTCGCCTTCGAGCACACGGGTCAGCCCGGCACGCTTCCGCCGGCCGACTTCGCCCTCCCGGGCGGCGACGGGCAGCGAGTGCTCACCGACTACTGGCGCACCCTGGACGACCTCTACGCGGACGAGCACCTCCAGCCGTTCATCGAGTTCGCCGCCGAGACCGACATGCAGTTCCGCACCCAGGCGGCGTTCGGGGAGAGCCTCAACACGACCCGGGCGGCCCGTGAGCTCGCCCGGGCCGGCGGCCTGATGGACGACGAGTCGCTGAACGCCGGCGGCTGGGCCCCCGACGAGGTCCTGACCGCCAACGAGGGTTCCTGGCGCTTCATGGCCGACCACTACCGCTCCGCGGTCGGCGGCTCCCACCAGGGCGGCCAGACCCAGGTCAGCAGCGAGCTCGGGGCTGCCATCCCGGCCTTCATGCCGACCATGCGCTCCTATCGGCAGCTCATGGACACCTCGTGGGCGATGGGCATCAGCCGGCCCATCGTGCACGGCTACGCCTACCAGACCCCTCGCGCCGCGTGGCCCGGCACCAGCCGGTTCGGCGACATCGTCGCCGAGTCGTGGAACGCCGAGACGTTCCCCCAGTGGGACGACTGGGAGCCGCTGGCCGACTACTGGGCGCGCGGCACCTACGTGCTGCAGTCCGGGACCCCGCGCAGCGACGTCGCCGTCCTCTACGACGGCTTCCTGACCTCCGCAGCCACGCCGAGCCTCGGCGCCTCGGCCCCGCTGCCGGCCCTGTTCGACGGCCTCTCGGCCGAGACCCGCGGCTACCAGCTGCAGTACGTCGACTCCGCGGGCCTCGCCGAGCCGGAGGCCGCGGGCAACGGCGTCCTCTACCCCGAGGGCCCGGCGTACCGGGCCCTGGTCGTCGACCAGCGGTCGATCGACCCCGCCGCCGCCGAGGCGGTCGCGGCCCAGGCGGAGGCAGGACTGGCCGTGGTGCTCGTCGGCGACGTCCCGAGCCGTTCGGCGACGTACGGCGCGGACCCGGCTGCCGCGGACGCGCGCGTCGTCGCGGCGGTACGGCGGATCCTCGCCGCGCCGTCGGTGCGCCGGGTCGCCTCCGACGCCGGTGTCGGCGCCGCCCTCGATCGTCTCGGGGTCGGTCCCGACACCTCGTGGTCGACCGGTGACCAGCTCTACAGCCAGCACCGGGAGACGGCGTCGTCCGACCTCTACTACGTCTACAACCCGACGACGGAGCCGATCACGACCGACATCGCCTTCGCGGCGACCGGCAGCCCCCGCGAGCTCGACCTCTGGACCGGGACGACGACGGCCCGGGCCGAGTACCGGCGGGTCGGCGACCGGGTCGTCGTCCCCGTCACCCTGGCGCCCGGAGAGAACACCGTGCTCGGCTTCCCCAAGAGCCGGGCAGGCGAGCGCCTGCACGTCACCTCGGCCGGCGGGTCCGACGTCACCTTCGCCGGCACCGGTGCCTTCACGGTCTCCAGCACCACCGCGGGGTCGCGCACCGTCACCTACAGCGACGGCCGGGCGTCGACGGTCACCGTGCCGACGCTGCCGGCGGCCCTGCCAGCCACGACGTGGGACCTGCGCGTCGAGGCCACCGGACCCGAGTCGGAGCAGCCCACCGTCGAGCTGTCCGACGTGACGCCGGCCGACTGGCGCTCGATCGACCAGCTGGAGGACATCGCCGGGGTGGGCACCTACACCACCACCGTCGACCTGCCGCGGTCGTGGACGACCGCCGACCGCGGGACCCGGTTGGACCTCGGCAGGGTCGAGGGCGGATCGGTCAAGGTCTACGTCAACGACCGGCTCGCCACCCCCGACGTCACCGCCGTCTCGCAGATCGACGTCACGCGGTTCCTCCGGCCCGGGCACAACGAGCTCCGGGTCGAGTTCCGCTCGACGCTGCGCAACAAGGCCACCTCGCTCGGCATCGGGACGCTGCTCGGGGCCACGACCCAGGCCACCGGACTGCTGGGGCCGGTGCGGCTGGTCCCGGATGCCCGCCAGCGGGTCGCCCCGACCCGGTCCTCGGCGCCGGTGAAGAAGGTGACGCGCGTCCAGAAGGTCGGCCAGCACCCGCGGAAGGCTGTCGCCGGAAGGCGCTTCAGCCTGCGGGTGTGGGTCAGCTCCCCTGCCGGCGGGCAGCCGAGCGGGCGGGTCCGCGTGCTCCGACACGGTAAGGAGCTGGGATCGGCCCGGGTGGTCGACGGCGTCGCCACGGTGCGCGTGAAGCTGTCGCGGGCGACGCGCCCCGGGAGGGTCACGGTGGTGCTGCGCTACAGCGGCGACGCGTCGTACCGGGCCGATCGGGCGGTGACCAGGGTCGCCGTCGCGAAGTCCCGACGTCGATGATCTGACCCCCCGACGTGCGCGGCGGGCCCCGGCAGCACAGACGCTGCCGGGGCCCCTCGCTACCCGGACCGCGCCGGGAAACCCCGGCCGGAGGGCCCCGCGTCGGAGGACTCCACTAACGTGGGGTGGTGAGCCATCCCCACCCCGAGCTGCAGCGTCCCCCCAAACTCCCCGTTGACGGGCTGCGGATCGTCGGCCTCGGCGGCCTCGGCGAGATCGGTCGCAACATGACCGTCTTCGAGCACCGAGGCAAGCTGCTGATCGTCGACTGCGGTGTGCTGTTCCCCGAGGAGCACCAGCCGGGGATCGACGTGATCCTCCCCGACTTCACCTGGATCCGGGACCGGCTCGACGACGTGGTCGCCGTGGTGCTCACCCACGGGCACGAGGACCACATCGGCGGCGTGCCGTACCTCCTGCGGGAGCGGCGCGACATTCCGGTCGTCGGCTCGCGCCTGACGCTGGCGCTGATCGACGCCAAGCTGAAGGAGCACCAGATCAAGCCGGTGCTCAACCAGGTCAAGGAGGGCGACCGCCTCACCCTGGGGCCCTTCGACATCGAGCTGCTGGCCGTCAACCACTCCATCCCCGACGGGCTCGCCGTGGCGATCCGCACCCGGGCCGGGCTGGTCCTGCACACCGGCGACTTCAAGATGGACCAGTTCCCGCTCGACGACCGGATCACCGACCTCCGCGCCTTCGCGCGCCTCGGCGAGGAGGGCGTCGACCTGTTCCTGACGGACTCCACCAACGCGGAGGTCCCCGGGTTCACCATGTCCGAGCGGGAGCTCACGCCCGCCATCGAGACCGTCTTCCGTACGGCGCCCCGCCGCGTCATCGTCTCCAGCTTCGCCAGCCACGTGCACCGCATCCAGCAGGTCCTCGACGCCGCCGAGGCGCACGGCCGCAAGGTCGCCTTCGTCGGCCGGTCGATGGTGCGCAACATGGGCGTCGCCCGCGACCTCGGCTACCTGCGCTACCCCGAGAGCCTCGTCGTCCCGTTCGAGCAGCTGGAGCGGATGAACCCCAAGAAGGTCGCGATCGTCTGCACCGGCTCGCAGGGCGAGCCGATGGCCGCGCTCGCGCGGATGGCCAACCGCGAGCACAAGATCCGGATCGGCGAGGGCGACACGGTGCTGATGGCCAGCTCGGCCGTCCCCGGCAACGAGACCGCCATCTCCTCCCTCATCAACGGCCTCACCCGCTGGGGCGCCAACGTGGTCCACAAGGGCAACGCCAAGGTGCACGTCTCCGGCCACGCCAGCGCCGGCGAGCTCGTCTACTGCTACAATATCGTCCGGCCGACCCACGTGATGCCGGTCCACGGCGAGTGGCGCCACCTGAAGGCCAACGGCGACCTGGCGATCCGGACCGGTGTCGCCCCCGACCGCGTGATCATCGCCGAGGACGGCGTGGTCGTCGACCTGGTCAAGGGTCGCGCCAAGATCACCGGCAAGGTCCCGGCCGGCAACGTCTACGTCGACGCCCAGACCGTCGGCGGCGCGACCGAGACCACGCTGAAGGACCGCCGTACCCTCGCCGAGGAGGGCGTCGTCACCGTGCTCGCCCTGGTCGATGCCGACAACGGCACGCTCGCCGAGGAGCCGGACTTCCTGGTCCGTGGCTTCGTCCACGAGCCCGACGCGTTCCACGCCGCGATCCCGGTCGTCGAGAAGACCCTGGCCCGGGCCGCCGCCGAGGGCATCGGTGACGCCCACCAGCTGGAGCAGATGATCACCCGCGAGGTCGGGCGTTGGGCCTACAAGAAGTACCGCCGCAGCCCGCTGATCATCACCATCGTCGTCGACGCCTGACGGGCGCCGCACGGGCGGCGTGAGTTTCATCGGCTGGCCGATGAACCTCGCGCCTGGACGATGAACCTTCGTCGTCCCGGCAGGAGGTCTGTCGGCCAGCCGACGAAACTCTCGACCCGGCCCGGCGGCGCCCCTCACCGGACCCTCCGAGCGTTCACCTGCTCGTCGGCCAGCGGTCAGGGACCCGGACGGGATCGTTCTCCCGCACCCGGGAGGGTCTCCCCCCGGTGCCCGTCCGGCACCTCGCCACCGCACCGGAGAGCACCTCCTTGTCGACTGCCCCGCCCCGCGGCCGCGCCGCCCTGGTCCTGGCCCTGGCCGCCCTCCTGGTCCTGGTCGCCGGCCCGGCACGGGCCCATCCCTTCGGCCCGCCGCAGCAGGTGACCGTCGACGCGGACGGCGACCCCGGCACGGTCCGGGTCCACTGGCAGGTCGGCGGCACCGACGACCTCACGCTGCTCGCCGTCTCCCTCGGCGTGCTGCCCGAGGACCGGGTGCTGCTGGACGGCGCCGTGGCCTACGAGGACGACGACGCCGCTGCCCTGGCCGCCGCACCCGCCTTCCGCGACTACCTGCTGGACCACGTCGTGGTGGAGGGGAACGGCGCCGCCTGCGCGGGCGAGGTCACGGCGGACGACGACCTGGCGACCGCCGGGGTGCGGCTGGACTTCACGTGCGCCGACGACGTCACCACCGCGGCGGTCGAGGTCACCATGCTCACCGACCTGCACCCGGCGTACCGGACGCTGGCGACGGGGCCTGCCGGCCAGCGGGCGGTGTACGACGGCGAGCAGACCCGCCACGACTGGACCCTGGGCGAGCACGCCGGGAACGGCGGCACCGGAACGAGCGCGCTGCTGCAGGTGGGCGCCGTGCTCGGCGTCCTGCTGCTGGGCGTGGTCGCCGGCCTGGGGTGGCTCCGGCGCCGAGGCGGCCGCTACCCGTCGTAGGGGACCTCGGTGCGCCAGTCGCCCTCGTCCTGGCGGGCCGCGGCGACCAGCGCCTCGGCCACCCGGTCGGGGCTGAACGGCCCGTCGCCCCCGAGGGTGCCGTTCACGGTGACGGAGACCGCGCGGATCCCGTCGTCGCGCAGGGTCGCGTCGAGGCTGTGCACCAGGTTGCGGACACCGGCCTTCTGGACGCCGAGCGAGGCCGCGCGGTGCCAGGGCCGGTCGGCGGCCATGCTGCCGGTGACCGTGATCCGGCCGCCCTCGACCAGCAGCGGCCGGACCGCCTGCACGGCGGTCAGCAGGGCACCGACGCCCAACGCGACGTCGGCCAGCAGGTCGGGCACGCTCAGCTCCAGCGGGTCCCGCTCGCGGAACGCGCTGGGGTTGAAGTGCAGGACGTCGACGCGGCCGAGCCGCTCCGCGACCCGTCGTACGGCGTCCGCCGCCTCGGGACCGGTCACGTCGACGATCTCCGTCTCCACCCGTACCCCGGACGCACCGAGCAGCTCAGCGAGCGACGCCACCTGCTCGCCGTTGCGGCCGAGGAGACCCACCGACCAGCCGTCGGCGGCGTACCGGCGGGCCAGCGACCCGCTCACCCCCGGGCCGGCGCCGACGACGACCACCGCACGCGTGCTCATGGGCCCACCGTAGTCAGGGCCGTCGCTTGCCCTGCGACTTCCCCTTGCCCTGACCGGCCTTCCTCTTCGCCTTCTTCGCCTTCTTGACGGCCTTGCCCGGTCGGGGCTTCACGGTCTTCTTCGCTGCGGTCTTCTTCGCCGCAGTCTTCTTCGCCGCGGTCTTCTTCGCTGCGGCCTTCGTCGTGGCGGCTCGCGCCGGCTCCGCGTCCGGGACGACCACCGCCGCTGCCGCCACCGTGGGCGAGGGGTCGGGAACGGTCGGCGTGGCCGCGGCGCTCGGCGTGGGCTTCGCCGCCGCAGCCTGCTCGGGGCCATCCGAGCGACCCACCACACCGGCGACGGCGATCAGCAGCGCGAGCGCAGCAGCGATCCCGGCCGCCGGGACCCAGGTCGCACGCCGACGCCCGCTGAGGGCGACCGCCGCCGTCGCCTCGTCGGGTACGACGGTCTCCGCGTCCGGGTCGGCCAGCGCGGCGAGCCGGTCCGCGACCTCGACCGCGGTCGGCCGCTCGACCGGATCGGTCGCGGTCATGCCCGCCAGCAGCCGGGGCCAGCCGCGGGGCAGCGAGACGGGGATGGTCGGGTTGCGGCGCAGCCGGGCGAACGCGGCCTCGACCGAGGTGCCCGGGTAGGCCCGCTCGCCGGTCACCGCCTCCAGCAGCACCAGCCCCAGCGCATACACGTCGGTCGCGCCGCTCACCTCGTCGCCGCGGACCTGCTCGGGGGCGAGGTAGGCGGCGGTGCCGACCGTGAAGCCGGTGCGGGTGTGCCGCAGGCTCTCGTCGACCAGCCGGGCGATGCCGAAGTCGGCCAGCCGAGCTCGGCCCGACGCGTCGACCAGGACGTTGCCGGGCTTCACGTCCCGGTGGATCACCCCGGCCGCGTGCGCTGCGGCCAGCGCGGCGGCGACCTGGACTCCGACCCGCGCCGCCTCCCGTGCGTCCACGGCCCGCCCGGCGAGCTCCTGGGCCCAGGTCCGGCCGACGACCAGCTCCAGGACGAGGTAGGGATGCTCCCCCTGGGTGCCGGCGTCGAGCAGCAGCACCAGCCCCGGGTGTGACAGCCGCGCGAGCACCCGTGCCTCGGCGGCGAATCGCGCACGGTCGGCCTCGGTGTCCGGCGAGTCGCGCAGCACCTTCACGGCCACCGGGCGGTGGAGCAATCGGTCCTCGGCGGCGTAGACGTCCGCCGACCCGCCCCGGCCCAGGACCTCGCCCAGCACGTAGCGGTCGCGCAGGAGGGTGCCGGGACCGATGCTCACGATGCTCCAGTGCCCTCGCGACGGCCCTCGTAGCCAGTCGAACTGGCTAGAGTTCTCCCGAGGCGCTTGGTTGTCGGGCGCAACCACCTCTCGAGGAGCACCGTGTCCCCCTTCGCCGCCCGCGGCAGCCGTCCGATCACCTTCGCCGTCCTGACGGTCGCGGTCATCTCGTTCGTGCTGCTGCAGTCGCTGGTGGTGCCGGTGCTGGCCGAGACGCAGCGCGAGTTCGGCACCGACCAGGCGACGACGACGTGGGTGCTGACGGCGTACCTGCTCTCCGCCTCGATCTGCACCCCGCTCCTCGGCCGCTTCGGTGACGCGGTCGGCAAGCGCCGGATGCTGGTGATCACCCTCGCCGCCCTGGCGGCCGGCTCGCTGGTCGCGGCCCTCGCGCCGAGCATCGAGTGGCTGATCGTCGCGCGCGTCGTGCAGGGCGCGGGCGGCGGGGTCCTGCCCCTGGCGTTCGGCATCATCCGCGACGAGTTCCGCGAGCGGATGACGACGGCGATCAGCGTGCTGTCCTCCCTCACCGCCGTCGGCTTCGGCGCCGGGATCGTGCTCGCCGGACCGATCGTCGGGACGCTGGGCTACGACTGGCTCTACTGGCTGCCGATGATCGCCACCAGCCTGGCCGCGCTGGCGGCCCTGCTCTACGTGCCCGAGTCCCCCGTCCGTACGCCCGGTCGGCTGCCCGTCCTGCCCGCCGTCCTGCTCGCGGTGTGGCTGGTGGCGCTGCTGCTCGGCCTCAGCGAGGGCAACACCTGGGGCTGGACCTCGGCCCGGGTGCTGGGCCTCTTCGTCCTGGCCGCCGTCGGGGCGACCGCCTGGGTGCTGGTCGAGCGCCGGGTCCCGGTCCCGATGATCGACATGCGGATGATGCGACTGCGCGGCGTCTGGACCACCAACCTGGTCGCCCTGTTCGTGGGCTTCGGCACGTTCGCGTCGTTCGGCTTCCTGCCCCAGTTCCTGCAGACGCCGACGGCGGCCGGCTACGGCTTCGACGCGACGATCAGCGAGTCCGGGCGACTGCTGGTGCCCTCGGCCCTGGCCAGCTTCGTGGTCGGGTTCAGCACCGCCCGGCTGGTGCGGTCCTTCGGCGCCCGACGGGTCATCCTCACCGGCGCCGTCCTGACCGGCCTCGCGTTCTTCTCGATCGCGCTGTGGCACGACGCGACCTGGCAGCTGTACGCCGCCACCACGCTGCAGGGCGTCGGCTCCGGCCTGGTCTTCTCCAGCCTGGCCGGCGTGGTCGTGATGTCCGTGCCGCCCGAGCAGACCGGCGTCGCGAGCGGCATGAACGCCAACATCCGCACCATCGGCGGCTCCCTCGGCTCGGCCGTGATGGCCGGCATCGTGACCGCCCAGGTGGGCCCGCTCGGCATCCCCGAGGAGTCCGGCTACACCGTCGGCTTCGCCGTGCTCGGCTTGGCCATGCTGCTCGCGGCCGCCGGCGCCGCGTTCGTGCCGGATCTGCGGCGCTCCGGCACCAGCGGACCGCTCGAGGACGCCGACAACGCGGAGCTCGGCTACGTCCCCGCGGCGAGCACGCAGCAGACCTAGGGGCGCCTAGGCCGGCGCCCCGGCCAGCTCACGGTCGATGTCGGCCACCCCGACGGAGCGCCGCAGGGCGACGACGAGCACCACGGCCAGGCCGACCAGCAGCGCGCCGATGGCCAGGATCTCACCTGCGGCCGGCAACCGGGTCAGGGAGTACGCCGTCGCCGCGACCAGCGCGGCCGCGGGCACCGTGACCGCCCAGGCGACCAGCATCCGGCCCGCGATCCCCCAGTGGACGGCCTGCCGCGGCCAGGCCAGGCCCACTCCGGTGACCGCCCCGGCCGTGGTGTGGGTCGTCGACACCGGGACGCCGAGCAGCGTGCTCGTGAACACCGCGGCCGCCGCCCCGGTCTCGGCCGCGAAGCCCGACGCCGGGCGCAGCTCGGTGATCCGCATGCCCATGGTCCGGATGATCGACCAGCCGCCCGAGAGCGTCCCCGCCGCGATCGCGCCGTGCGCGGCCAGCACCACCCATAGCGGGATCTCGATCTCCCCCGAGGCGCCGGCGAGGTGGCCGGTGGCGACGAGCAGCGCCGCGATCACCCCCATCGTCTTCTGGGCGTCGTTCGCCCCGTGCCCGAGCGCCATCGAGGCCGAGGAGACCAGCTGCAGCCCCTTCCAGGTGCGCGAGTCGTCCTCCAGCGACGTCCCGCGCTCCAGCAGCCGGGCCAACCGGCCGACGCCGTACGCCACGACGGCGCCCGCCACCGGGGAGACGACGATGAAGATCGCGATCGTGCGCACCTCGCCCCAGGCGATGGCGTCGGTGCCCGCCGCGGCGACGCCCGCGCCGACCAGGCCCCCGACCAGCGCGTGCGAGGACGAGGACGGCAGTCCGAGCCACCAGGTGAGGTAGTTCCACACGATCGCCCCGACGAGGGCCGAGAACACCACCGGAACTCCCACGGTGGCGGAGTCCACGACCTCGCCCACCGAGTTCGCGACGGCCGTACCGAAGAACAGGAAGGCGATGAAGTTGAAGAAGGCCGCCCACGCCACCGCCACCCGGGGCCGCAGCACCCGGGTCGCGACGATCGTCGAGGCCTGGTTGGCGCTGTCGTGGAAGCCGTTCGTGAAATCGAAGAGCAGTGCGAGCGCGACGACGCCGATCACGGCGAGCAGGGTCTGGTCCATGCCGTCCCGGTGACCTCCCGGGTGAACGGGACCCGAATCCCCGGCATCGGGAGAGTTTGCTCAACAAAACCTCAAGACGCCGTCAAGACCGTCAGTAGGTTCGCCGAACCCTCTCGTTGAGGTCTCGATCCGATGTCACGCTTTTCCTGTTCTCCCCCCGACAGTCTCGGAGCATCCGATGCGATTCCGTACCACCGCCCTCGTCGCCGCCGCGGCCCTCGCGCTGGCCCCGGTCCTGGCCGGCGCCGCCAGCCCGGCCGCCGCCACGGCCGCCGTCTCGTCCTGCGCCACCCTGAGCTCCGGCCAGGTCGACCCGAGCGGCACCCCGCGCGCCGTCGCCGCCATCGCCCCCGGGGGCCACCTGGTCACCGGCTACTGCGTGCAGGCCGGCTCCGCCGCCCCCGTGTACGTCGACCTCGCCGCCCCCGTCACCTGGACCGTGATCCGGGGCGCGGCCGGCATCGCCCACTACTCCTACGCCTGGATCGCCACCGACTCCACCGAGGTCGTCGAGCCCGGCCAGGAGCCGTCCGTCCCGGACGAGGCGCCCGAGCTGCCCTCGACCCCGGCTCCCGCGCTGAACCCGTGGGACTGGAACTGGACCTACGCCGCTCCGACCTGTGACGCGCTGACCGTGCGCTACCCCGCCAACATCCCGGCCGGGCAGTCCAACGACGTCAACATCCGCTTCAACAGCAACCTGGGGCGGACCACGTTCAACTACCACAACAACGAGGGCACCTGGTCGGGCACGACGAGCTTCCCCTACGCCCAGCACCCGGCGTACCCGACCAGCGGCCTGCGCTGGTTCACCGTCGAGTGGATCCAGGTCGCCGGCACCAACTACCACTGGCAGGGCGCCCTCAACTGCCTGGTCGGCTCGGACGGCAAGGCCGAGACGGTCGACGTGCCGCAGGCGGTCACCAGCATCTCCGGGTTCAACACCAGCACCGTCAAGGTCCGGGTCGGTACGACGGTCGCCGCCGACACCGTGGTCCTCGCCAACGTCGACCTCTCGGCCGTCGTCCTGCAGCGCTGGACCTCCGGCCGGTGGGCCGCCGTGAAGACGGTCGCCAAGGTCGACGGGGCCATCAAGGTCACCTTCCCGAAGGAGACCCGGCCGGGCACGGTCACCTACCGCCTGGCGGCCCCCGACACCGACTTCGTCACCGGTGCGGTCACCAAGAACCTCGTGGTCAAGGTCGTCAAGGCGCCGAAGAAGAAGCGTCGCTGACCTGCAGCACCCGCTCCTGGGAGGGAGCAGCACCACGCGAGGGCCGGTCCCGGGAGGGGGACCGGCCCTCGTGGCGTGACGGGGGTCGGCTCAGAGGTAGAGGCCGGTGGACTCGTCGCCGAGCCGGTCGGCCGCGACGGCGTGCACGTCCCGCTCGCGCATCACGACGTACGTCTCGCCGTGCACCTCGACCTCGGACTTGTCCTCGGGGTCGAAGAGCACCTGATCGCCGATGACGACCGCCCGCGCCTGCGGGCCGACGGCGACGACCTTGGACCAGGCCAGCCGCTTGGCCCCCATGGCCGCGGTCGCGGGGATCACGATGCCGCCGGTCGACCGGCGCTCCCCGGCGTCGCGGTCGACCTCCACGAGGATGCGGTCGTGCAGCATCTTGATGGGGGTCTTGTCGCTCATCGGGCTACTTCAGGGCCTTCCGGACCACGACGACCAGGACGACGGCGCCGACCACGCCGCCGACGACCTTGAGGATGTTGTCGGTGCGCGGCTGGCCGGTCTCGACGTCGACGAAGTGCGCCTTCAGCGAGGCGACCTCGCGACCGACGATCGTCTTGGGGCTCGACCGGTAGAGGAGCTGGTCGATCGTGGTGGCCAGGCGCTCGCGGGTCTCCTCGATCTCGCGCTCGAGGGAGGACGTGTCCTTGTCCTTGCTCACTTCTCGTCTCCTCGGGGCCGCCGGTCGCCCGGTGATCGGGTCGGGTGGAGGCTATCAACCGGCCGGTGGCGCCATGCCTGTGGTCCGGGGGTCGAAGCCGAACGGCAGCTCCAGCCGGTTGGCGCGCATGAGCGCGTCGTCGGTCAGCACGTCGTACGTCGTCCCGTCGGCGACCACCGTGCCCTCGCTCAGGACGACCGAGCGCGGGCAGAGCTCCAGGGCGTACGGCAGGTCGTGGGTCACCATCAGCACGGTCACGTCGAGCGAGCGGAGGATGTCGGCGAGCTCGCGCCGCGACGCCGGGTCGAGGTTGGACGACGGCTCGTCGAGGACCAGGATCTCGGGCTCCATCGCCAGGACCGTCGCGACCGCGACCCGGCGCCGCTGGCCGAAGGAGAGGTGGTGAGGCGGCCGGTCGGCGAAGTCGGCCATGCCGACCAGGTCGAGGGCGTGCATGACCCGCCGCTGCAGCGCCTCGCCCTTGAGCCCGAGGTTCGCCGGCCCGAAGGCGACGTCCTGGCGCACCGAGGCCATGAAGAGCTGGTCGTCGGGGTCCTGGAAGACGATCCCGACCCGGCGTCGGATCTCCTGCACGTGCTTCCTCTCCACCGGGAGACCGCTCACGGCGACGGTGCCGGCACCCGCGGTGAGGATGCCGTTGAGGTGCAGCACCAGGGTCGTCTTGCCGGCGCCGTTGGGCCCGAGCAGCGCGACCCGCTCACCGCGGTGGACGTGCAGGTCGACGCCGAAGAGGGCCTGGTGACCGTCGGGGTAGGCGTAGGCCAGGCCCTGCACGTCGAGGACGGGGGCGGTCATGCCTGCTCCTCCGGCGAGGGCAGCTTCCCGGTGTAGCCGCGGGACACCATCGCGAGGTGCACCCGCTCCCCGCGCTCGTAGCTGCGGATGAAGAGGGCACCCAGGGAGCGGGCCAGGGCCGGCCAGTGCCGGGGCGAGCGGGGCTCGCAGCCGCGGGAGCGCATGGACACCATCATCCGCCCCATCTCGGCGGTGACGACGTCGAGGTAGCGGATCATGAAGCCCATGATCTGCACCAGCAGCTCGGGCATCCGCAGCCGCTGCAGCCCCGCGAGCACCGCGGTCGGCTCCGTCGTGGCCGCCATGGTCAGCGAGGCGAGCACGCCGAGGGTGCCCTTCGCGAGCAGTCCCCAGGCGGCGAGCAGCCCGGGCTCGGAGACGGTCAGCCCGAGCACCTCGGTGCGCGGACCGGTCGCGACGAACGGGACGAGCAGCGCGAACACGACGAACGGCACCTCGACGACCATCCGCTTCGCGAGGTAGCCGAACGGCACCCGGCTCAGCGCGATCACGCCGAGGAGGGCGGCGAGGTAGCCGGCGTACGCGGCGTACCACTCGCGGGGCGTGGCCACCACGACGAGCACGAAGGCCAGCAGCGCGAGGAGCTTCAGGTGCGCCGGCGCCCGGTGGACCGGACTGTGCCCGTGGAAGTGCAGGCGGTGGCCGTGACCGGCTCCCACTAGACGGTGGCCTCGTCCTTGTCGTCGGCGACAGTCTCCTCAGCAGGCGTACGACGGCGCACACCCCAGGCCAGCCCGCCGGCGATCCCCAGCACGAGCAGGACGCCGACCACGCCGGCCAGGCCGCCGCTGAGGCGCTCGTTGTCGACCCCCGAGGTCTGGTAGTCAGCCAGCGGGCTGTCGGCGGTCGGGCTGTCCTCGGCGGAGTCGAGGAAGCCGGTCTTGCCCGCGACGTACTCGAGGCCGTCGGGGTGGCTGCTGGCGTAGTAGCTGGCGACGCCCGCCACCAGCAGGGCCACGAGCAGGAAGGCGGCGAAGAAGCGACGGTTCCTCATGCGGCGACCTTCCGGATCTCGAGCTCGCGCCCGGCCAGCAGGCCGCGCGCCCCGTGGACCAGGTCCGGCCTCGCCGCGACCACCGAGCCGACGACGAGGAACGTGACCACCGCCTCGCCGACCCCGATGAGCAGGTGCCAGCCGACCATGGCGGTGAGGACCTTGCCGGTCTCGACAGGCGCCTGCCCGCCGATCGCGAAGAGCAGCGTGAAGACGGTCGCGGCGACGGGCACCGAGAGCAGCGCTCCGACGGCCGCGGCGGGCGCGATGCTGCCGAGCTTCTTCGGCAGGACCGCGCGGACGCCCGCGAAGACCAGCCAGCCGGTGGCGACGCCCACGACGCCCATCAGGGTGATGTTGGTGCCGAGCGCGGTGATGCCGCCGTCGGCCATGAAGAGGCCCTGGACGAGCAGCACCACCGAGATGCAGAGCACGCCGGTCCACGGCCCGACCAGCACCGCCGCGAGCGCCCCGCCCAGCAGGTGACCGCTGGTGCCGGCCCCGACCGGGAAGTTGATCATCTGGGCGGCGAAGACGAAGGCGGCCACGAGGCCGGCCATCGGCGCCGTACGGTCGTCCAGCTCGTTGCGGGCCTTGGTGAGCGCGAGGCCCACCACCCCGGCGGCGACCACACCGGTCGCGACCGACGTCGGCGCGTCGAGGAATCCGTCGGGGACGTGCACGGTGGGTGCTCCTGCGGTCGTGGGTAGATTCGGGTCCGTACCCGAACGCATCGACACTATCGCTGTTGCACACCATTTGCAGTAAGCGTCCAGGACCAGGAGACGAACGTTGAGCGACGCCGCCCGCCTCACCCCCGGTGACACCGCCCCGGAGTTCACCCTCACCGACGACACCGGCGCCGAGGTCGCCCTCGGCGACCTGCTCGGCAAGAAGGTGATCGTCTACTTCTACCCCGCCGCCATGACCCCCGGATGCACCAAGCAGGCCTGCGACTTCACCGACTCCCTCGACTCGCTCCAGGCCGCCGGCTACGAGGTCCTCGGCATCTCCCCCGACAAGCCCGAGAAGCTCGCGAAGTTCCGCGAGAAGGAGTCCCTCACCATCCGCCTCCTCTCCGACCCCGACAAGACGGTCATGAAGGAGTACGCCGCCTTCGGCGAGAAGAAGCTCTACGGCAAGGTCGTCGAGGGCGTCATCCGCTCCACGATCGTCGTCGACGAGGACGGCAAGGTCTTCCTCGCCCAGTACAACGTCAAGGCCACCGGCCACGTCGCGAAGCTCCGCAAGGACCTCGAGCTCAACGACGCCTGACCGATCTGCCACCACCGGTGGTCCGCTCAGAGCGCTGAGCGCAGCTCCCACAGCACCGGGAAGTACTTCAGCGGCACCCGCGAGCGCAGGTACGTCGATCCGCTCGACCCACCCGTGCCGGACTTGTCGCCGATCATCCGCTCGACCATGACGACGTGCCGCGCCCGCCAGCTGGCGGCGAGCTCGTCGTGCTGCAGCAGCGCCTCGGCGAGCGCCCAGATCACGGCGTACTGCGAGCGGTCGTGGGCCACGGTCCGCATCGAGTCGGCGACCTCGTCGTCCGAGCCGGCCGCCAGGCCGTGCGCGACCAGCACGCGGAGGAAGGCGTCCCAGAGCGTCGGCTCGACGAGCCGCTGGTCGAGGCGGGACCGCTCCAGGTCGGTGATCCCCCGGAACCGTTCGAGGTACGACGGGTCCTGCGCGCCGGACAGGAACTCCAACTCCCGGAACTGCACCGACTGGAAGCCGCTCGCCGGAGCCAGCCGCTGCCGGAACTCCAGGAAGTCCTGCGGGGTCATCGTCTCCAGCACGTCGACCTGCTGGACCAGGGTCCGCTCGATCACGTGCACCCGCTGCAGCAGGTGCTGCGCCCACCACAGCCGCTCCCCGTCGAGCATCGCGTCGCGGGCCGCGGTCACCTCGTGCAGCAGCTGCTTGAACCACAGCTCGTAGACCTGGTGGATGGTGATGAACAGCAGCTCGTCGTGCGCCGGCGGGTCCGACTCCAGGTGCTGGGCGTCGAGCAGCTGCGGCAGCCGGAGGTAGCTGCCGTAGGTCAGCTGCGCCCCCTGCTCCCCGAACGAGACGAAGTTCTCGGTGGTCATGTTCGCCAACTCTCCCACCTGCGGGCGCGTGAACCGCCAGGATGGGCCGCTCCGACCAAGGAGGGACCACGTTGGTACGACGACTCGCGGCCGCCGGAGCCGTGATGGCGCTCCTCGCGGGCTGCAGCGCGCTCGAGGGTTCCGGTGCCGTGCGCCAGCCTGCGCCTGACGGGTCCGACCTGTCCGACCGGCGGTTCACGAGCCGACCGGCCGCCACTCCCACGGCCGACTCCCGGCGGGCCGAACCGGCGGGCCCGACCGCGGCGCGGCGAGCCCTCCGGCGCGCGCTGCGAGACCTCTACGACGCGCAGTACGGCGAGTTCCAGACCCTGGTCCGGCTCGACGACCCCCGTGGCCGCACGATCGAGTACGAGCACCGGGGCACCTACGACCTGGTCGCGCTGCGCGCTGCGTACACCTCCTCGTTCAGGATCGGCGGGGACGGGGTGGAGCTCCAGGTCCGGTCCACCGACACCGACGCCTGGTTCGCCGTCACCGCGCTCGCGGGCAGCGAACAGCCCGACCGGACGTGCTGGATCCACCCCGACACCGACGTCGTCCGCGACGTCACCGGCCTCGACCTTCCGGTGACCCCGGGGGTCGGGCTCCCACCGCAGGTCGCCGGCCTCCTGACCGCCGAGGTCACGCAGCTGAACGGCTACGGGAGCCTGGTCGGTTCGACCGATCTCTACACCGCGGCCGGTCTGCTCGGCGGTGGCGTGCAGCGCTCCCTCGGCATCCCGTTCGACTCGCTCGCCCGGGTGCCGGCCGAGTTCTACCTGACCGGCGACCGGATCACGAGCTGGTCGGTCGACTACGACGACCTCGTCACCGCTGCCGACGAGGCGGGCTACCTGACCCGGCGGATGCGGCGCCAGGCGCGCAGTGCCTGGCCCCCGGGACAGAGCTCCCACCTCCTGACGGAGTTCTTCCGCGTCGGTGAGCCGTGGACCTACCGCCCTCCCCCGCCGCGCCGCACCATCGAGATGAGCGACGTGGACTCCTTCGAGTCGGCGATGAGGTCGTGCACGGGGGTCGGCCAGAGCCGGGCATGATGTCGGCCATGAGGTTCCGACACGAGCTCGTGTACGACGCCCCGCCCGCGGAGGTGTTCGCCATGCTGGCCGACCCGTCGTTCCGCGAGGCGGCCTGCGCGGCTCAGGACGTGATCTCCGCGGAGGTCACCCTGGAGCGCAGCGGGGAGGGATTCACGCTGACCATCGACCAGCAGCAGCGCACCGACGACCTGCCGTCGTTCGCGAAGGCGTTCGCCGGCGACTCGACGCAGGCGATCCAGCGCGAGGAGTGGCCCGACCAGCTCGGCGGCAGCCTGCGCATCGACGCCCCCGGCAAGCCGTCGTCGGTGGCGGGCAGCATCACCCTGTCCGCGGAGGGCACGGGCACCCGCGAGGTGGTCGAGCTGGAGCTGCGGATCAAGGTCCCGCTCATCGGCGGGAAGCTGGAGAGGCTGCTGGCCGAGAAGATCACCGCTGGCATGGACGCCGAGCACGAGGTGGGCGTCGCCTACCTCCGCAACACGACCGGGAAGAAGTGAGATGAGCAGGCGCATCAAGCACGAGCTGACGTACGACGCCCCGCTGGCCGCCGTGGCCGCGATGCTGGGCGACCCCGCCTTCCGCGAGGAGGTCTGCGAGCGCCAGCACGTGCTGCGACAGACGGTCTCGGTGACCCCGGCGGGCGCCGGCAAGGAGGTCGTCGTCGACCAGGTCCAGGCGGCGACGGGCATCCCGACGTTCGCGAAGAAGTTCGTCGGCGACGAGATCAACATCGTCCAGAAGGAGATCTGGACCGACGCCGAGCGCGGCGACATCTACGTGACGATCCCCGGCAAGCCCGGCGACATGAAGGGCACCGTCCGCCTCGAGGAGAGCGGCGGCCGCACCACCGAGACCGTGTCGCTCGAGATCAAGGTCGGCATCCCGCTGGTCGGCGGCAAGATCGAGGGCCTGATCGGCGACCTGCTGCTGAAGGCGCTGCAGCGGGAGAACGAGGTCGGGCGAGACTACCTGTCCCGCTGATCCTCGGCCGCCTCGGCGGTGCGGTCCTGCCGACGGCGTACGGCGACGACGATCCCGAGCACGACGAACGGGCCGAAGGCCAGCGCCAGCGTCAGCGCCTGCTCGACCGGGTGCAGCGCACCCATGTGCAGGGGAAGCACCACGATCAGCCCATGTAGGGGTAGCGGTAGTCGGTCGGCGGGACGAACGTCTCCTTGATCGAGCGCGGCGAGGTCCAGCGCAGCAGGTTGACCGCCGCGCCCGCCTTGTCGTTGGTGCCCGAGGCCCGCCCACCGCCGAACGGCTGCTGGCCCACGACCGCACCGGTCGGCTTGTCGTTGACGTAGAAGTTGCCGGCCGCGAAGCGCAGCTCCTCCTGCGCCCAGGTGATCGCCGCCCGGTCCCGGGCGATGACCGCCCCCGTCAGGGCGTACGGCGAGGCGCCCTCCAGCTGGCGGGTCACCTTCTCGAAGTCGGCGTCGTCGTAGACGTGCACGACGAGGATCGGGCCGAAGTACTCGGTGGAGAACATCTCGTCGGACGGGTCCGAGCCCTCGACGACCGTCGGTCGCACGAAGTACCCGACCGAGTCGTCGGTCTGCCCGCCGGCCAGCACGTCGAGCTTCCTCGACGAGCGCGCCCGGGCGATCGCCCGCTCGTGCTTGGCGAACGCCCGGTCGTCGATGACCGCGCCCATGAAGTGCGACAGGTCGGTCGGGTCGCCCATCGAGATCGCCTCGACCTCGGCCAGGAAGTCGTCCTTCATCCGCTTCCACACCGACCGGGCGACGTACGCGCGCGAGGCGGCGGAGCACTTCTGGCCCTGGAACTCGAAGGCCCCGCGGACCAGCGCGGTGCGGACGACGTCGGGGTCGGCGGACGGGTGCGCGAGCACGAAGTCCTTGCCGCCGGTCTCGCCCACGATGCGCGGGTAGGAGCGGTAGTTCTCGATGTTGTTCCCGACCGTGCGCCACAGGTGCTGGAAGGTCGGGGTCGAGCCGGTGAAGTGGATGCCGGCCAGGTCGGGCGAGGCCAGCGTGACCTCGGAGACGTCGATCCCGTCACCGGGGAGCATGTTGATGACACCCGGCGGCAGCCCGGCCTCCTCCAGCAGCTCCATGGTCAGCGACGCGGCGAGCTGCTGCGTCGGCGACGGCTTCCAGATCACCGTGTTGCCCATCAGCGCCGGCGCGGTCGGCAGGTTGCCGGCGATCGCGGTGAAGTTGAAGGGCGTGATCGCGTAGACGAAGCCCTCGAGCGGGCGGTGGTCGGTGCGGTTCCAGATGCCCGGGCTGTTCGCGATCGGCTGGTCGGCCAGGATGCCGCGCGCGTAGTGGACGTTGTAGCGCCAGAAGTCGATCAGCTCGCACGCCGAGTCGATCTCGGCCTGGAACGCCGTCTTGGACTGGCCGAGGACCGTGGCCGCGTTGATCCGCTGGCGCCACGGGCCCGCGAGCAGGTCCGCGGCCTTCAGCAGGACGGCGGCGCGCTCGTCGAACGGCAGCGCCCTCCAGTCGGCGGCCGCCGCCCCGGCCGCCTTCACCGCCGCCTTCGCGTCCGCCTGCGTGGAGGCCTTGAACGAGCCGAGGACGTGCTGGTGGTCGTGGGGCTGGACGACCTGGGTCTCCGCTCCTCCACCGGACTTCCAGCGGCCCCCGACGTACCCCTTCAGCGTGAGCTGCTTCTTCTCCAGCTTCGCGATCTCGACCAGCAGGGCCTCGCGCTCGGCGCTGCCCGGCGCGTAGGTGAGGTTGGGCTCGTTGGTGGGAGCCGGCGGGGAGGTGATGGCGTCCATGCCGCGACTCTCTCACCGCGGGGTCGTGCACTCAAAAGTCAGAACGCGGAGCCGTCGAGCAGGTGCGGGACCTCCTGGGTCGCGAACCAGGCCAGGTCGTCGTCGGGGTCGGCCCCCTCGAGCGCATCGGCGTGCACCGCGACGACCTGGCGCCACGCGACCGCGGCGTCCGGGTCGGCGGCCTCGCCGACCACCACCACCCGTCGACCGGGACCGTCCAGCAGCTCCGCGGCGGCCTCCCCGGCGGCGACGAGGGCGGCGTACTCGCCCTCCTCGGACTCGTCGGGGGCCACGAACCGCTCGGCGGAGGCCGGCACCTCGCCGGCGGCGACGTACGACGCCAGCCCGGCCAGCGTCGTCGGCACGTAGACGCGGGTGCTCACGGCTTCACCTTCCTCGCGGCCTTGCGGCGGCCCCGCGGCACCCGGGGACGCGCCCCGGTCACGGTGTCGAGCAGCTCGTCGAGGGCCTCGCGGAGGCACTGGCCGAGCACCTCGGCGTCCGGCACCAGGTCCCGGTCGGCGGTGAGGCCGTAGGACACGCGGCCGTCGTACGACGTGACGCCGATGGCGAGCGCGTGACCCGGCAGCAGCGGCGGCACGGGGTAGGTGCTGACCATCCGGGCGCCCGCGGCGTAGAGCGGGGACTGCGGGCCGGGCACGTTGGTGACCGTCAGCTGGAAGCCGCGGCCGCGCTCGGCCGCGGCGACCCGCGAGCCGATGGCGTGGAAGGTGGTCGGGGCGAATCCCGCGATCCCTGCCAGCCGGTTGGCGGCCACCCCGCGGCCGGTCTCCTTGTGCACCTTGAAGGAGTAGGAGACCTGGTGCAGCCGGACGACCGGGCTGGCCTCGCCGATCGGCAGCTCGACCAGGTGCGCGGCGATCTGGCTGCCGAGCGAGGTCGCCTCGAGCTCCTGGTCGATGACCGAGACCGGGACCACCGCCCGGATCTGGCGCAGGCCCGAGAGCGAACCCCGCGTCATCAGCCACGCGCGCAGCGCCCCGGTGACGGTGGCCAGGATGACGTCGTTGACGGTGCCGCCGTGGACGTCGCGGATCCGGCGGTAGTCCTGGAGGTCGGTGCACACCGCGACCACGCGGCGCTGCTGCGAGAGCTGGCCGGCGAACGGGCTCTCCCGCACGGGACGCCGGCCGGCGAGCCCGTTGACGACCCGCCCGGCCCGCTGCGCCGTGCTGTCGACACCACGCAGCACCGAGCCGGTGGTGCTGCGGACCGTGTCGAGCGCGGTGGTGCCGTCGCCGAGCGTGTCGCGCACCGCGCCCGCCAGCAGCGCGGCCGGGGACGGCCGTCGGCCGGGCGTCCACGCGTCGCCGCCGAGCTCCTTGGGCTCGGGCGTCATGTCGAGCAGGACCTGGCCGAGGTCGACGGTGTCGATGCCGTCGACCAGCACCTGGTGGGCCTTGTAGAGCAGGGCCACCTGCCCGTCGGCCAGCCCCTCGACGAAGTAGACCTCCCACAGCGGCCGGCTGCGGTCGAGGGGGCGCGACACGATCCGCGCGACCAGCTCCTGCAGCTGACCGAGGGTGCCGGGCCGGGGCAGCGCGGAGCGTCGTACGTGGTAGCCGATGTCGAAGTGCGTGTCGTCGACCCAGACCGGGTTCGCGACCCGGCCGGGGACCGCCTGGAGCCGCTGGCGGTAGCGCGGCACGAACGAGATCCGGTCGGAGATCAGGCGCACCAACCGGTCGTGGTCGAACCCCGACTCGCCCGGGTCGAAGATCTCGACGGTCGCGTTGTGCATCGGCGTGGTGGCGGACTCCTCCGCCAGGAGGGCGAGGTCCCGTGGCCGCAGCCGCTCGCTCATCCACCCCGCCTCTCGTCGCGCGTACGGGCCCCCGAGACCCCTTCGCTTGCTCTGCATGGGATTCTGGCAGACGTGCCACAGAAGATGAGGAACCGTCCGACGCGCCGAGTGCTCGCGAGCGCCGCGGTGATCGTCGCGACCCTGGCCCTGACCAGCGCCTGCGGTGACGAGGAGGAGCCGCCCGCCGGCAACGGTGAGCCGGTCTCGTTCGACATCACCTTCGACGGCGACACGGTGACGCCCCGCGGCGCCGAGGAGACCATCGCGAAGGGCAGCGACATCGAGCTCGTCGTCGAGGCGGACAAGCCCGGCGAGCTGCACGTCCACTCCTCCCCCGAGCAGCAGGTCGAGTACGGCGCCGGCACGACGACCATCCCGGTCAAGCTGGCCAACCAGGCCCCGGGCGTGGTCGACATCGAGTCGCACGACCTGGACCAGGTCGTGATCCGGCTGACCATCCGCTGAGGTGGCCCGACTCGACGGCAGCACGCTCGCCCACGGCATCGGCGGCGCGCAGGACCTGCCCATCTCGCCCGAGCTCGCGATCGCGGGCGCGGTCGCCGCGCTGACGGTCTCCTTCACCGTCCTCGCCGTCGCCTGGCGCACGCCCCGGTACGACGACGGCGAGACCGGTCGGCCTGCTCCCGGCTGGATCGACGCCCTGGTCGCGCACCCGGCGTTCCGCGTCGGCCTGCGGGTCCTGGGCATGGTGCTGTTCCTCTACACCGCGATGGCCGCCGTGTTCGGCCAGGACCGCGTCACCAACCCGTTCTTCGGCATCTTCTACGTCTGGTGGTGGGTGGGCCTGGTGCCCTTCTCGCTGCTCCTCGGCCCGGTGTGGAAAGCGATCAGCCCGGTCCGCACCATCAACCTCGCGTTCGCCAAGGTCTCCGGCGGCGACCCCGACGAGGGCATCTTCCGCTACCCCGAGCGGCTCGGCTACTGGCCCGCCGCCGTGGGCCTCTTCGCCTTCGTATGGATGGAGCTGGTCTACCCCTACTCCACCGAGCTCGGCCCGGTCCGCCTGTGGTGCGCCGTGTACGTCGCCGCAATGCTGCTCGGCGGCGCTCTGTTCGGCAACACCTTCTACGAGCGGGCCGACCCCTTCGAGGTCTACTCCAGCCTGGTCGCCAAGATGTCGGTCTGGGGCACCCGCGGCGGGCGGGTGGTGGTCCGCAGCCCGCTCGCGAACCTCTCCACCGTGGTGGCCCGCCCCGGCCTGGTGGCCGTCACGGCCGTGCTCTTCGGCAGCACGGCCTTCGACTCGTTCCGCGACTCCACGACCTGGCTGAACTTCCTCCAGGAACACGACATCATCACGACCAACGGCGCGGTCGGACCCGACACCGCGGCGGCGATCGCCAACAACCTGGCGCTGCTGACCTTCTGCGCCGGCATCGGCATCATCTTCGCGCTCGCGACGATGGCGACCGGAGTCGACCCGGAGATCGACCGACGCAGCCTCCCCAACCGGTTCGCCCACTCGATCGTGCCGATCATCGTCGGCTACATCGTGGCCCACTACCTGACCTACTTCGTCGAGGTCGGCCAGCTGACCCTGATCCTGGCCAGCGACCCGTTCGGCGACGGCAGCAACTACCTCGGCACCGGCGACCTGCAGGTCAACTACTGGCTCTCCTACCACCCGACGCTGCTGGCCAACACGAAGGTGGCCGCGGTCGTCGTCGGGCACGTGCTGGGTGTGATCGCTGCGCACGACCGGGCGATCAAGGTGCTCCCGGCGCGCCACCAGCTGACCGGTCAGCTCCCGCTGCTGTTCGCGATGGTCGGCTTCACCGCAGGAGGCCTCTTCCTGCTCTTCGCCGCCTGAGCCGTCCGACCGTCGCCGGCGCCGCCGGCCCCACCAGCCCGTCGGCGACGGCCGCGATCGCGCGGACGACGGGCGAGTCGCCCTGAGCGACCAGGGTGCTGCCCGTGACCAGCGCCCGGTCGACGGTGACCCGGTCGTCGGGCACGAAGTGCAGGCTCTCGTGGCGGACGAACCCGGCAACCATCCCGGCGACGTCGCGCTCGGACCAGCCGAGCGAGGTGCGCATCCGGTTGACCACGACGCGCACGGGGGTGCCCGGCAGGCGCTCACGCAGCTCGACCAGGCCGCGGGCCAGCCGCGACAGGCCGACCGGGTCGGCGGACCCGACGACGATCACCTCGTCGGCCGCGTCGAGGGCCTCCAGGGTGAGCTGGTGCCGACCGGGGCGGGACCCGAGGTCGCCCGATCCGTCGTCCTCGAGGACCGGACCGGTGTCGACCACCACCTGTCCCTGGGCGCTCGCCAGGCCCAGCAGGTGCTCGACGACCCCGGGCCGGACCTCCACCCAGCGGTCCGGCCGCGGCAGTCCGGTCACCACCGTCAGCTGCCGGTCGAGGGCGCGCTGGACCGACGGCAGCCCCTCCTCCAGGTCGCCGGTCGAGGCGAGCCGGGCGGCCGAGAGCAGCCCGGACACCTCGTCGAGGACGCCGAGCTGCTGGGCCACGCTGGCCGACACCGGGTCGGCGTCGACCAGCGTCGTACGACGCTCGCGCCGGGCCAGCTCGGCGGCCAGCCCGGTGGCCAGCGTCGTGCGGCCCGGGGAGCCCGGCGGCCCCCACACGACCACCACCCGGCCCGGGGCCGGTGGCGGCTCGGCCGGTGGTGGCCCGTCGGGCCCGACCGGCTCCGGGGCCGCGACAGAGGGCTCGAGCGCCGGCTCGGCGGCCGCGATCACGGTCCGAGACAGCACGTCCAGGTCGGTCTCGGCCAGCACGCTGCGGACGCCGATCCGGGTGGCCCGGAGCCGGGCCGCCTCGTCGGGCACGCCGGCCGGGGCGACCGCGACCGGCGCGACGCCGTGCCGGTGCAGGTGGTCGACGGCCGAGCGGTCGAGGCCCGGGGCGTCGAGCGCGAGGACCGCGACGTCGGACTGACCCGCCGACGCGACCGCAAGCAGGTCGTCGACGTCCACGCAGCGCTTCAGGACCACGATCCCGGCGGTCTCGTTGAGGCGGCCGATCGCCGCGGACTCCCAGTCCGCCCCCGCGGCGACGACGAGCACGACGGTCGCCCCGCCCACCCCGGTCGGCACCGCTCAGCCCCGCCGTACGACCGTCAGGACCGGGTCCGCCACGGCACCCACAGCCTCGAAGTAGCGAGCCACGTCGGGCTCGGCGACCGCCAGCACCAGCTGCCGCCGACCACCGGTCGCCAGGCCCGAGCCGGCGGCCGGCGCGTCGACGACGGTGGCCTCCTCCAGGAGCAGGCCCGCGGGAGCCGAACCGGCCTCGGCGGCCTCGACCGCCCCCGCCGGACGCGGAACGCTGAGGTAGACGCTCACCACCGACCCGGACCGGACCGACGCCGGCACCAGTGCGGGGTCGACCGAGATCGGCAGCTCGAGGCTGCCGCTCTCCCCGACCGTGCCGACCGCCCCGCGGGGCAGCAGCTCGCCCGCCCCGACCGCCCGGGTCAGCTCGAGGTCGGCGGGCAGCTCGTCGTCGACGGTGAAGTAGCCGGCGAGGTCCTCGTCGTCGCCGAAGCGGACGCGGTGGGCCACCAGGTCGGGCTCCCCGACCCGGTCGCCCGGTCCCATCTCGGCGGACACCGCCCAGACCTGCACCGTGTCGTCGGCGGCGGCCAGCAGCCGACCCCCGGCGACGACGGACACCGCGACGATCGCCACGCCGACCCAGAGGCGCGGGTCGCGCCATCCCGACGTCGTGGACCGCACCGCGGGCGGCGGCAGCTGCGTGGTGGGGACACCCGGACTCCTCGACACGGCGCCATCATGCCCACCCGAACGGGTGGAGACACCCGCCTCTCCACAGGACCCCTCTCCACAGGCGGCGGGTGCTGCCGACGTCCCCGCCGCCCTAGGTGCGACGATGACCCCATGGCCGGAACGCCCCGCTTCCTCACGCTCGCCGACGTGGCCGAGGTGCTCAACACCTCCAGCGCGCAGGTCTACGCGCTCGTGCGCCGCGGCGACCTGCCCGCCATCAAGATCGGCGGGCGCGGCCAGTGGCGCGTCGAGGGCTCGGTCCTCGAGGAGTACATCCAGCGGATGTACACCGAGACCGCCCAGTTCGTCGACCAGCACCCGTTCGTCGAGGCCGAGCAGGACCAGCCCTCCGAGCAGGTCTAGCCGACCTCGGAGTCGAGGGTGACCTCGACGGTCTCCTCGTCGTCCCCGCGCCGGATGGTGAACTCCAGCGTCTCGCCGGGCTGGTGCGAGCGGATCGCCACGATCAGCGCGATGCCGTCGGTGACCCGCGAACCCTCGACGGCCACGATCACGTCGCCCTTGCGCAGGCCGCTCTCCTCCGCCGGGGTGCCGTCGTTGACCTCGTCGATCTCGGCGCCCGCCCCGCTGCCGCGCTGACCGGTCTGGACCTGCGCCCCGATCACGGGGTAGCGCGCCTCGCCGCTCTTGAGGATCTGGTCGGCGGTGATCCGCACCTGCTCGACCGGGATCGCGAAGCCGACACCGATGTTGCCGGACTCGGTGCCGAAGCCGCTGCCGCCCGTGGTGGCGATGGCCGAGTTCACGCCCACGACCTGACCCCGCAGGTTGACCAGCGGACCGCCCGAGTTGCCCGGGTTGATGGCCGCGTCGGTCTGCACCGCGTTGATGTACGACGACTCGCTGGCCGCGTCGCCCGTCGACACCGGGCGCTGCAGGGCGCTGACGATGCCGGCCGTGACCGTCGAGCTGAGACCGAGCGGGGAGCCGATGGCCACCACGCCCTCCCCGACCCGCAGCGAGCGCGAGGCGCCGAGGGCGGCCGGCGCCAGCTCCTTGGCCTCCTCGGAGTAGAGCACCGCGAGGTCGTAGACCGGGCTGCGGCCCACGACCGTCGCCTCGTAGCGGTTGCCGTCCTGGTCGACGATCGCGATCGGACCGTCCTCCTTCGCGGCGTCGGCGACGACGTGGTTGTTGGTGACGACGTGGCCCTGGCGGTCCAGCACGAAGCCGGAGCCGGTGGCGCCGTTCGCCTGGCCCTCGAACTCGGCGGAGATCTGGACGGTGCTCGGCAACAGCTCCTGCGCGACCGCGGCGATCGAGCCGTCGTCGGCCGGCAGCGGGGGCGTCTCGACGACGTCGACCCCGGCCAGCCCCTCGCTCACCGAGCCGGGTCCGTCGTGGTCGTTGAGCTCGTCGTACACGACCGAGCCCACCACGCCCCCGGCGAGGCCGAGGACCAGCGCCAGGGCGGCGACCGACGGCCAGACCCACCCGCTGACCCGTCCGCGGTCCGCCGCGTGCCTCGGCGGCACCGGGGCGACCGGGAGCGGCTGGGTGCCGGGCGGGGGGAACGGCGGCCAGGAGGCGGCGGGCACCGGACCGGCCGGCGGCTGGTGGGTCGGCGGGACCCACGACGGGCCGCTGGGCCCGCTCGGCTGGGCGGGACCGATCGGCTGGGTGGCGTCGTCGTCCGCCCGGGAGTCGTCCGGCGGCGGCGTCTGGCCTGCGTCGTTCACGGCTCCATCATCACCTGTCGCCCGAAATGGCCGTCGGCCCGACCGCCTGCGGCGACCGGGTCAGGGCTGCCGGACGCTCCGCGTCGCCGGCAGCGGGGCCTGCGAGGTGGTGGAGTTCGGCAGCGAGGTGACCGGCGCCCGACGCTCGAGGTTGGGTGCGTCGGCCGGGGCGGTGCCGAGCACCAGCACGCCCATCACCGCGGCACCCACGGCGCCGCCACCGATCGCGGCGAGACCCGCCGTACGACGGGGTCGCGACTCGGGGCGTCCGCTCATCGCGAGGAAGAGGTCGCCCGGCGGGATGCCCATCTCGGCGGGACGGCAGTCGGGCGCGCCGAGCAACGAGCCCTTCAGCCCGGCCGGCGTGCAGCCGCCGTCGAGGGAGAGCCCGGCCAGCCGGGTCTTCACCCAGCCCTCACGCTCGACGAGGTCGCGACAGAGGTGGCACTGGTGGACGTGGGCCCAGGCACGCTCGGACTCCTCCGCCGAGAGCTGGCCGTCGAGCAGGGCGCTCGCGCGGGAGCCGAGGTGGCCGATCATGCGCGCCCCGGGAGGGCGATCGGGCCGGTGGCGGGACCGGAGTAGCGGGCGCGGCCGGCCCCCGGCGCGCGGTGGGCCAGCGCGGTGCGGAGCATCGCGCGGCCACGGTGGATGCGCGAGCGGACGGTGCCGAGCTTGGCGCCGAGGATCTCGGCGATCTCCTCGTAGGACAGGCCCTCGACGTCGCACAGCACGACCGCGGCCCGGAAGTCCGGCGGCAGGGTCGCGAGTGCCCGCTCCACGTCGTCGTCGAAGCGTTGGTCGGCGTAGGCGGCCTCGGGCGCCGGCGAGGCGCTGGTGAGCCGGTCGGCCCGCTCGTCGGAGAGCGCGTCGAAGCGGATCCGCTGCTTGCGGCGGGCCTGGTCGAGGAAGAGGTTGGTAGTGATCCGGTGCAGCCAGCCCTCGAAGGTGCCGGGCGTGTAGGTCGACAGCGAGCGGAAGACGCGGACGAAGACCTCCTGCGTGAGGTCCTCGGCGTCGTGGCGGTTGCCGGTCAGCCGGTAGGCGAGGCGGTAGACCCGGTCGGAGTGGCGCTCCACGATCTCGTCCCACGTGGGGACCGTCGTCGCACTCTCCTGCTGAACGTCCACGGGGACCCCTCTCGACCTGAACAACGTCCCGTCCCTCCGTACGCTAGGTCACCTTGCTGAAAGGACCCTGTGAGCCAGGATCCATCCGTGCCAACGAGCGGGCCTGCGGCCGTGTTCCCGGTCGGCACGGCGTGATCGCGATACGTTGAGCCGGTGACGACGCCCATCAACGCCGCGAGCTGGTCCTACTCAGAGGCGTACGTCGCCGAGGACGACGTGCTCGCCTCGGCCCGGTCGCGGGCCGAGGAGGTCGGCGTGACCGCCATCGGCTCCGGCGGCGGTGCCGCGCTGCGGTTCCTCGCCTCGGTCCTGGAGGCCCGGGCCGTGGTCGAGATCGGCACCGGCACCGGCGTGTCCGGCCTCTGGCTGCTGCGCGGCATGCGCGCCGACGGCGTGCTGACCACCGTCGACATCGAGGCCGAGCACCAGCGCCTGGCCCGCCAGTCGTTCACCGAGGCCCAGATCCCCAGCCAGCGTGCGCGCACCATCTCCGGCGCGGCCCTCGACGTACTCCCCCGGCTGACCGACGGCCACTACGACATCGTGTTCTGCGACGGCGACAAGCGCGAGTACGGCGCCTACCTGCGCGAGGCCCTCCGCCTGCTCCGACCCGGCGGCGTGGTGGCCTTCGACAACGCGCTCTGGCACGACCGGGTCGCCGACCCCGCCCGCCGCGACGAGGAGACCGTCGCCATCCGCGACCTGGGCCGCGAGGTTGCCGCCCACGACGAGCTGGTCCCGGTCCTGCTGCCCGTGGGTGACGGGCTGCTCCTCGCCAAGAAGGAGTGGACGCCGCAGGACTGAGGGCTGCCGGGCCGTTGTCCTACTTACCCGGTGATCAGGGGAAGTAGGACGCCTCCTGAGTCACTCAGGTCCCACCGGCCTCACCGCTCAGGGTTTCCCGGACGTTCCCGGCCGAAGCTTCGCCCGGGAACGTCCGGGAAGGGGCCTTATCCGGGTAAGTAGGACAGCGCTCCCCGCCTCAGACTCGACGCGGCCACCAGAACCGGTCACCGAGCCGGATGGCCAGGGCCGGGACGAGGACGGTGCGCACGAGCAGCGTGTCGAGCAGGACGCCCAGGCAGATGACCGTGCCGATCTGGGCGAGCACGACCAGCGGAAGCACGCCGAGGACGGCGAACACGGCCGCGAGCAGGATGCCGGCGCTCGTGATCACCCCGCCGGTCGCGGTGAGCGCCCGGAGCATCCCGTCGCGGGAGCCGTGCTCGCGCCCCTCCTCCCGGGCGCGGGTCACCAGGAAGATGTTGTAGTCGACGCCCAGCGCGACCAGGAACAGGAACGCGAAGAGCGGCGTGCTGGTGTCCAGGGCCTCGAAGCCGAGGATCCCGGTGAACAGCCACCAGGAGAGCCCGAGGCTGGCCAGGTACGTCGCCAGCACGGTCAGCACCAGGAGGCCGGCGGCCACGATCGAGCGCAGGAGCAGCAGCAGCGCACCGAGCACCAGGACCAGGATGAGCGGCAGGATCAGCAGCCGGTCGCGTGCGGCGCCCTCCTTCTCGTCGATCCCCTCCGCCTCGGCCCCGAGCACATGGGTGTCGTCGAGCCCGTCCACCGCGTCGCGGATGCGGTCGACGGTGTCGCGGGCCTCGTCCGACCCTGACGCGCCGGTCAGCACGACGTCTAGCTGGCTGACGCCGTCGCCCTCCGCGCTCGGGCGGACCGACTGCACGCCCTCGACCGCGGCGACGCGCTCCTGCACGGAGGCGGGGTCCTCGGTCGTCACCACCTGCGCGGGATCGGTCAGCCCGGCGGGGAAGGACTCGGCGGCGCGGGCCGCGGCCGAGATCGCCTCGGGCTCGTCCAGGAACTGCTCGGAGCGGTCCAGGCCGGTGTCGATGCGGAAGGCGCCGAGGGCCAGCACCGCGAGCAGCAGCGCGCTGCCGGTCACGAAGGTGCCGGGGCGTCCGGCCACCCGCTGTCCGACCCGGTGCCAGATCCCGTTGCCGTCCACCAGCGCCGGCTCCCCCTGGCGCGGGACCCGGGGCCAGAAGACCCAGCGTCCGAACAGGACCAGGGTCGCGGGCAGGACCACCAGCGCGAAGAACACCGCCACCACGACCCCGACCGCGCAGGCGAGGCCAAGTCCGCGGGTCGTCGGGGTCAGCGAGAGCAGGAGGGTCAGCAGGCCGAGGACGACCGTGGTCCCGCTGGCGAGCACAGGCTCCGCCGTACGACGCAGCGCCTCGGCCATCGCGCGGTGCCGGGGCCCGTGCCGGCGGAGCTCGTCGCGGTAGCGGGAGATGAGCAGCAGCGAGTAGTTGGTGCCCGCCCCGAAGACCAGGACGGACAGGATGCCGACCGTCGACTCGTCCCAGGCCACGTCGACCGCGGCGAGCACCTGGGTCGCCACGACCGCGGCCAACCGGTCGGCGATGCCGACCACGGCCAGCGGGACGATCCACAGGACCGGGCTGCGGTAGGTGACGACGAGCAACAGGGCCACGATCAGCGCGGTGGCCATCAGCAGCCGCAGGTCGGCGCCCTCGAACACCGCCGACAGGTCGGCCTGGATGGCGGCCGGACCGGTCACCTGCCCGGTGACACCGTCCGGCAGCGCCTCGTCGAGCGACGCGCGCAGGTCCGCGACCGCGTCGGAGGTGTTGCCGCCGTCGTCCGTCTCGACCGGCACCACGGCGATCGCCGCCGTCTGGTCGTCGGACACGGTCAGCTCGGACTCCACGGGTACGGCGTCGAGCGCGGCCTGGTCCAGGCGACCCGCGTCGGCCGTCACCAGGACGATCGCGACGGAGCTGTCCGCGGCGGGCAGGCGCTCCTGGAGCTCGGTTCCGAGCGTGCTGTCGAGTCCGGCGGGCAGGGAGTCCAGCGGACTTCGGTCCCGCTCCCCCTCCCCGACCAGACCGAGGACGACCCCGGCGAGCAGCAGCGGAAGCAGAGCGACCAGCCACGCGGTGCGGCGGCCGGTGATGAGACGGACGGGCGAGGGCATGCTTGTCCTTCGAGCGACGTTGGTACAATCGCTAACTAGGTTAACCACTAAGTAGGTGAAGGAAACGACCGCCCCCGTGAACCACCCCACGTCGGCCCTGCTCCGCGAGCTGGTCGAGGCGGGTGTGCGACTGCGCCACCACGTCGCCCGCACGGCCGGACTGGGCGAGTCGGAGCTGGTCACCCTGCAGCACCTGTCCGCGGCGCCCCTCGGCCCCGCCGAGGTGGCCCGTCGGCTGGGCGTCAGCACGGCGGCCTCGACCGGCATCGTCGACCGGCTGGCTGCGCGCGGGCACGTCGAGCGTCGCCCGCACGACCACGACCGGCGACGGACCGAGGTGCACCTGACGGAGTCGGGACGCACCGAGCTGGTCGCGCACCTGATGCCGATGTTCGTCGGCCTGCGGGAGCTGGAGGAGGCGTTCACCCCGGAGGAGCTCGCGGTCGTCCAGCGCTACCTGACCGGTGCGACCGCCGCGTTCGAGGCGGTCTCGGAGACCGGCCAGGAGACCGGTCAGTAACGGGCTGCGGCCTCGAAGCCCTCCCAGCCCTCGGCGATCGCGACCACGTCGAACGCCTCGATCAGCACCGGCGGACTGCCGACCATCCGCGACCCCGGCACGTCGGCCGCGCCGGCGCGGAACTCCTCCTCGAACGCCGCGCGCGCCTCATCGGTGGCGAAGACGTAGGTGCCCTCGAACCACTCGCCGCGGCGTACTCGCCAGGTCTTGAAGCGCAGCCCGGACATGCCGGTGAACCGGGCGTGGGACGTGCCCGCGACGTACGACGCGAGCTCGTCCTCGACGCCGTCGGGCGCGTCGACCAGCGACCAGCGGATCGACAGCCCGAGCACGCTCAGATCCCGTCGAGCGGCGCCGGGCCGCCCAGCCAGGCGAGCAGGGCGCGCGCCCCGAAGCCGGTCGGGCCGGTGGTCCACTCGAAGGACTCGGACGGGGAGTCACCGACCGAGGCGACATCGAGGTGGGCCCACGGCACGTCGCCCACGAAGTGCTGGAGGAAGAGCGCGGCGGTGATCGCCCCGGGTCCGCCGCCGGCGTTGTCGGCGTCGGCGACCTTGGAGGCGATCTTGTCCTCGTAGACCGACGCGAGCGGGAAGCGCCACAGCGGCTCCCCGGCAGCGGCGCCCGCCGCCGCGACCCGCTCGGCGAGGGCGTCGCGGTTGGCGAAGAACCCGCCGACCTGCTGGCCGAGCGCGACCTTCATCGCGCCGGTCAGGGTGGCGATGTCGACGACGACCGCCGGGTCGAGGGTGGCGACGGCGTACGCGAGGGCGTCGGCCATCACGACCCGGCCCTCCGCGTCGGTGTTGGTCACCTCGGTCGTCCGGCCGCCCCAGTGCCGGACCACGTCGCCGGGGCGCAGCGCGTTGCCGGAGACGGCGTTCTCCGCCATCGGCACCAGCCCGACGACCCGGACCGGGCAGTCGACCTCGGCCAGTGCGGCGAGCACCGACAGCACCACGGCGCCGCCGGTCATGTCGCGCTTCATCGTGGACATCGCCTCGCCGGGCTTGATCGACAGACCACCGGTGTCGAAGGTGATGCCCTTGCCGACCAGCACCACCGTGGGCGTACGACGGGTGGCCTTGCGCGGGGTGTAGTCGAGGCGGACCAGGCGCGGCGGCGTGGCCGAGGCCTGGCCGACCCCGAGGATCCCGCCGAAGCCCTCGGCGGCGAGCCGCTGCTCGTCCCAGACCTCGTAGGCCAGGCCGGCCTCGTCCGCGACCAGGCGCGCCTGCTCGGCGAGCCAGGCCGGACTCTTCAGGTTGGACGGCACGGTCGCCAACTGCCGGGCCCGCCAGCCGGCGCCACCGACCGCGACGGCCCGACGCAGCACCGGCGTGTCGCCCTCGGGACGCCCGGCGACGACGATCCGTCCGACCGGCACGTGCTCGGGCGGCGTGGAGCGCCAGTGGAAGCGGAACGAGCCGAGCATGGCCCCGACCACGAACGCCTCCAGGCCCGCCTCGTCGGCGACGGCCGCCACCGAGGTGGCGACCGAGGCGCGGTCGACCGCGGCCCGCGCGAGCGCGGCCCCGGCCCGGCGCAGGTCGTCGGGACGCTGATCGCCGACCCCGACGAGCAGCACCTGGCGCAGCTCCGCGTTCTCCGGACCGCCCAGCGGCACGGGCAACGAGGTGACCTCGCCCGCCTTGCCGCTCGCCCGGTCCTGCTCGAGCACCGCGAGCAGGTCCAGGCCCAGCTGGTCGGCCAGCTGCTCGGCGCCGGGGCCGAGCAGCGGACCGTCCCCCTCGCCGTCCGCGGGCAGCACCGGGAGGGCCACCACCTCGACGCCGAGGACGGCGTGCGGGAGCACGTCGCTGAGGGCGAAGTCCGGAGGTGAGACCTGGGTCGGGAGATCAGGGCGTGCCGGTGAGGTCGTCAACCTCAGCCCACGACGTCCTTGAGTGCATCACCGAGGGCGCCGGCTTCCTCGGCGTTGAGCTCGACAACGAGGCGGCCTCCGCCTTCGAGGGGGACGCGCATGACGATGCCGCGTCCTTCCTTGGTGACCTCCAGCGGACCGTCGCCCGTCCGCGGCTTCATCGCCGCCATCCGGCACCTCTTCCTTCTGTCCAGGGGCGTTCACGGACCAGGGGGACCCGCGACGCCGTGTGCGTCGACCATTATCCCCCATGACGGGGGTGTGCCGTGCCACAGTCCGGGTGAACCCGGGTGCGGCAGACTGCGGCCATGACCGATGCTCCCGTTCTTCTCGACATCTCAAACGGCGTCGCCACGATCACCTTGAACCGCCCCGAGGCCATGAACAGCCTCGACGTGGCCACCAAGGTGCTGCTCCGAGAGGTCGTGCAGCAGGTCGCCGACGACGACGCCGTCCGGTGCGTGGTGCTCACCGGCACCGGGCGCGCCTTCTGCACCGGCCAGGACCTCAAGGAGCACATCCAACTGCTTCGAGGCGGTGGCAGCGACGCGCTCTTCCGCACCGTCGACGAGCACTACAACCCGATCGTGACCGCGCTCGCCGGCATGGCCAAGCCGGTCATCGCCGCGGTCAACGGCGTCGCGGCCGGGGCGGGCGCGAGCCTGGCCTTCGCCTGCGACCTCCGGCTGGTCGCCGACACCGCGGGCTTCAACCTGGCCTTCGCCAACGTCGCCCTGTCCTGCGACACCGGCGCCAGCTACCACCTGCCGCTGCTGGTGGGGCAGGCCAAGGCCCTGGAGCTGCTCTACTTCCCCCGCACCGTGAAGGCCGACGAGGCCCTCGCACTGGGCCTCGCGACGCAGGTGCTGCCCGCCGACGAGTTGGCCGCCGAGGCGCAGACGCTGGCCGCCCGGCTGGCCGCCGGGCCGACCGTGGCCCTCGGCGCGATCCGGCGCTCCGTCGGCTACGCCGCGGCCCACACCTTCACCGAGGCCCTGGAGTTCGAGAGCTCGATGATGCAGAAGAGCGGGGCGACCGAGGACCACCAGCGCGCCGTGGCCGCCTTCGTGGCCAAGGAGAAGCCGGTCTTCGAGGGGCGTTAGCGGGGGTTCAGCCCCGGTTGGGGCGCTCCTCGACCGTCCGGTAGCCGCGCCAGGCGCGGAAGACGCGGAGGACCTGCTCCGGGGCGACCCGGGTCATCTGCCGCCTGCTCGGGCGGGCGCCGTACTCGACGGTGAGGGCGTTGCCGCGGAACCGGTCGTTGTACCAGCCCGTCATCGTCCCGTGGCAGACGCCGCCGCAGTCGAAGGTCTTGCCCGGCAGCCGCAGCACCCGGGCCACCCGGCGGGCGAGGGGCTTGTTCTTGGTGTCCGTGTCGACGCCGTGCAGCGGCTGGTGGAAGCTGAGGATGTGGTCGGGCCGCACGTCGCGGAGGAAGCCCATCATCGCCTTCGTCTCCGGCTCGGACGCGGGCCCGCTGCCCGACTCGTAGCCGCCGTCCAGGTCGGCCCAGCGGTAGGGGAAGTTGCGGTTGAGGTCGACCCCGCGGGCGTTCTTGCGGGTGCCGGCGGCGAGGCCGTCGGGGTTGTACGTCGGCACCACCCACAGGTCGAGCCGGCGGACCGGCTCCCCCTTGACCAGCGCCTGCAGGATCTGGCGGGGTGCCGCCTCGTTGCCGTGCATGGTCGCGATCAGCACGACCGTCGGGACCTTCCGACCTGGCTTGCCGAGGTGGTAGGCGACGATCGGGCGGTCCTGGACCGAGCGGCCGATCACCACCTTGTCGATCACGGTGGGCTCGGCCGCGGCCGGTGGGGTCGGGGCGAACGCCACCACGAGGGTGAGCGAGGCGAGCAGGGTCCCGAGACGTCGCATCATGCGCCCATCACACCTTCTGGACGAGGTAGGCCCAGGTGAACACGCCGACCCCGACCACCATGCCGACGTGGGCCAGGACCGACAGCCCCGGGCCCGACGACCAGCTGTCGGTGCGCTCCTCGGCGGCGTGCCGCCCCCGGCTCGGCAGCCAGCGGACCAGGATCAGCAGGCCGGCCAGCGCGACCAGCCACCACAGCCCCACGGCGGCCAGCCCGACGAGGCTGCCGCCCAGCGGGTGGCTCTCCGGGGCGAGCAGGAACGCCACCCAGGCGATCAGCGCGAGCACGCCCGCACCGGTGTGCAGGTTCAGCAGCGCAGGCCCGACCTCCAGGCGGCCGGCGACCTCGGCACGGCGCAGGCGGAGCCGGGTGAGGACCACGACCACGGCCGCGAGACCGGTCAGGACGCCGACGACGGCGTAGGTGACTTCGGGTGACACGGCGGGCAGTCTGCCCTACGCCGGAGGCGGGGGGCCATCGACGGGCGGCGGCGACCACTCCCGCATCGGCTCCGACTCCGGCCCCGGAATCGGCTCCGGAGCATCGTCGGCGACCACGGTGGCGGCCTCCTCGCGCTCGGCCGCGAGGCGGTCGAGCAGTGCGTCGACCTCCTGCATCCGGTAGCCCCGGAACGCCAGCGGGAACCGCACCCGGCGCAGGTCGTCGGCACTGACCGGCCCGGCCGCGGGGACGGTCGCGTCGACGCGGTCGTCGTACGCCTCCGCCAGGGGGGCGCCCCGGCCGGCCGCGACCATGGCCACGACGCCCATCGCGAGCACGACCAGGACGGCGAAGAGCCACATCACGGGGTGTCCTCCCCGATCGGCTCGTCCCGGGCGGCGACCATCAGCGCGACGGCCTCGTCGATGTCGTCGGTGACCAGCAGCGCGTCGAGGTCGGACTGCGAGATCCGGCCCTCGGCCAGCACGGTGCCGCGCAGCCAGTCGATCAGGCCGCCCCAGTAGTCGGTGCCGAGCAGCACGATCGGGAAGCGGGTGATCTTCTGGGTCTGGACCAGGGTCATCGCCTCGAACAGCTCGTCGAGGGTGCCGACGCCGCCCGGGAGCACGATGAAGCCCTGGGTGTACTTCACGAACATCGTCTTGCGGACGAAGAAGTAGCGGAAGTTGATGCCGACGTCGACCCAGTCGTTGAGGCCCGACTCGAAGGGCAGCTCGATGCCGAGGCCGACACTGAGCCCGTCGGCCTCGCAGGCGCCCTTGTTGGCCGCCTCCATCGCCCCCGGGCCGCCGCCCGTGACCACCGCGAAGCCGGCCTCGACGAGCTTGCGACCCGCTTCCTCCCCCGCGGCGTACGACGGGTGCTCGCGCTCGGTGCGCGCGGAGCCGAAGACGGCCACCGCCGGGCCCAGCTCGGCCAGCGTGCCGAAGCCCTCGACGAACTCGGCCTGGATGCGCAGCACCCGCCACGGGTCGGCGTGCACCCAGTCGGCCGGACCCCGGGAGTCCAGCAGCCGCTGGTCGGTGGTCGAGAACTCGACCTGGTCGCGCCGTTGCAGGACCGGGCCCTTCCGCTTGGACCTCACCACCGGGTCACCGTCCTTCCAGCCAGGCCCGCAGGCGGGCCTCGCAGCGCTCGACGTGCTCGACCGGCACGTGCTCGTCCTGCTTGTGGGCGAACATCGGGTCGCCCGGTCCGTAGTTGACCGCGGGGATCCCGAGGGCGGTGAACCGCGCGACGTCGGTCCAGCCGAACTTGGGGTTCACCTCGCCGCCGACGGCCTCGACGAAGGCCCGCGCGGCGGGCCGGTCCAGGCCCGGCAGCGCTCCGGGGGCGGTGTCGGTGAGGCGGACGTCGTACCCGGCGAAGAACTCGCGGACGAACGCCTCGGCCTCGGCCTCGCTGCGGTCGGGGGCGAAGCGGAAGTTGACCTCGACGACGCACTCGTCGGGCAGCACGTTGCCGGCCACGCCGCCGCGGATGAAGACGGCGTTGAGGCCCTCGTGGTACTCCAGCCCGTCGATGACCGGCCGGCGTGCCTCGTAGGAGTTCAGCCGGGCCAGCACCTCGGCGGCGCCGTGGATCGCGTTGACGCCGCGCCAGCTGCGCGCGGAGTGGGCGCGCTCCCCCGTGGTCCGGACCTCGACCCGGAGGGTGCCCTGGCAGCCGGCCTCAACGACGGCGTTGGACGGCTCCATCAGGATCGCGAAGTCCGCCGCCATCAGCTCGGGGTCGCTCTCCGCGAGGTGCCTGAGGCCGTTGAACTCGGCCTCGATCTCCTCGCCCTCGTAGAGGATGAAGGTGACGTCGCGAACCGGCTCGGGGACCGTGGCGGCGAGGCGCAGGATGACCGCGTCGCCGCCCTTCATGTCGCAGGTGCCGAGGCCGTGCAGGATCCCGGCCTCCTCGTCGAGGCGGCTCGGCAGGTTGTCGTTGACGGGCACCGTGTCGAGGTGGCCGGCGATCACGACCCGCTCGTCACGACCCAGGTCGGTGCGGGCGACCACCGTGTGGCCGCGTCGGGTCACGGCGAGGTGCGGGAGCGCGCGCAGGGCAGCCTCGACGGCGTCCGCGATCGCCTGCTCGTCCTTGCTGACCGACTCGAGGTCGACGAGCTGGCGGGTCAGGGTGACGGCGTCGGCGGTGAGGTCGAGGGTCGTCATGGGGCTATCCAAGCAGGCGGGCCGGCGCGGCCAGCGCCGTCCTCGTGCTCTCCTCCCGCGCCGAGGGCGCCGCGGGCCGGCCCCGAACCGGCGCAATTGCGCTGGCTACGGGCCGGTAGCGCGGCCTGGGTCCCCCCGTCGGCGCCATTGCGCCGTTCCTGGGGCCGGCGAGGCGCCCGCTGGCGTCCCGATCACGGCGGTGCACCTGAGCGGGACTGCGCTTCCACGTCACTAGAACCGGTTCTAGTGTGCAGCCATGCGCAACGGGATCGTGCTCTTCACCTCCGACCGCGGCATCACGCCGGCCGCCCTCGCGACGGCGGCCGAGGACCGCGGGTTCGACACGCTCTACGTGCCCGAGCACACCCACATCCCGGTCAAGCGGACCGCCGCGCACCCCGGCACCGGCGACGAGTCGCTGCCCGACGACCGCTACCTGCGCACCCTCGACCCGTGGGTGTCGCTCGCGACCGCCGCCGCGGTCACCACCCGGATCGGGCTCTCGACCGCCGTCGCGCTGCCGGTCGAGTCCGACCCGATCACCCTCGCCAAGTCGATCGCCACGCTCGACCACCTCTCCGGCGGCCGGGTCTCGATCGGCGCGGGGTTCGGCTGGAACACCGACGAGCTGGCCGACCACCACGTCCCGGCGGCGAAGCGCCGGACGGTGCTGAAGGAGTACGTCGAGGCGATGCGTGCCCTGTGGACGCAGGAGGAGGCGTCGTACGACGGGGAGTTCGTCTCCTTCGGGCCGTCCTGGGCCTACCCCAAGCCGGCCGCCCACATCCCGCTGATCATCGGCGCCGGCGGCGGGCCGAAGACCTTCCGGTGGATCGCCGAGAATGCCGACGGCTGGATGACCACCCCCACCCAGACCGACATCAGCGACCAGATCGAGGCACTGAAGACGGCCTGGACCGAGGCCGGTCGCGACGGGATCCCCGACATCCGGGTCCTCATCGCCTTCAAGCCCGACCCGGCCGACCTCGCCGCCTGGGCCGAGGCCGGCGTGTCCGAGCTCATCTGGGGCGTCCCCGACAAGTCCCCCGACGAGGTCGTGGGCTCGCTCGACCGCCTGGCGGGACGGCTCGGCCTGGGCTGACCCCCCTCCGACCTTTGGGGGTTCCTCCCTCATGCCCGGGGGTGCCGGTCGCGGGAGGGTCGAGGCATGAGGTCGCGACCGTCGCGACCCGCCCGACTCGGAGGATTCCCCCATGTCCCGCACCACTCCCCGCCTGATCACCGCTCCCCTGGCCCTGCTGCTGGCGACCCTGCTGCTCGTCGTCGGCCTGGCCGGTGGGGCGACGGCGGCCAAGCTGATCACCGGCAAGCAGATCAAGAACGGCACCATCACCTCGGTCGACCTGAAGAACGGCAGCGCGACCGGCGTCGACGTCAAGAACGGCAGCGTGACCGGCGTCGACGTGAAGGACGGCTCGCTGACCGGTGTCGACGTGAAGGCCGGGAGCCTGGGCCCCGACCGGCTGGCTCCCGCCGTCCTGAACGAGGTCCGGGTCCACGACGCCCCTGACCACAACCTCGGGACCTGCAGCGACACGGGGCTCGACGACTGTGACGCCGTCGCCGCCACCCCGATCGGCTCCGGCACCTGGCTGGTCGTCGGAACCCTCTCGGTCGACAACTTCGACGGCCCGGCCCTCGCACTCACCGACCGCTGCGGCCTGGTCCGCGGCGACTCGGTGCTCGCCGAGGCGCGCACACCGCTCGCCGCCAACGGGACGCCGGGCGAGACGCAGTCGCTCACCCTGCAGCAGGTCGTGGTCAGCACCGACGCCACGCCGGTCTCGATCCGTTGCACCGAGATGCCCGGAGAGAGCATCCGGGTCGGCAGCCCGACCATCACCGCGCTGCGCGTCCGCTGAGGAGGGTCCGGGTCAGCACCGGGGGGTGCTGACCCGGACCTCGTCAGGCCTTCGTGACCTCGACCGTCGGCTCGGCGCCCCCATCGGCCACCACGTCGTACGACGTCGCGAGGGTCTCGCTGGTGATCAGCTGCTCGTGGGTGCGGGCGGCGGCCTGGACCTCCGCCGAGCCGGCGACGGTCAGGGCGATCCGGTCCGAGACCTCGAGGCCGGCGTCGCGCCGGGCCTGCTGGACCTGGCGAACCAGGTCGCGGGCCAGGCCCTCGGCGGCCAGCTCCGGGGTGACCGCCGTGTCGAGGACGACGAAGCCGCCGCGCGGGAGCATCCCGACCGCGGTGGTCTCGTCGGCAGCACCGGCGACGGTCTCGAGGGTGTACTCGCCCTCCTCCAGCACCAGGCCACCGGCGGTGACGGTGCCGTCCTCGGCCACCGACCAGTCGCCGGACTTCGAGCCCTTGATCGCGACCTGCACCTCGCGGCCGAGGCGCGGACCCGCCGCGCGGGCGTTGACGGACAGCCGCTGCGAGACGCCGTACGACGCCGCCTCGGGCGCGTCGGCCGCCAGCAACCGGACGTCCTTCACGTTGACCTCGTCGCGGACGATGCCCTCGAACCCGGCCAGCGCGGCCGGGTCGTCGACCACCACGGTCAGGGTCGCCAGCGGCAGCCGGTTGCGGTGACCCGCGGCCTTGCGGAGCGCGGAGGTCGCCGAACAGACGTCGCGCACCTGGTCCATGGCCGCCACCAGTGCGTCGTCGGCCGGCAGCTCGTCGGCGGACGGCCAGTCGGTCAGGTGGACCGACCGCTCGCCGGTCAGACCGCGCCAGACCTCCTCGGTGGTGAGCGGGAGCAGCGGCGCGGTGGTGCGGCAGACGATCTCCAGCACCGTGTAGAGGGTGTCGAACGCGTCCGCGCTGTCGCCCCAGAACCGGTCGCGGGAGCGTCGGATGTACCAGTTGGTCAGCACGTCGAGGAACGAGCGCGTGACGTCGCAGGCGTCGGCGACGGCGTAGTCGTCGAGCGTGGCGGTCATCTGCTCGACGTACTGGCGGGCCTTGGCGAGCAGGTAGCGGTCCAGCGGGTCCGTGGAGTCGGTGCGCGCGGCGGCGTCGTGCCCCTGACCACCGGCGGCGGCGTTGGCGTAGAGCTGGAAGAAGTACCAGCTGTTCCACAGCGGCATCAGCACCTGGCGGACCGAGTCGCGGATGCCCTGCTCGGTGACGACCAGGTTGCCGCCGCGCAGGATCGGCGAGGACATCAGGAACCAGCGCATGGCGTCGGCGCCGTCGCGGTCGAAGACCTCGCTGACGTCGGGGTAGTTGCGCAGCGACTTCGACATCTTGTTGCCGTCGGAGCCGAGCACGATCCCGTGGCTGATGCAGGCCTCGAAGGCCGGCTTGTCGAACAGCGCGGTGGCCAGGATGTGCAGCGTGTAGAACCAGCCGCGGGTCTGGCCGATGTACTCGACGATGAAGTCGCCCGGGAAGTGGCCCTTCTTCTCCGCCGTGCCGTCGAACCACTCCGCGTTCTCGAACGGGTAGTGCACCTGGGCATACGACATCGAGCCCGAGTCGAACCACACGTCGAGCACGTCGGTGACCCGCCGCATGGTCGAGCGACCGGTCGGGTCGTCCGGGTTCGGCCGGGTGAGCTCGTCGACCCACGGCCGGTGCAGGTCGCGCTCGCCCGCGGCGTTGCGCGGCAGTCGGCCGAAGTCGCGCTCGATCTCCTCGAACGAGCCGTAGACGTCCAGGCGCGGGTACGTCGGGTCGTCGCTCTTCCACACCGGCACCGGGGAGCCCCAGAACCGGTTGCGGGTGATCGACCAGTCACGGGCGTTCTCCAGCCAGCGGCCGAACTGGCCGTCCTGGATGTGGTCTGGGACCCAGCGGATCTGCTGGTTGAGCTCCAGCATCCGCTCCTTGATCGCGGTCACCTGGACGAACCACGACGAGACGCCCTTGTAGATCAGGGGCTCGCGGCAGCGCCAGCAGTGCGGGTAGGAGTGGTCGTAGGTCTCGCGGCGCAGCAGCACGGTGCCGGGCGTGACCGAGCCGCCGGCCTCGCCGCGGGTGACGGCCTTGAGGTCGTCGATGATCGGCAGGTTGGCCTCGAAGACCTGCAGGCCCTCGTAGTCGGTGACCGGGAACGTGAACTTCCCGTCCTTGCCGACCGGCATCACCGCCTCGATGCCCTCGCGGTCGGTGACCACCTTGTCGTCCTCACCGAAGGCGCCGGCGGTGTGCACGAGCCCGGTGCCGTCGGTGGTCGTGACGAACTCGGCCGCGACCACACGGAAGGCGTTCTCGTGACCCAGGTAGTAGCTGAACGGCGGCGTGTAGGTCAGCCCCACGAGATCAGCGCCGACGTGCCGCGACACGACCTCGGGCTCGTCGCCGAGCTCCCGGGCGTACGACGCCAGCCGCGCCTCGGCCAGCAGGTAGCGGGTGCCCTCGTGAACCACCACGACGTAGTCGATGTCGGCGCCGACCATGACCGCGAGGTTGCTCGGCAGGGTCCACGGCGTGGTCGTCCAGACGAGCAGCTTGACGCCCTGCAGCGGGCCGTCGGTGGTGACGTCGTACCCGACGGTGACGGCCGGGTCCTGCCGCATCTGGTAGACGTCGTCGTCCATCCGCAGCTCGTGGTTGGACAGCGGCGTCTCGTCGTTCCAGCAGTAGGGCAGCACGCGGAAGCCCTCGTAGACGAGGCCCTTGTCGTGCAGGCCCTTGAACGCCCAGATGACCGACTCCATGTAGTCGGCGTTCATGGTGCGGTAGTCGTTCTCGAAGTCGACCCAGCGCGCCTGACGGGTCACGTAGTCGCGCCACTCGCCGGTGTACTTCATCACCGACTCGCGGCAGGCGTCGTTGAACTTGTCGATGCCCATCTCGACGATCTCGTCGGTGGTCTTGATGCCGTTGAGGCGCATCGCCTCGAGCTCGGCCGGCAGCCCGTGGGTGTCCCAGCCGAACCGGCGCTCGACCCGCTTGCCGCGCATCGTCTGGTAGCGCGGCACCAGGTCCTTGACGTAGCCGGTGAGCAGGTGGCCGTAGTGCGGCAGGCCGTTGGCGAACGGCGGGCCGTCGTAGAAGACGAACTCGTTGGAGCCGTCGGCGCCGGGGTCGCGCTGGTCGATGCTCGCCTGGAAGGTGCCGTCGGCGGCCCAGTAGGCCAGCACCCGCTCCTCGACGTCGGGGAAGCGCGGGCTCGACGGGACGGCGCCCGTGGCGTCGGTGGAGACCTTCGGATAGGTCATGAGCGGCATCTCCTGCGGTACGTCGTGCTCGGGCTGCTGGCCACGAGGACGACATCGCTGCCGCGGTACCACCTCGCTTGCCCGTCTGCCGACGGACCGCTTCGTTCACGGCTGTGACGGGCCTACCCGTCCGGTTCTACTGACCCTCGTCTCACCGGGGGCGTTCTTCCGGAGGCTCACCGCTGATGACGGCTCGAGCGCCTGTGGACAAATCGTACGGCGGGCCCGGGTGCGGCCGCCAATCGGTTCAGGCGCGCAGGATCTGGTGCCGGTCGATCGGCGCGCTCACCCCGGCCGGCTCGACCTCGGCCGTCGGGTGGTCGTCGTCCACGCGGGCGAGCAGCGACCACCCGCCGTCGGCGGGCACCGGCAGAACCCGGTTGCCGTCCACCGGCCGCTGCTGGTCGGGTGGGGTGATGAGCGACCTGTGGCTGCCCGAGACCGAGGACCCCCGCACCTACGGCAACCCGCACGGCGAGAAGGCGACGTACGTCGTGTACCTCGCCAACTACCGACTCACCCTCGGGCTGAAGTGCGACGGGCTGACCCCCGAGCAGCTCGCCTCCCGCAGCGTGCCGCCCAGCACCATGAGCCTGCTCGGGCTGGTCCGGCACCTGGCCGCGGTCGAGCACAGCTGGTTCCAGCGCGTCGCGCAGGCCACCGGCGAGGGCCGGCTCTACCGGACCACCGAGGACCGCGACCACGACTTCAACGGCGCCGAGCCGACGCACGAGTGCGTGGACGACGCCTTCGCCACCTGGCGGCGCGAGGTCGCGAAGGCCGAGGAGTGGTTCGCGGGCGTGCCCGAGGCCGACCTCGGCCGCGAGCTCCCGATGCCCGGCGACGAGGGCACCGTGAGCGTCCGCGACCTGGTGGTGCACCTGATCGAGGAGTACGCCCGGCACTGCGGCCACGCCGACCTCCTGCGCGAGTGCGTCGACGGACGGACGGGTCAGTAGCCCTCTTTGCCTCGCCTTGAGGGTCGGTTCGCGTGCGGTTAGCGCGGGCCGACGCACGGTGGACCCGTACCGTCCACCGAACCGAGGAGACCTCCCGTGAACACCCGCCGTACCGCTTTCGCCGCCCTCTCGCTCCCCCTCGCTCTGGCGCTCGTCGCCTGCGGGGGTGACGACGACGCGGACGACCGGGCCGAGGACCGGGCCGAGCAGGCGGCCGAGCAGACCCCGGCGTCCTCCGCGCCCGCCACGCCGTCCGACGGCGCGTCCTCCGCCCCGGCCGACGCCCCCGCCGGCGACGACAGCACCCTCCTGGCCGCGGCGGCGACCGCCGCCGGCGCCGTCCCGGGCGGGACCCTGTTCACCCTCGACCTGGAGGCCGGCGGCTGGGAGGCGGACGTCGTGGACGCCGACGCGACCAGCTTCGACCTGGCCCTCGCCGCCGACGGCTCCAGCGTGACCCGCGAGCCCGTCGAGGACCGCGACGACGCGGACGACACCGACGACCGGGCCGAGCGGGAGCAGCTGCTGGCCGACGCGACCGTCGACCCCGCGGGGGCGGTCGAGGCGGCGCGCGGCGCCGTACCGTCCGGCACGGTCACCGGGCTCGACCTCGAGCTCAGCGCCGGTACGGCGGTCTGGGAGATCCAGCTCGACGAGGACACCGCCACCGAGCAGACGGTCGTGGTCGACGCCGCCACCGGCGAGGTGCTGCGGACCGAGCAGGACGACTGACCAGGAGCGGACGGACTAGGGCTGCTCCTTCGTGAGGTGGAGCAGCCAGTCCGCGCCCGTGTGGATCAGGGCGTAGCGCCGGCTGCCGGTCTCCCCGTGCAGCACGAACACGAACCGGCGCTCCGTCCGGTCCTCCAGCTCCCACCACCCGTGGTCGGCGATCGACTTGTGCTCGTCGGTGTACGACGCGTGGTCGAGGTCGTGGTCGTCCACGGCGACCGCGAGCCGGTCGTGCCGGACGTCGGTCGGGAGCCCCTTCGGCACCGCCCAGGACCGGAGCACCCCGTCCTCCTCCAGCCGGAGGTCGAGGTGCGGCCGGGGCTTGCGGTGGTCGTGCAGGACGAAGACCGGACGCGACATCTCCCCACTCTAGGAACCCCGTAGGGTGGACGCCCGTGACCACCGCTGCCTGGGGCTACGGCCTGACGACGTACGCCGCCGACGAGACCGTCCTCGACACCTGGTTCCCCGAGCCCGCGCTGGGCGAGAAGCCCGCCGACGCCGCGCCGCCGAAGGATCTGGTCGCGCTCGAGGGCACCGACACCGTCCGGCGGGTCGAGCGCCGGGTGACGCTGGTGGAGATCGCCGACCTGGCCGCCGCCCCGGCCTCGACCGAGGACGCGTGGCTGCGCCTGCACCTGCTCAGCACCCGGCTCGTCCAGCCGCACGGTCTCTCGCTCGACGGCGTCTTCGGCCTGCTCACCAACGTCGTGTGGACCTCCGCCGGCCCGTGCGCGGTCGAGGGCTTCGAGCTCACCCGCGCCCGGCTGCGCGCGGCCGGGCAGCACGTCACGGTCTTCGGCGTCGACAAGTTCCCGCGGATGGTCGACTACGTCGTCCCCTCCGGCGTGCGCATCGGCGACGCCGACCGGGTCCGGCTCGGCGCCCACCTGGCCGCCGGCACCACCGTCATGCACGAGGGCTTCGTGAACTTCAACGCCGGCACGCTCGGCACGTCGATGGTCGAGGGCCGGATCTCGGGCGGCGTCGTGGTCGGGGACGGCTCCGACGTCGGCGGCGGCGCCTCGATCATGGGCACCCTCTCGGGCGGCGGGAAGCAGGTCATCTCGATCGGCGAGCGCTGCCTGCTCGGCGCCAACTCCGGGCTCGGCATCTCGCTCGGCGACGACTGCGTGGTCGAGGCCGGCACCTACGTGACCGCCGGCACGAAGGTCACCATCACGGACCTGGACGGCAAGCCCCAGGTCGTCAAGGCGCTGGAGCTGTCGGGTGCGAGCAACGTGCTCTTCCGCCGCAACTCGGTGACGGGCGCGATCGAGGCCGTCCCGTGGAAGTCCGAGGGCGTCGCCCTCAACGCTGCGCTGCACCAGAACTGAGAGCCCGCTGAGAGGATTTCACCCCGTCCGGACACTGGCACCATGCCAGGTCTAGGGAGGGTGCGGACGGGGGTGGCGCTGCTCGGCGTCGCCGCGCTGGGGGCCGTCGCCGTCACCGTCGGGATCGACCGGCTCCGCGACATCAGCCCCTTCGCCCCGCCGGAGCAGTGCACGGCGACGGTCGACGGCACCACCGTCACCCTGGACCCCGAGCAGGCCGAGAACGCCGCGCTCATCACCGCGATCGCGGTGAGCCGCGGGCTGCCCGCGCGGGCCGCGACGATCGCGCTGGCCACGGCGTACCAGGAGTCCAAGATCGTCAACCTCGAGTACGGCGACGCCGACTCCCTCGGGCTCTTCCAGCAGCGGCCGTCGCAGGGCTGGGGCACCGAGGAGGAGGTCCTCGACCCGGTCTACGCGACCAACGCCTTCTACGACGCTTTGGAGAAGGTCGACGGCTACCGGTCGATGGAGGTCACGGTCGCCGCGCAGACCGTCCAGCGCTCGGCCTTTCCCGACGCGTACGCCGACCACGAGGCCGACGCGCGGGTGCTCGCGTCGGCACTGACCGGCAACTCCCCGGCCGCCTTCACCTGCCGAGTCGAGGGCGACGCCGCCGCGGCGCCGGACGGGCTGAGCGACAGCGGTCTGGTCCGCCGCGCGGACGTCGTACGGCGTGAGGCGCTGGCCGTCTTCGGCGACCTGTCCCTGGGCGGTTTCGAGCCGGGCGGGGTGTCGACCGGGCACATGGAGGGCTCCGCCCACTACGAGGGCCGCGCCGTCGACATCTTCTTCCGGCCGGTCAACGACACCACGAACGTCCGGGGCTGGGCGGTGGCGCACTACCTCGTGGCCCAGGCCGAGCGGCTGGACATCCAGACGGTCATCTTCGACGCCAAGATCTGGACCGCCCGCCGGTCCGACGACGGCTGGCGTGACTATGACGCCCCGGATCGCGCCGGCGACCCGGCGATCCTGGAGCACCGCGACCACGTGCACGTGGATGTGTTCGACTGACGGGCAGGCGCCAGCGGGCCCGTCGTTGGTGGTCGAGCGAGCGCTCTGACTGAGCCTGCGAAGTCAGAAGGCGCATGTCGAGACCCATCCTGTTCACGCAAGACGGGTCCGATCCGGTCCAGACCGGCGTTCATGAAGGTTCTCCACAGGGAAATCCGAAGAGCAGCGCCCCGGCTGCCGATGGCGTTCCATAGAAGAACCCACCCCCACACTCCCGGAGGACACGCTGATGTGTACTCACACCCCGAGCTGCCCGACCACCGATGCCGCCGACCGCTGCAGCGCCCACGTCGTGGCCGACCGCATGGACCAGGGCTGGTGCCGGCTGTGCAACGGCATCGTGCTGTTCGACGACGGTCACTACCTGACGCCCGACGGCCACGACCTGACGCTGCCGGTCTCCGCCTGAGCCCTCCCGGGCCCCTCCCCGGCCCTACCGACCGAGCCGGGCGACCGCTGCGTCGACGCGCTCGTCGGTCGCGGTGAACGCCACCCGCACGTGGCGTGCGCCCGCGGTCCCGTAGAACGAGCCCGGCGCGACCAGGATGCCCTGCTCGGCCAGCGCGGCGACGGTGGTCCAGCAGTCCTCGTCGCGCGTGGACCAGAGGTAGAGCGACGCCTCGGAGTGGTCGACCCGGAAGCCGGCGCCCTCGAGCGCCGCGCGCAGCCGGGCGCGGCGGGCGGCGTACCGGCCGTGCTGCTCCAGCGCGTGGTCGTCGTCGTCGAGCGCAGCCTTCATCGCGACCTGCTGGGGGCCGGGCATCTGCAGGCCGAGGTTCTTGCGTACGGCGAGCAGCTCCCCGACCAGCGTGGGGTCGCCGGCCACGAAGGCGCAGCGGTAGCCCGCGAGGTTGGAGCGCTTGGACAGCGAGTGGACCGCGAGGATGCCGTCGTGCGAGCCGCCGCTGATGTCGGGGTGCAGGACCGAGACCGGGGACGCCTCCCAGGCGCACTCCAGGTAGCACTCGTCGGAGACCAGGATCGTGCCGCGCTCGCGGCACCAGTCGACGACCTTGCGCAGGTGCTCCGGCGGCAGGACCCGACCGGTGGGGTTCGAGGGCGAGTTCAGCCACAGCAGGGCCGGGACCTCGGGGCCGAACGACGTCAGCGAGTCGGTCGCGACGGCGCGGGCACCGGCCAGCGCCGCACCGACCTCGTAGGTCGGGTAGGCCAGCTCGGGGTAGGCGATCAGGTCGCCCGGACCGATCCCGAGGTGGACGGCCATCGAGCCGATCAGCTCCTTGGAGCCGATTACGGGGAGCACCCGGTCGAGGCCCAGGCCGGTCACGCCGTGCCGGCGCTCCAGCCAGTCGATGCAGGCCTGGCGGAGGTCGGCACGACCGATGGTCACCGGGTAGCCGGGACTGTCGGCCGCCTCACGCAGAGCATGCTGCGCGACCTCGGGGGTCGAGTCGACGGGCGTCCCGACCGAGAGGTCGACGACCCCGTCGGGGTGGGCACGGGCCTGCTCGGCGTACGCCGTCAGGTGGTCCCACGGGAAGTCGGGGAGCCGTGCGGAGACGGCCCCCCGCTGCATCCGGGTCAGTGGTCCTGGTTCTGCGGCGGGAGCGCAGCGATCATCGGGTGGTCGTGGTCGATCTCGCCCATCTTGGCGGCGCCACCCGGGGAGCCCAGGTCGTCGAAGAACTTCACGTTGGCGTCGTAGTAGTCCTTGTTCTCCTCCGGGACGTCGTCCTCGTAGAAGATCGCCTCGACGGGGCAGACCGGCTCGCAGGCGCCGCAGTCGACGCACTCGTCCGGGTGGATGTACAGCATCCGCTTGCCCTCGTAGATGCAGTCGACGGGGCACTCGTCGACGCAGGCACGGTCCTTGACATCGACACAGGGCTGAGAGATGACGTACGTCACCGGGTCCTCCTGAAATGCTGGTGGGAGCAACTGCTCGACCCCAGCCTAGTATCCCGGGGGTGCAGAACGATGATCGACGTCAGCATGTGACCAAGCACATGCTTGGTCCGCACGTCGTGGGCCAGCGGATCGTGGTCCGGCGACTCGTCCGCGGGGAGACGGGACCGACCGGAGGACCGGCGTTCACCGACCTTCTCGGCACCTGCACCGCCTGGGGACCGACGACCTGCATGGTGCTGCCGGAGGGCGGCGCCCCGGTCGAGATCCCCCTCGCCGACATCGTCTCCGGCAAGCCGGTTCCGCCCCGCCCGTCGATCCGTCACCGGGCGTCGCCCCAGGAGGCCCAGGTCCGGTCGATGGCCCTGTGGACCGACCTCGAGACCGAGCCCCTGGGCGCCTGGGTGCTGCGACACTCCCCCGGCGAGACCGCTCGCCGGGCCAACTCCGTGCTGGCCTTCGAGCCGTCCGGGGCCGACGGCGACTACGAACGGGTCCTCGAGTGGTACGCCGGGCGCACCGGCCGGCCGATCGCCGCCGTACTCCCGGACTCGCCGGAGGACGCGCTCTTCCGCGGCCACGGCTGGGGCCCGGAGAGCGGTGACGCCGACACGGTCTTCCAGGTCACCGGGGTGGCCCGGGCCTCGCGATCCCTGGCGGGCGTGGACGTCGAGGCCGTCGAGGTGACCGGGGACGGCGCCCACGCCGTCGCCCGGATCGGCGACCGCGCGTCGGGCGTCGCCTCCGTCGAGCGCGACTGGGTCGGCTTCCGGGCCATCGCCGTCGCGCCCGAGCACCGGCGCCGCGGGCTGGGCCTGCAGGTGATGGCCGCGCTGCTGGAGTGGGGCGCCGAGCAGGGCGCGACGACGGCGTACCTGCAGGTGCTGGGCGACAACGCCCCCGCCCTCGCGCTGTACGACGGGCTCGGGTTCACCGAGCACCACCGCTACCGCTATCTGGCGCCCTCGCGCTGAGCGGACCTCACGAGCAGGGATCGAGGGCCGGGTCGGCCGGCCCGGCGTGGCTGAGCGCGTCGACGGTCCAGGCGATCGAGGCCCGGCTGGTGGGGATCAGCACGTGCTCGGAGAGGTCCAGCGGGCAGGCGTCCTGGACGGTCAGGTTGGTGACCTGTGGACCGGCCGCGAGGTGGCCCGAGGTGTGCGGGACGACGACCTCGTCGTACCGGGTCGTGACCTGGGTGTAGCTCACGTCGCCGGGGGTCTCGTCACCCGCGTTCAGCGCGGTGAGGAACGGGGAGCCGGCGGCCTGCTGGTCGCAGGCCACGCAGAACGGCACCGACCATCCCTGCGGGACGAGGGTGGTGCCGTGGTTGGACGGCGCCAGGCCGACCAGGTCGTCGACGACCGCGGCGCCGCCGAGGTTCTTGATGAAGTAGCGCGGCATCATCCCGCCCTGCGAGTGGCCGACGAGCGAGACCCGGGCCGCGCCGGTTGCGGCGAGCACACGGTCGACGTACCGCTTCAGCTCGGCGGCGGAGGCCGCGACGTCGCCGGTGCCGCGGTTGCCGTAATCGAGGGAGAAGACGCACCAGCCGCGTCCCGCGAGCGTGGCGGAGAGCGGCTCCAGCAGGTGCTGGCGGTCGCCGAAGGTGCCGTGCACGAGCACGACCGGCACCGGGCGGGCGGCACTCGGCCGGCAGGACCAGTCGTTGGCGCCCGGCGGGTCCACGGCGAACGGCGGCAGCGTGGGCGCCGCCTGGGCGGGGCCGGCCACGGGGGCGACCAGGGTCAGGAACAGGCCCGAGAGGGCGGCGATGAGCACTCGACGCATACCGACCCAACGAGCCGGTGTGACGGTCGTTACTGCTCGGGCTTCTCGTCCTCGCCGGGCTTCTTGCACACGACCGTGTCGCTGGGGATGTAGGTCGTGTGGAAGTTCTCGGTCTTCTCGACCGTGTCGGAGCCGGGCTTGGCGAAGAACCGCTTCACGTCGACGTCGAAGCCGGAGTAGCCGTTGTTGGGCAGGCAGTCGGGGGTCGTCAGGATGCGGGTCTTGGGCGCGGTGGTGTTGTAGCGGCCGGAGGTCGTCGTGGTGATGTCCCAGACCTTGGTCGACCACATGCTGACCGTGACCGTGCCCTGCGAGCGGCCGGCGCTCGGGATGACGTTCGCGTGGATGAGGACGCCGTACGGCGTGTCGTTGGTGAACCGGAGGTCGACCGCGCCCCAGGCGACAGTGGCCTCGCGACCGACCGGGTAGCGGTCGATGTAGACCGAGTGGGGCTTGTGCTCGACGTCCTTCAGCCCGGCGAAGAACGCCGCGTTGAAGGTCGTGGTGGCCATCTGCGAGACCCCGCCGCCGAGGTCCTCCTTGAAGATACCGTTGCTGATGATCGTGCCGGTGGTGAAGCCGTTCTCGACCGTGCGCTCCCCGACGATGTCGTTGAGCGAGAACGTCTCGCCCGGCTTCAGGACGGTGCCGTCGACCAGCTCGGCGGCCCGGCCGATGTTGGTGTCGCGGTACGACGCCGGCGGGTAGTAGGTGGTGAAGGTCGAGACCTTCTCGCGGATCCGCAGCTGCCGGGCGTCCTTGGTCGAGAACTCCGGCTCGTCGACCGTCGCCTCGACCTCCTGCTGGCGCTCGCCCTCGGGCTTGGTCAGCAGCGCGAGGAAGGCCGATGCGACGTCGGCCGGCTCGTAGGTGACACCCGGCTTGGCCGGCACCACCTTCGGCTTGCCGTTGCGCAGGACGACGGTCGCGTCGACCGGGGCGCCCCGCTCGGCGATGCCGTCGTCGACCAGGGCCGTGAGCGCCTTCTCGTCGATGTCGGGGACCAGCACGCCTCCCTCGGCCTTCACCCCGAGGGCCGCGCTGAAGTCGCGCGGCGCGAGCCGCACCGGCGAATCGCCGAAGACCAGGGTCACCGGCCCGGAGAGAGCGGGGTTGGCGAAGTCGTCGAGCGCGGCCTGCACGTCGGCCTCGTCGATGTCGGGCTGCGCCTCGACGAGCTCCAGCTCGACCGCCGGCTCGTCGGCGAGGTAGGCGGCGGTGATGGCCTCGGCCGCCACGTCGGGGTCGATGGCCTCCCCGACCTCGGGATCGACGGGGGTCACCCCGGAGCCCTCGAAGCTCAGGCCGCCGTCCTTGGGGAGCGTCCCGGCCTCGGCCCCGAGGCGGTCCAGCAGCTCGCCCATCGTGGCGTCGTCGACCTGGACGACCGGGTCGAGGTCCTCGCCACCGGTGAAGTAGTCCCAGAGCCGGCCGGGCTTCCAGCTGCGGCCGCCACCCGCCGCCTCCACGGAGGCGTCGAGGTCGACCGAGAGCCCGGCGTCGGCGGGGGTGACGTCCTCGGTCGTCTCACCGACCGTGACCGCGATCGGCTGGTCGAGCCGCTCGGCGAGACCGTCCTCGAGCGCCCGGACCGCGTCGGCCTGCGTACGACCGCCGACGTCGACCCCGGCGACCGTCGTACCGCGCGGGACCTTGTCCCCCGCGACGGCGTACGCCGCTCCCCAGCCGCCCGCGACCAGCAGCGCCAGAGCGAGCACCACCAGGACGACAGCCCGGCCGCCGGCCCGCTCGCTCTTGTTCTTCACGCGGTCATCCTAGGTTCCGGGTCGGCGCGCTCCGGTGCCCCCCGCCGCGGGAGGGTCACCAGGCCCGCGACCAGGAACGCCATCGCGGCGGCGAGGAGCACGTAGCCGGCGAGGCCGTTGCCGATCACGAAGTCGCCCTCCGGACGCGGCACCGTGAGGTAGCCGACCATCGCGATCCACCCCAGCGCGAAGGGCAGTCGGGACGTCCAGCCCGGGGGCAACGCGACCAGGGCCGCGGCCGGGGCGAGCACCCCGAGGAGCAGGCCCCACCAGAGCTGGTGCAGCGCCACGGACGCCAGGCCGGTGGCGGCGCCGACCAGGAGGCACCCGGCCAGGGAGACCAGCCGGACCAGGACCCGCACGCGGCCTACAGACCGGCGAAGAGGTCGGTCTCGAGACCGTCCTCGCCCAGCTCGCCGCGCTCGCCCTTGGCGATCCGATAGAACTCGTGGCCCCAGACGCTGCTGCCCTGGTTGTTGCTCAGCGCGAAGAACGGCCCGTCCAGGGTGATCTGGCTGGCGTGCGCCTTCATCGCCGCCATCTTCGCGTCGACGTAGTCGTCGGCCGCCACGACCGCCGCGAGGTTCTCGTCGGCGGTGATGAAGTGCGGGAGGGGGCCGTCGGGGTCCATGCCCTCGAAGGTCGTGGTGTCGCCGGCCTCGCGCAGCGCCCGCAGGCTGGCCCGCATCCGGCTCTCCGACATCGCGCCCCAGTAGATCTTCGCGACGTCCCAGGCCTCCCCGAGGTCCGGGCGGTACGACGGGACCGCGGCCAGCGCGGCGCCGTACGTCGCGACCCGGTGGGCCTGGATGTGGTCGGGGTGGCCGTAGCCGCCGAACTCGTCGTACGTCACCAGCACCTGCGGGCGGAGCTCGCGGATGATCGCCACCAGGTGGGCGGAGGCCTCGGTCAGGTCGGCGTTCGCGAAGGCCCGCGGATCGGTCTCGTCGGCGGCGATCGCGTGGCCGTCCTCGTGCCACTTCATGCCCGAGTCGCGGTAGGCGCCGAAGCCGCCGAGGAAGCGGTGGTCGCTCACACCGAGCGCCTTCATCGCGTTGGCCAGCTCGCCGCGACGGTGCTCACCCAACTGGTCGTCGCGGTCGGCGGCGAGGTGCTCCAGTTCGGGGACCAGGATCTCGCCCATCTCGCCGGCCGTGCAGGTGACGAGGGTGACCCCGCGGCCCTCGGCGACGTACTTCGCCATCGTCGCGCCGTTGCCGATCACCTCGTCGTCGGGGTGGGCGTGCACGAGGAGGAGGCGCTGGTCAGCGGTCATGGGGCGATCCTAGGTTTTTGATGCGGCGCGGCTGGGTCGGGAGCTCGAGCGGGCTCCTCGCTGTCGAACTCCCGGCCGGCCCGGTCTGTTCCTCGCGGTCCAGCCAGCCGTCGTGCTCGTCGACCAACAGCTCCAGCAGCATCTCGGGCGCGTCCGACAGGACCGCCCAGGGATGGTCCTCGTCGTCGTCCTCGCCCGCAAGCCGCTCGCGGACCACCCAGGCGTCGTACCCCTCGGCGCGCAGGCGGGCGGCCACAGCCTCCGCGTCGTCCTCCTCGAAGACGATGACCCGCAGGCCGGTGCCGGGCGTCGCACGGAGGACGTGCTCGATCTCGCCGAGGAACGGGCGGTCGGGCTCCAGCCAGTCGACGTCGCCGAGCTCGTCGGGCCCGAGCCACCGGACCTGGTCGTGCTCGGTGGGGTCGGGCTCGCCGCCGCCGCGGAGCCGAGCGGTCGCCACCCGCAGCTCGTGGGTGTCGCTGATCCGCGTCGTCCCGGTGAGCCATCCCGTCACCTCGACGGTGCAGTCCAGCTCCTCGGCGACCTCGCGCTCCAGCGCGTCCGACGGCGACTCCCCCGGCTCGACCTTGCCGCCCGGGAGCTCCCAGCGGCCGGCCAGCTCCGGCGGCGTCGTACGACGGGTCGCGAGCACCTTCCCCCCGCGCACGATCGCGGCACCGACCACCTGCTTCACGGGCGTGAGGCTACGTTGCGTGGCATGTCGTCGCTCCCGGGTGTGCACCTCGTCCGCACCGACGAAGACCTCACGCCGGTCGGCGAGCGGGTCGGGCTGGACGGCCTCCTGGGCGCGCTGGACCGGCGGGCCCGACGCACGCTGGCCCCCGGCCTCGCCGTACGACGGGCGCTGACGTGGGACGCGGCGGACCGCCGCGACCCGCACTGGTGGCCCCAGGGGATCACCTGGGAGGACGTGCCCGGGACCGGCCGGGTGCTGGCCATCAGCTGGTACTCGAAGGCCTCCCACGGCGCGCGGGTGACCTTCCTCGACCTCGACTCCCGCCGCTACCGCCACGTGCTGCTGGTGACGCCTTCCCTCGAGCCGGTCCACGCCCATGCGGGCGGGCTCGCCTGGCACGGCGGGTTCCTGCACGTCGCCGCGACCGGACGCGGGCTGCTGACCTGCCGGCTGGACGACCTCGCCCGCGTTCCCGGCGGGGTGCTCGGGCACGAGCTGGTGCTGCCCGTGCGGTCCTCCTACCGGGCGGTCACCCCCTCGGGCACCGAGAAGCTGCGGTACTCCTTTTGCTCCTACGACCCGGCCGGACCCGCGCTGGTGGTCGGCGAGTACGGGAGCTCGTCGCAGACCCGCCGGATCGCCCGCTACGACATCGACCCGGCCACCCGGCTGCTGGCGACCGGGGACGACGGGGCGTCGTACCCGCTGGTGGCGGACGAGGGCGCCGTCGTACGCACCCAGGGCGTCGTGGTCGTCGGCGGGCGGCACTACCTCACCCGCTCGCACGGCCCGTGGATGCCCGGCTCCGTGTACGCCGGCGCGCCCGGCGCGCTGCGCCGGCACCGCTGGGCCGCCCCGATGGGACCCGAGGACCTCTCGTGGATGCCCGACCGCGACCTGCTCTGGTCGGTCTCCGAGCACCCCCGGCGGCGGTGGGTCTTCGCCATGCCCCGACGCGCCTTCGACTGACTGCTCAGCATTCTGCGGCCGGTGGCCCTCGCCGGTGGCCTTCACCGGTGGTCGAGCAGTGAAGGACGAAGTCCTGAACGCCCGTCGAGACCCCCGCAGCCCTGCCGCTGACCTCGTTCGAGCCGGCCTCTGCCGCGGCGTCTGCGCCTGGCACCAGGCCGGTTCAAAGACATTTACTGAAAGAAGGGGGCTCACCGTCCGCGGTGATCAAGGGCCATCACGAGCCTGCTTCTAGCTTTCGGTTCCTTCGGGTCGACCGTTCGAACAAGGCTGTGAACAACCCTCGCATTCGATCACCTGTTCGAGTAGAATGAGGGCATGGCTCGGGACCTCGACGACTGCGACACCGCACCCACGGTGCTCGCCTTCGTCCGCGCCCGACGATCTGTGCAGTTGCAGGCCGAGGCCGACCAGCTCGCTGCTGCGGTCGCCTGGGCCGGGATGCACTCCACCGACTCCCTGCACGATGCCGCCGCGGCGTGGGTGCCGGGCTGCGAGGACGAGATGGCCATCGCCGGACCCGGCGCACCCCTGATCGCCGAGTTCAGTGTGCTGGAGTTCTCCGCCGCGCTCGGCCTGTCATCGGACTCCGGGCGGATCTACCTCGGCCACGCCGTCGAGCTCGCCCACCGACTGCCCAGGGTCTACGAACGCGTCCAGTCCCTCGACCTCCCGGTCTGGAAGGCCCGACGCATCGCGGCGGAGACCATCGACCTGCCTGAGGACGGCGCCGAGTTCGTCGACACCCACGTCGCCTCAGTGGCGCACAAGATCTCCATCGCCCAACTCGACCGCACCATCGAAGAAGCCCGCACCCGTTTCGACCCCGAGGCCGCGGCCCAGCGCGCGCGGGATGCGGCCGAGGTGCGGCACTTCGACATCGAGACCCAGCAGGTCTCCTACGACGGCCACGTCGAGGTCCGCGGAACCCTGGATCTGGTCGACGCACTGGATCTGGAGGACGCGGTCGCGCGGGGTGCGACCCACCTCGGCACGATCGCCGCCGACGGGCTCTCCCTCGACGTACGCCGGTCCATCGCCGTCGGTGACCTCGCCCGCCGCCAGCTCACCCTGGACCTGAACGCCGACCCCGACCCCGACCGGAAGCGACCCCGGCAGGTCGTCGTGCACGTGCACCTCGCCGACGCCGCGATCGCCCGCGTCGAGAACACCCGATCGATGGTGTCCGTCGAGCAGGTGCGGTCCTGGTGTCAGAGCAGCGACAGCCAGGTCGTCATCAAGCCCGTCATCGACCTCACCGACCACGTCCACGTAGACGCCTACGAGGTCCCCGACCGGCTCAAAGAACGCCAAGCACTCCTCCAACACTCCTGCGTCTTCCCCTGGTGCCGCCGCCGCGCCCGGTCCTGCGACCACGACCACAACGACCCCGCATCCAACGGCGGCGCCACGTGCGACTGCAACATCGCACCCCTCTGCCGACGACATCACCGCGCCAAGACCCACACCAGGTGGCGCTACGACAAGATCGACGACACCACGTTCATCTGGCGATCACCCAACGGTCTGACGTTCACGCGCGACCACACCGGCACCACCACCCCGCAGCCCTGACGGCCCGCCCGCTCAGGGCTACGGGCGCGCCTCCAGCGTCCACCCGTCCCAGCCCGCCCACCAGCGACGCCCAGCGTCGAGGTCCTCTGCCAGGGCGGCGGCCCGGGTGCGCAGCTCGTCGGCGACCTCCCGGGTGATCCGCCCCTCGCGGACGAGCTCGTCCGGGTCGTCGACGTCCTTCCAGGTGCGCGAGCCGCTGGGCATGATCACGAGGTCGAGGCCATAGTCCACGGTCTCGAACCAACCGGACCCCCGACGTACCGGCGCCTCGAAGTTCACCTACCAGCCGAGGTCGCTGTCGCCCTCGAACATCCGCCACACGGCGTACCAGTCGCCCGCCCGGTGGAGCTGCAGCACGGTGGTGCCGCCCCAGGTGTCGACGCCCGCCCACGGGTGCTGACCGAAGGGGTGGTCGGGGTAGGTCATCGGCGCTCCCGGGACGAGGCGGACGGCGAGCGTCTCGCCGTCGTCGTCGACCACGGTGACCGGCGTCGAGAGCCAGACCTGCCCGTGCAGCACCTCGCGGCGCTCGACGACCGTGCCCGGCGCGAAGGCGTCCATCAGGCCCTCGCAGTGGCCGGACGGTCGTCGCGCACCAGGACGACGGCGACCAGGGCGAAGACGATCATCAGGATCGTCATCAGCGCGGCGAGGAGCGACCAACCGCCGGTCTGGTCGGTGACGGCCTCGTCGAGGCCGCCCGAGGCGAGGAAGGTGCTGGGGTCGGTGGCGGCGTGGAGCAGGATCGCGGCCCAGAGGGAGCCGGTGACGCGCATGGCGAGGTACATGCAGGTGCCGAAGGCGAAGGTGTAGACGACCGTGACCGCGACCGTGCTGACCTTCATCCCGGACAGCAGGTTGACCAGGTGCATCAGCGCGAACAGCAGCGAGGACACGACCATCACGAACCGCTCGCGGTGGCCGGCGTCGCGCAGGATCTTCACAGCCAGGCCCCGGGTGGCGAGCTCCTCGGCCACGCCGATGCAGAGACCGAGGCCCAGGATCAGCAGGATCTCCTCGGTCGTCCACACGTCCCAGTCGGCCGAGCCCAGGTGACCGACGACGGCGCCGAGGACCAGGACCGGGCCGATCCACATCCAGGGCCGATCCACATCCAGGGCCGACCGCGGCCCGGCTGGCGGCCGAAGAGGGCGCGCAGCCAGCCGAGGGCGGCCGAGAGACCCACGAGCGAGGTCGCGCCGATCGCGATCGGCAGCACCAGGCCGAAGAAGATGCTGCCCGTCGTACCCAGGATGTCGTCGGTGTCGATCTCGTCGCCGAAGAGCAGGCCGACCACCTGCCCGACGGCCAGGTACAGGACGAGGTAGGCGACGACGAGGACGAGCGCCTTCCAGGCGGCCGGTCGGGCGAAGAAGCGGCGCATGTGCCGATCCTTCCGAGCCCGGCGCGGCGCGGTCAAGAAGTCCGTGGCTGCAGCGCCAGCTGGCGCGACTGGGCGACGAGGCGGCCGGTGGAGTCCCAGACCTCGCAGTCCTCCTCGAACATCCCGCCGGCCAGGTTGCGGGTCTCGTGGCGCACCTTCAGCCAGCCGGGGGCCGGGCGGGCGCGGACGTGGGCGCTCAGCTCGAGGGTCGGCGCCCAGCCCATCAGGCCCAGGTTGAAGGTGACCGGCGGGAGCGCGTCGACGACCATCAGCAGGGAGACCGGGTCCGGCTGCCGATCGTCGTTCAGCCGGAACCAGGCGCGCATCACGCCCCGACCGCTCGGGGCGCCGACCGCCCAGCCGACGTCGTCGGGGTGGAAGCGCATGTCGAAGCGGCCCATCATCGGCGCAAGCTCCAGCACCTCCGGCGGGGCGTCGCTGCCGCGCACGCACTCCTCGAGCGGCGGCAGGTCCGGCTCTACGGCCGTGGTCCGGACGTCGTCGCCGAAGCGCTCCAGGTCGCCGTACGTCGCCAGCACGGTGATCCGGCTCTCGTCCCCCTGCACCAGGTCGGCCGCGACGGTGGCGACCCGGCCGCCCTCGCGCCGCACGTCCACCGCGACCTCCGCCGGGCCCGGCCGGGTCGCGGAGAGGTAGTAGGCGCTGACCGCGACCGGGTCCGGCTTGGCCGGCAGCGACGCGCGGACCGCATTGCCGATCACGGCGAGCAGGTAGCCGCCGTTGACCCCGCCACCGACCACCCAGCCCGGGTCGATCTCGGCGGCGTACCGGCCCTGACCCTCGGCGGTCACGGCGATCTGGCGGTCGAACTCGAAGCCCTCGGCGTCCATGACGGGCAAGGTATCGGGCAGGATGACGGACATGGACGAGGAGGGCGGCGGACGGCACCCGGCCTGGGTGTACGACGCGGGCGACGAGCCCGACCCGCGCTACTCGCTGGCCAACGAGCGCACCTTCCTGGCCTGGGTGCGCACCAGCCTCGGCGTGCTGGCCGGCGCGGTCGCGCTCGAGTCGCTCCAGGTGCCCGAGCAGGACGGGCTGCGACTGGTCCTCGTCGTGGCGCTGCTGCTCTTCGGCGGCCTGACCGCCACCCTGTCGTGGATCCGCTGGGCCCTGGTAGAGCGGGCCATGCGCACCCGCGCCCCGCTGCCGCCGTTCAACCTCGGGATCCTGGTGACGGCGGCGCTGGTGGTGCTGTCGGTGCTGCTCGCGGTGACGCTGGCCCTCTAGACGCCGTCAGTCCCAGGTGAGGGCGTGCTGCTCGAAGAGCTCGCCCGTCTGGACGGGTACGACGCAGAACGGCAGCCCGGCGGGATCCGCCAGCACCGCCCAGGTGTCGTGGTCGGTCACCACCCGCGCGCCGAGCGCCACCACCCGCGCGACCTCGGCCGGCACGTCGTCGGTCTCGATATCGAGGTGGATCCGGGGCGGCGTGCCGTCACCGATGCGCTGCGACTCCAGCTTGACGCCGCCGACCTCGCCGATCGCCCAGTAGGTGCCGGACTCCCCCGCCTCGGGGGCGACCCCCTGTACGCCGGACCAGAACGCGACGCCGTCGTCCCAGTCGGAGGCCGGGTGGTCGACGAGCACGATGCCGATGCGGGAGCGGTGCATGGCCCGACGCTACGACGCCCGCCCCATGTGAACCCGGACCACGCTGCCGACCGGTACGACGGTCCCGGGCTCGGGCGTCACCGTCAGGACGTCCGTCCCCTCGCCCACCTTCGTCAGGTCGACCTGGAACCCGGCCTGCTCCAGGCGCTCGGCGTAGCGGCCGACCGCGAGCGGCACACCGTTGCCGAGCCGCGGCACCGGCACGGCCACCAGCGTCCGGTCGAAGGTGGCGGTGCTGAGTAGCGCGTCCACGGTCTCGGCGTCGGTCGTCGAAGTGACGACCAGTCCGACTCTCTCTGACGGCAGCCAGAGGCGCGCCTGACACATCCCGTCGATGCTGAGGTTGCACGCGGTCGCCGTTCGCAGCGCCGGCACCCCGTCCAACGCCACCTGATCGACGAACCGACCGTCGAGCCGGTCGCCGAGCACCGGGTCCTCCGTGACGATCCGGACGCCCTCGACCCCTGGCGGAGCGTCGGGGATACGGCAGGCGCGGTCCACCGCATAGGTCAGCAGCGTGTCCTCCAGCGCGGTCCCGCAGCGACTCACGTCGCGCGACCAGGAAGCCGACACCTCCACCGACAGGTGCCCGATGCCGACCCGCTTGGTGGAGGCATCCGCGGGGAGGACCCGGATCCCCGATAGCAGGTCCTTGAGCGCCAGGATCCCTGTCGACGACTCCAGGACGAGCTGAACCCCCTCGGTCGGAAAGATGACCGCGACCCCATAGACGGGCGTCTCGCCTGCGACGAGCGTGACGAAGGACGTACGTTCCGCAGGTACGCCGTCGATCACCAGGTCCTGACGAGGTGCCCAGCGCGCGGCGGGCCAGGACCCGTCCGTTCCGCTCAGGACCTGGACGGTGTCGACGCCGCTCGGCCTGCTCTTCGGTCCCTGACACCTCCCCACCGGCGCCCCGTGGAGAACCGAGTCCACCTGCGGCGCTCCGCAGATCCCGGCCTCCGGCCACCCGGCCGGGACCGCGATCTGCACTCGCCCGTGCCCGACCCATCGGGTCTCGGCGGGCGCGGGGGCAGGCGGGGCCGGGGCAGGCGGTGAGGACTGCCCGACCATGGTGAGCCCCGTGACCAGGACCGCCACGACTGCCGCCGCGGCGAGCGCGACCCACGGCCGCCGACGTCGTACGACGGCCGCGCGCACCATGCCCTCGACGGGGGCCGGCCCGACGGGGACCCGGTCGGCGCGGACCCCCAGGCGGTCGGTGAGCAGCTGCTCGAGGTCAGTCATCGGTGCCTCCGGAGGGGGCGAGGGCCGGGTCAGCGGCCAGGGCGGTGAGCGCGCGGGAGAGCCGGCTCTTCACGGTGCCGGGCGCGACGCCGAGGGCGCGCGCCATCTGCTGCTCGGTGAGGTGGAGGTAGTAGCGGAGCACCACGGCCTCGCGCTGCTCGACGGTGAGCCGGGCGAGCGAGCGATCGAGGGCGTCGCGGTCGTCGACGAGGCCGGTGCCGTCGGAGACCGACCGGTCGGGCAGGTGCGCGGCCGGCAGCTCCGAGCGCGAGCGGCGACGGTGGGTGTCGGCGAGGGTGTTGACCAGGACCCGGTGCACGTAGGCGTCACGATCGTCGGCGGTGCGGACCCGCGACCAGTGCACCAGGCAGCGGACCAGCGCGGACTGGACGACGTCCTCGGCCTCGTGCGGGGTGCACCCGAGGAGCACGGCGGCGCGCACCAACCGCGGCCACCGCGCGGCGGCGTACTCGCCGAACTCCGCGGCGGACCGATCCCTCATGCTCACCTGACGCACCCGCCCGGGGTCGGGGTTCCCGGCGCACCGGAACATTCTTGAAACAGGTGTTCCGTAGCGTTCTGCCCATGAGCACGACGTTCCAGGCGCTGCAGCCGGGCACCGGGCCCGTCCGGTCGGCGACGTACCTCCCGGCCACCTCCGACACCGTGCTGTGGGGCCGGCTGCCGAGCCGCACCGACGCGCCGGCGCTGAGCGTCGCGCCCGGCACCGAGGTCACGTTCGACACGATCAGCCACGAGGGCATCCTGGAGGACCAGGGCCGCGACCCGGAGGCGTTCTTCGCAGGTCACGGCGCCGAGGTCGTGCTGGAGGACGCGATCGCGCTCGCGGCGTCGCCGTACGAGCGCACCTTCGGGGTGGACGGGCCACACGTCGTCAGCCGGCCGGTGCGGGTCGAGGGCGCCGAGCCCGGCGACCTGCTGGCGATGACGGTGGTGGAGACGCTCCCGCGGGTGCCGTACGGCGTCATCAGCAACCGGCACGCGAAGGGCGCGCTGGCCGGCGAGTACCCGCTCGGCGGGGAGCCGGTCCACAGCGTCTTCGCGACGGTCAGCGACGACGGCGGCCACGGGCTGCTGCCGCTGGTCGAGGGCGGCGAGCGGAGCGTGCGGTTCCCGCTGCGGCCGTTCCTCGGGATCATGGGCGTCGCCGTCGACGACGACGAGCGGCCGCACTCGGTGCCGCCCGGCGCCCACGGCGGCAACATCGACATCAACCTGCTGACCGTCGGGGCGACGCTCTACCTGCCGGTGCAGGTCGCGGGCGCGCTCGCCTACGTCGGCGACCCGCACTTCGCCCAGGGCGACGGCGAGGTGTCGCTGACCGCGATGGAGGCGTCGCTGCGGGCCACGGTGCGGCTCGACGTGGTCCCCCGCGAGGACGCCGTACGACGCTTCGGCGAGCTCGCCGGTCCGCTCGCCGAGACCGGCGACCACCTGGTCCCCACCGGGATGGACGAGGACCTCGACGTGGCCGTCCAGAACTGCGTGCGCGCCGCGATCGCCCTCCTCCAGGCCCGCTACGGCATGGACCCGCGGCTGGCCTACGCCTACCTGTCGGCCGCGACCGACTTCGACATCTCCCAGGTGGTGGACGTCGTGAAGGGCGTGCACGCCCGCATCCGGAAGGCGGACTTCGCATGACGGTGGACCCCGGTCGGCGACTGCCGCCCCCGCCCGGCCTGGTCGAGGCGTTCCGCGCCTACGAGCAGGCCCTGATGACCAACGACCTGGCCGAGCTCGACCGGCTCTTCGCCCCCGGCCCGACGACCATGCGCGGCGACGCCCAGGGGCTGCTGGTGGGGCACCACATGATCAGCGCGTTCCGCGGCGGGCGCGGCGGCGCGCCCGCGCGGCGGATCGTGCAGACCCACGTGCAGACCATCGACGACGACCACGCGCTGGTGGTCGCGGTGACCGAGCTCGAGCGGGGAGGCCGCGGCCAGCAGACCCAGCTCTGGGCGCGGTTCCCCGACGGCTGGGCCGTGACCGCCGCCCACGTGTCGGTCCCGCCGCCCGCGCTCGACACCCGGGTCTGGCGCCTGGTCGGTGACCCGCTCGTGCCGGCCACCGGGAGCGGCGCGCTCGACGGGGAGAGCGTCGCCGTCAAGGACCTGTACGCCGTCGCCGGCCAGCGGGTCGGTGCGGGCAACCCGGCCTGGCTGGAGCAGGCACCGGTCGAGACGGAGCACGCCGCCGCGGTGGCGAGCCTCCTCGCGGCGGGCGCGTCGATCCGCGGCATCGCCCGCACCGACGAGTTCGCCTACTCGCTCGCCGGCGCCAACGCCCACACCGGCAGCCCGCCCAACCCGCGGGCGCCCTACCGACTCAGCGGCGGGTCGACCTCCGGCTCGGCCAGCGCCGTCTCGCTCGGTCAGGCCACGATCGGGCTCGGCACCGACACCGGCGGCTCGATCCGCGTCCCGGCCGCCTACCAGGGGCTGTTCGGGATCCGCACCACCCACGGCGCGATCCCCCGCGACGGCCTGCTCGCCCTGTCTCCCGGCTTCGACACGGTGGGCTGGCTGACCCGTACGGCGAGCCTGCTGCGCACCGTCGGCGACGTGCTGCTGCCACCGCGGGTGGCCTCCAGCGGCACCCGGCTGGTCGGGGTCCCGGCGCTGACCGCGCTGGCCGAGTCCGACGTCGTCGCCGCGGTCGCGGGCATCCCGGTCGACGCCACCGACGACCGGCCGCTGCCGGACCTGCAGGCCTGGCGGGCGGCGTTCCAGACCTGGCAGGCCTGGGAGGCCTGGCAGGTCCGCGGCTCCTGGCTGACCGGCCGGCTCGACACCCTGGGCGACGACGTCCGCGGCCGCTTCGAGCACGCGGCGTCGATCGGCCACGACCAGGCGGACGCGGCCCGTCGTACCGTCGACCGCGCGGCGCGGGCGATCCGCGACCTGGTCGGGGACGACGTGCTGGTGATCCCGTCGGCGTCGTCGGTCGCCCCCCGGGTCGGGGTCGATCTCGGCCCGGTCCGCACCGCGACCATGACCCTCACCAGCATCGCCGGGCTGGCCGGCCTGCCCGCGGTCAGCCTGCCCGTCACCACCAGCGGCGGACTCCCCGCCGGCGCCTGCCTGGTCGCCGCCCCCGGCCGCGACCGCGACCTGCTCGACCTTGCGGCGGAGCTGTCCGGAACGTAACCCTGGTGAAACGGATGTTTCGGATTCGCGACACATCCGGGCCCTAGTTTCATCGGCGGGGCCTGATCCTGGGAGGGAGCTGACGTTGCGGATCGAGGAGTTCGACGCGCTGGACGCGGAGGCGGCGGCCGAGGTGCTGCGCCCGTGCGTGGCCATCGGGTCGTGGGTGGACGCGCTCGTCGCCGGTCGCCCGTACGACGACGCGGCGGCCCTGCACGCGGCGGCCGCGGCGCAGGCCGCGACGTGGACCGACGCCGAGGTCGAGCGGGCGCTGGCCGACCACCCGCGGATCGGCGAGCGGCACCAGGGCGCCGGCACCAGCGCCGCGATGTCGCGCAGCGAGCAGGCCGGCGTCCCGCAGGACGCCGACGTCCAGGCCCGGCTCGCCGACGGCAACCGGCGCTACGAGGAGCGGTTCGACCGGATCTACCTGGTCCGCGCGGCCGGTCGCAGCGCCGAAGAGATGCTGGTCCTCCTCGAGGAGCGGCTCGCGAACGACGACGCCACCGAGCGGGCGGTGACCCGCGGCCAGCTCGCGGAGATCGCCGTGCTGCGGCTGCAGGGGGCGATCGCATGAGCACCCTCAGCACCCACGTCCTCGACGCCGCGCTCGGCCGCCCCGCCTCCGGGCTGAGCCTGGCCCTGTCCGGGCCCGACGGCGCCACGCTGGCCACGGCGGTCACCGACGGCGACGGCCGGGTCCGCTTCGACGCCGAGCTCGGCGCCGGCGCACACACCCTCGTGTTCGAGACCGGCGCCTGGTTCGCCGACGCCGAGCGCGACACGTTCTTCCCCACCGTCGAGGTCGCCTTCGCCGTCGACGACGAGCAGCCGCACTTCCACGTGGCGCTGCTCCTGAGCCCGTACTCCTACACCACCTACCGAGGGAGCTGAGATGACCGGCAGGATCGTGCTGGGCGCCAACCAGTACGGCAAGGCGGAGTGCCGCGTGGTCAAGGTGACGCGGGCCTCGACGGGCTCGGCCGACGGGGGACGCCACGCGATCGAGGACCTCAACGTCACCACCCAGCTCCGGGGCGACTTCGAGGCCTGCCACACCGCGGGCGACAACAGCCGGGTGGTCGCGACCGACACGCAGAAGAACACCGTCTACGCCTTCGCCCGCGAGCACGGCGTCGGCACGCCCGAGGACCTGCTGCTCCGCCTGACCGACCACTTCGTCGACGGCTTCGAGTGGGTCACCGGCTCCGAGCTGTCGGCCGAGCTGTTCGCGTGGGAGCGGATCGCCGTCGACGGGCAGGGTCACGACCACTCCTTCGTCCGCTCCGGCCGCGAGACCCGGACGACGGTGGTCACCCGCGCCGGCGACGAGACCACCGTGGTCAGCGGGCTGAGGGACTGCACCGTGCTGAAGAGCACCGGCTCGGAGTTCCACGGCTTCCCGCGCGACCGCTACACGACGCTCCAGGAGACCACCGACCGGATCATGGCCACCAGCGTCACGGCGACCTGGCGCTACACCGGGACCGACCACGACTACGACGCCCTCTACGCCGGCATCCGCGACCTCCTGCTCTCGACCTTCGCGACCGTGCACTCGCTGGCCCTGCAGCAGACCGTCTTCGAGATGGGAAAGGCCGTCCTCGAGCGGTACGACGAGGTCGCGGAGGTCAGCCTGTCCTGCCCCAACAAGCACCACTTCCTGGTCGACCTGGAGCCGTTCGGGCTGGACAACCCGGGCGAGGTGTTCTTCGCCGCGGACCGGCCCTACGGGCTGATCCAGGCCACCGTGCTGCGCGAGGCGACCCCGTGAGGGTCGACGCCGTCCGGGCCCGGCGGGTCCTGGTCGACGGGACGTTCGTGCCCGCCACCGTGACCGTCCGGCACGGCACGATCGCGGGGGTCGAGCCGTTCGAGCACGACGTGGACGGGATGGTCCTGCACGCGCCCGACACGGCGTACGTCGTCCCCGGGATCGTCGACACCCACGTGCACATCAACGAGCCCGGCCGCACCGAGTGGGAGGGGTTCGTCTCGGCCACGGAGGCCGCCGCGCTGGGCGGCGCGACCACGCTCATCGACATGCCGCTCAACTCGATCCCACCGACGACCACGATGGAGGGGCTGCGGGTCAAGCAGCAGGCCGCGCTGGGCGAGCTGATGGTCGACGTCGGCTTCTGGGGCGGCGCCGTCCCCGGCAACGTGGCGGACCTGCTGCCGCTGTGGGAGGCCGGGGTGTTCGGCTTCAAGTGCTTCCTCGCGCCGAGCGGGGTCGACGAGTTCCCGCCGCTCGACCCGGCCCAGTTCCTCGCCGCGCTGACCGAGGTCGCCCGCTTCGACGGGCTGATGATCGTGCACGCCGAGGACGCCCGGGTGCTGGAGGAGGCACCCGCGGCGCCGAGCCGGGCGTACGCCGACTTCGTCCGCTCCCGGCCCCACGAGGCCGAGCTGGCCGCGATCAAGCAGGTCATCGACGGCGCCCGCGAGACCGGGGCCCGGGTGCACGTCCTGCACCTGTCCAGCGCCCGCGCGCTCGACCTGATCGCCGACGCCAAGGCCGAGGGGCTGCGGCTGACCGTCGAGACCTGTCCGCACTACCTCTGCTTCGCGGCCGAGACCATCCCGGACGCGGCGTCGCAGTTCAAGTGCTGCCCGCCGATCCGCGACGGCGGCAATCGCGAGGAGCTCTGGCAGGCGCTGCGGGCCGGCGTCATCGACACCGTCGTCAGCGACCACTCCCCCGCGACGGCGGAGGAGAAGAACAGGGGCGGCGGCGACCTCCAGCAGGCCTGGGGCGGCGTCTCCGGGCTCCAGGTCGGGTTCAGCGCCGTCGCCGCCGAGGCCCGGCGCCGCAACATCCCGCTATCCAGCGTGAGCCGGTGGATGTCGACCAACACCGCCGACCAGGTCGGCCTGACCAGCAAGGGCCGGATCGCCGTCGGCGCCGACGCCGACCTCGCCGTCTACGACACCGGCGTCGACTTCCGGATCGAGGCGACCCGGCTCGCCCACCGCAACCCGATCTCGGCGTATGACGGGCTCCGCTACGGCGGCCGGGTCACCCGGTCGGTCGTCCGCGGCAATGCCATCGACGTCGAGCGCCCCGACCACGGCTGGGGCCGACAGCTGAGGAGACTCTCGTGACCTCTCCCGTGAACCCACCCCCGCGGCTGCTGATGGGCCCGGGCCCGATCAATGCCGACCCGCGCGTGCTGCGCGCGATGTCGGCGCAGCTGGTCGGCCAGTACGACCCCTGGATGACCGACACCATGACCGAGACGATGGGTCTCTACCGCGACGTCTTCCGCACCACCAACGAGCAGACCTTCGTGGTCGACGGCACCTCACGTGCCGGCATCGAGGCCGCCCTGGTCTCGCTGGTCGAGCCCGGCGACCGGGTGCTGGTGCCGGTCTTCGGGCGGTTCGGCCACCTGCTGGTCGAGATCGCCGAGCGCTGCGGCGCGGAGGTGGACACGATCGAGGTGCCGTGGGGCGAGGTGTTCGACCCGTCGGCCGTGGAGGAGGCGGTCGTCGCGACCCGCCCGAAGGTGCTCGCCGTCGTCCAGGGCGACACCTCGACCACCATGTGCCAGCCGCTCGAGGACCTCGGCGAGATCTGCCGTCGGCACGACGTGCTGCTCTACTGCGACGCCACCGCCTCGCTGGGCGGCAATCCCTTCGAGACCGACCTCTGGGGCCTGGACGTCGTCACCGCCGGGCTGCAGAAGTGCCTCGGCGGGCCGTCGGGGTCGGCGCCGATCACCCTCTCCCCACGGGCGGTCGCCGTGATCGACGGACGCAAGCACGTCGAGGCCGGCATCCGCTCGGACGACGACGAGGACGCGGCCGGCGTACGGATCGCCTCCAACTACCTCGACCTCGCGCAGGTCATGGACTACTGGGGCCCCCGACGGCTCAACCACCACACCGAGGCCACCACCATGCTGTACGGCGCCCGCGAGTGCGCCCGGCTGCTGGTCGAGGAGGGCCTCGACGCGGCCGTCGAGCGGCACGCCCGGCACGGGCTGGCGATGCTGGAGGGCGTCCGCGGGCTGGGGCTGACCGTCTTCGGCGACGTGGCGCACAAGATGCACAACGTCGTGGCCGTCGAGATCCCCGCGGGGGTCGACGGGGACGCCGCACGGTCGGCGCTGCTGACCGACTTCGGCATCGAGATCGGCACCTCGTTCGGCCCGCTGCACGGCAAGGTCTGGCGGATCGGCACCATGGGCCACAACGCCCGGAAGGACGCCGTGCTGGTGACGCTGGCGGCGCTCGAGCAGGTGCTGCGCGGCGCCGGCGTACCCCTGAGCGCCGGAGGCGGCGTGGGGGCCGCGCAGGAGGTGTACTCCTCGTGACCACCGCACGGGTCGTCCTGGACCGCTGCACCGAGCTGGACCGGTTCTCGTCGATGCGGACCGGACTCGAGCGGGTACACCTCTCGACGGAGCACGCCGGCGCCAACGCCGTCGTCGCCCGTTGGATGGAGGAGGCCGGGCTGCGCACCTGGACCGACGCCGCCGGCAACGTCTGCGGGCGCCGCGAGGGCACCGAGCCCGGCTTGAAGGCGCTGCTGCTCGGCTCCCACCTCGACACCGTCCCCGACGCCGGGTCGTACGACGGGATGCTCGGCGTGGTGATGGCCGTGGCCGTCGCCGAGCGGCTCCGCGACGCCGCCCTGCCGTTCGCTCTGGAGATCGTCGGCTTCAGCGACGAGGAGGGCACCCGGTTCGGGAAGGCGCTGCTCGGGAGCCAGGCGCTCGCCGGCACCTGGGACGAGGACTGGTGGGCGCTGCGGGACAAGAACGGCGTGACGCTGCACCAGGCGTTCCTCGACTTCGGGCTCGACCCGCGCCGGATCGGCGAGGCGGCCCGCCGGCCCGAGGAGCTGGTCGGCTACCTGGAGGCCCACATCGAGCAGGGCCCCTACCTGGAGGCGGCCGACGCGAGCCTGGGCTACGTGACGACGATCGCCGGCGCGCGCCGCTTCGCGATCTCGGTGCTGGGCGAGGCCCGGCACGCGGGCGGCACGCCGTACCACCGGCGCAAGGACGCGTTGGTCGGCGCGAGCGAGATCGTCACCGCCGTCGAGCGGATGGCGCGGGCCAGCGAGTGCATCGCCACCGTCGGTCGGCTGCACGTCCGGCCGGGTGCGGTCAACGTGATCCCGGGCCGCGCCGACCTGACCCTCGACCTGCGGGCCGCGACCGACACCGAGCGCGACGCGATGTGGACGGCGATGCACGCCGAGATGGAGCGGCTGTGCGCCGACCGCGGGCTCCGCCTGGAGGTCGTGGAGACCCACACCGCGCCGGCTGCGCCGTGCGCCGCCTGGCTCCAGCGAGCGGTGGTCTCCGGCATCGCCACCACCGGCGACGCCGCCCCGATGGGGCTGTGGAGCCGGGCCGGCCACGACGCGATGGCGGTCGCGGCCGTCGCCGACATCGGGATGCTCTTCGTGCGCTGCTTCGACGGGATCAGCCACCACCCCGGCGAGGACGTGCGCGAGGTCGACGTCGCGCGCGGCCTGGACGCGTTCGAGGCAGCGGTGCTCGAGGTGGCCGCGACGGTGGGGGTCGCGCGGTGAGCCTGCGCATCGACGAGCGGATCGCCGAGCACCACGCCGCGCTCTCCCCGCAGGAGCGCAAGGCGGCCGCCACCCTGCTCGAGCACCTCGACGACCTGGCGACCTACCGCGCGGCCGAGCTGGCCACCCTGGCCGGCGTCTCGAAGGCCACCATGAGCCGGCTCTTCCGGCACCTCGGGTACGCCGACTTCGACGAGGTCCGCGAGCACCTCCGGGCGCTGCGCACCGCCGGTGAGCCGCACCGTGTCGACGGCGCTCCCGACCTGGCCGCCCACGCCGCCCAGGAGGCCGAGGCGATCCTGCGCGCGCTGCAGCAGCCCCGGCTGACCGAGGCCGTGGCCCTGGTCGCCGGCGCCCGGCGGGTCACGGTGGTGGGGTGGCGCAACAGCCACCCGGTGGCGCTGCACCTGCGCCAGCAGCTCGCCCAGGCGCGCGGCGACGTGCGGCTGGCCCCGCTGCCGGGGCAGGTGGTCGGCGAGGAGCTGGCCGACCTGGGGCCGGGTGACGTGGTGGTGGTCGTGGGCTTCCGGCGCCGACCGCGCGGGTTCGGCGCGTTCCTGGCCGAGGCCGCCGGCACCGGCGCGGCGCTGGTGCTGCTCGCGGACCCGACCGCCCGGCCGCACGCGACGCCCGCGACGGTGTGGCTCGAGTGCCCGGTCCAGGGGGCGCTGGCCTTCGACAGCTACGCCGCCGCGATGAGCCTGGTCGGGGCGCTCGCCGACGGGGTGCTCTCCCACACCGGCCGCCCGGCCCGGGAGCGGGTCTCCGCCATCAGCCGCACCTACGAGCGGCTGATGGAGGTGGAGTGATGGACCTCGGCACCGTCCGGTCCTTCCGCCCCGCCCGCTCCCGCGACGACCTCACCCTCTCGGGCGGCGAGGTCGTCGTCGGGGGCGGGACCTGGCTGTTCTCCGAGCCGCAGCCCGGGACCACCGGCCTGGTCGACCTGACCACGCTCGGCTGGGCGCCGTTCGAGCCCCTGCCCGACGGCACCCTGCGGATCGCCGCCACCTGCACGATCGAGCAGCTGGTCGGCGGCCCGTGGGGCCCCCTCGCCGAGCTCGCCCGGCAGGCGGCCGACGGGCTGCTGATGTCCTTCAAGGTGCAGCGCACCGCCACCGTCGGCGGCAACGTCTGCCTGGCCCTCCCGGCCGGGGCGATGACCTCGCTGCTCGCGGGCCTCGGCGCCGAGGCGGTCGTGTGGACCCCCGACGGCGGCGAGCGGCGCGAGCCGGTCGCCACGTTCGTGCGCGACGTGCGGGTCACCTCGCTGCGGCCCGGCGAGGTGCTACGGGCGATCGACGTACCGCCCACGTCGCTGACCGCACCGGCCGCGTTCCGCCGTACGTCGTTGTCGCCGCTCGGCCGGTCCGCGGTCGTCGTGGTCGGCAGCGGACGCACGGTCACCGTCACCGCCTCGACCACGCGTCCGGTGGTGCTCGACGCGGACGACCTCGACGCGGGACTGGCCGCCGTCGACTGCTGGTACGACGACGCGCACGGCGCGGCCGACTGGCGCGCCGCGGTCACGGGCCTGCTCGCCCGCGAGGTCGTCTCGGAGCTGGGCAGATGAGGATCGACGACCGGCCGGTCGACGCGACGCCCGCGCCCGGCCAGTGCCTGCGCACCTTCCTGCGCGAGCAGGGCGCGCTGGCGGTCAAGAAGGGCTGCGACTCCGGCGACTGCGGGGCCTGTTCCGTGCTGCTCGACGGCGAGCCGGTGCACTCGTGCATCGTCCCGGCGGCTCGTGCGGTCGACTCGGCGGTCACGACCGCCGCCGGGCTGGGGAGCCCCGACGACCTCTCCCCTGTGCAGCAGGCCTTCGTCGCGGCGTGCGGCTTCCAGTGCGGCTTCTGCACCGCCGGGTACGTCGTCACCGCCGCCGCCGTCGGACCGGAGGCCGAGGACCCCGAGCGGACGTTCAAGGGCAACCTGTGCCGCTGCACCGGCTACCGGTCGATCCGCGACGCCCTCGCCGGCCGGTCGAACGTCGCCCCCGGCGCGGTCGGCGCGTCGGTCGGCGCCCCCGCGGGCCCGCGGATCGTGTCGGGCCGCGAGCCGTACACGCTCGACCTCCCGGGGACCGACGTCCTGCACGTGAAGCTGCTGGCCAGCCCGCACTCGCACGCCCGGATCACCGCGATCGACACGGCCGCGGCCGCGGCGCTGCCGGGCGTCCACCTGGTGCTGACCCATCTCGACGCCCCCGACGTCCTCTACTCCTCCGGCCGCCACGACAGCCGGCTCGACGACCCCGACGACACCCGGCTGCTCGACGACGTGGTCCGGTTCAAGGGCCAGCGGGTCGCCGCCGTGGTGGCCGACTCGGTCGCCCTCGCCGAGGAGGCCCTCGCCCTGATCCGGGTGGAGTACGCCGTGCTGCCCGCCGTGCTCGACCCGGAGGAAGCCCGGACGCCGGGCGCGCCGCTGGTGCACGGCGAGAAATCCACGATGCGCAGCCGGATCTCCGAGCCGATGCGCAACGTGGTCGCCCAGACCCACGGCGAGGTCGGCGACGTGTCCGCCGGGCTGGCCGCGGCCGCGGTCCGGGTCTCGGGCACCTGGCGCACCTCGCGGGTCACCCACGCGGCGCTCGAGACCCACGGCGCCCGCGGCTGGGTCGACGACGCCGGGCGGCTCGTCGTACGCACGAGCACGCAGGTGCCGTTCCTGGTCCGCGACGAGCTGGCCCACGTGCTCGGCCTCGAGCGCGCGCAGGTGCGGGTGCTGGCCGCCCGGGTCGGCGGCGGGTTCGGGGGCAAGCAGGAGATGCTGGTCGAGGACGTCGTCGGGCTGGCCGTGCTCCGGCTCGCCGCCGCGGGGGTACGCCGTCCCGTGCAGCTGGAGCTGACCCGCGAGGAACAGTTCACGCTGGTGCCCAGCCGACACCCGATGCGGGTGGAGGTCGACCTCGGGGCCGACGCGGACGGCGTGCTGACCGCGCTGCGGCTCGACGTGCTCAGCGACACCGGGGCCTACGGCAACCATGCCGCCGGGGTGCTCTTCCACGGCTGCCACGAGTCGGTCGCGCTCTACCGCTGCCCCAACAAGCGGGTCGACGCGGAGGCGGTCTACACCCACACCGTTCCCGCGGGCGCGTTCCGCGGCTACGGGCTGGGGCAGGTGATCTTCGGGATCGAGTCGGCGCTGGACGACCTGGCACGCGAGCTCGGGATCTCGGCCGCCGAGGTCCGGAGGCGCAACGCCGTACGGCCCGGGGACGGGTTCGTGGTCAACGGTCCGCCCGACGACGACCTGATGCTGACGGAGTCGTCGTACGGGCTGCCGGAGTGCCTGGACCTGGTCTCGGCCGCGCTGGAGGAGGACCGCACCCCCGTTCCCGGCCCGGAGTGGCAGGTCGGCAGCGGACTGGCCGCCGCGATGATCGCCACCATCCCGCCGCGCGGCCACCACGCGACGGCCACGGTCACCGCGGAGCTCGACGGGACGGTCACCGTCGGCGTCGGCTCGGCCGAGTTCGGCAACGGCTCGGCGACGGTGCACGTGCAGCTGGTCGCCGAGGAGCTCGGCGTCCCCGTGTCCCTCGTCCGGCTGCGCGGGTCCGACACCGACGCGACGTCGTACGACACCGGGGCCTACGGCTCGACCGGCACCGTGGTCGCCGGGAGCGCTGTCGTGGCCGCGGCCCGGGAGCTCCGCTCCCTCCTCGCCGCCCGCGAGGGAGCACCGCTCACCGAGCCGCTGGTCGCCCACGGCGAACACCACGGGACGCCCCGCTCGGTCGCCTTCAACGTGCACGGCTTCCGGGTCGCGGTGCACCCGCCGACCGGCGAGGTCCGGCTGCTCGCCTCGGTGCACGCCGCCGACGCCGGCGTCGTGATGAATCCCGAGCAGCTGCGTGGCCAGGTCGAGGGCGGGGTCGCGCAGGCGATCGGCACCTCGCTCCAGGAGGAGGTCCGCCTGGTCGACGGCGCGGTGACGACCCGGACCTTCCGCGACTACCGGGTTCCGCAGATGGGCGACCTGCCCCCGACCCGCGTGCTGTTCGCCGACACGTACGACGACCTGGGCCCACGCGGGGCCAAGTCGATGAGCGAGGCGCCGTACAACCCCGTCGCACCGGCCCTGGCCAACGCCGTCCGGGACGCCACCGGCGTACGACCCCACGAGCTGCCGATGACCCGAGACCGGGTCTGGCGGATGCTGCAGGAGAGGAACCCCCATGACTGACCAGGTGTGGCTGGAGCAGGCGGTCGCGCTGGCCGTCGCCAACGTCGAGGCGGGCGGCGGGCCGTTCGGCGCGCTCGTCGTACGGGAGGGGACGGTGCTGGCCACCGGCCAGAACCGGGTCACCCGCGACCTCGACCCGACCGCGCACGCCGAGGTGAACGCGATCCGCGCCGCCTGCGCCGAGCTCCGCGACTTCTCGCTGGCCGGCTGCACGCTCTACACCTCGTGCGAGCCGTGCCCGCTCTGCGTCTCCGCGTCCCTGTGGGCCCGGGTCGACCGCGTCGTGTACGCCGCCGACCGCCACGACGCCGCCCGCGGCGGCTTCGACGACCGCGAGTTCTACGAGCTCTTCGCCCGCGACCGCGCCACCTGGCCCACCCCGGTGGACGCCGTACCCGTCCCCGCCGCCTTCAGCCCCTTCCGGGCCTGGCTCGACAACACCACCCGCACCCACTACTGACCCCCCCAACCGAGCGCCGAGTCAGCAGCAATGGTGGGCCGAGCCAGCACAAGTAGTGCTGACTCGGCCCACCATTGCCGCTGACTCGGCGTTGCGGGGGGCTAGGCGGTGCTCTGGGACATGCCCATTCTCGCCAGGACGATGTTCTCGACGAGCTGGACGACGTTGTAGAGCGCGAGGGTCACGAAGGTGATGATCGCGACCGCGGCCCAGAGGTTGTCGAACTGGGCGGCGGCGTTGAACTTCGTGATGTTGCCGCCGATGCCCTTGCCGGTCGAGAGCCACTCCGCGAGCAGGGCGCCGGTGACCGCGCCGGGCACGGAGACCCGCGCCGCCGCGAAGAGCGAGGGCAGGGCGCCGGGGATGGCCACCTTGGTCAGGGCCGACCAGTTGCCGCCGCCGTACACCTTGACCAGGTCGAGGCTCTCCTTGCTGGCGCGGCTGAGCCCGAAGAGCACCGAGGCCAGGGCGGGGAAGAGCACCACGATGCTGCCGATCACCGCCACCGAGGCCGCGGTGCCGCGGCCGGTGATCAGGATGATGACCGGCGCGATCGAGACCAGCGGGATGCTGCGCAGCAGCAGGGCCAGGGGCATCACGCCGGCCGACACGGTCCGCGAGACGGTGAAGGCCATGGCCAGCACGGTGGCGACGACCATGCCGACGACGAAGCCGAGGGCGGCGTCCTTCAGCGACTTGCCCGCGAGCCCGAACAGGACCTCGCGGTGCTCGGCGGCCGTGCTGCGCGCGCCCTCCTCGTCGACGAAGAGGTGGTTCCAGACGTCGGTGGGCCCCTTGGCGACGTACTCGGTGATGCCGGAGAAGCTGAGCACGGCCTGCCACAGGAGCAGCACCACGGCCACGGTCAGCACGGCGTTGAACAGCGCGCGGCCGACGGCCTTCGCGAACGGGTGCATCAGCTCTCCCTCCCGGACACCCAGGGCGTGACGAAGCGGGCGAGCAGGCCGACGAGGCCGTAGCCCACCAGGGCGATCAGGGCGCAGAGCAGGAAGACCACCCAGACCCGCTCGGAGTCGAGGTTGCCCTGCAGCCGGATCAGCAGGATGCCGACGCTGCGGTCGGTGGCACCCATGTACTCGCCGAGGACGGCCCCCAGGAACGCCGTGGGTACGGCGACCTGCAGCGCGTTCAGGATCGCGGGCAGCGCCGCGACCAGCCGCACCTTGCGCAGCTGGGTCAGCCGGCCCCCGCCGTACACGCTGACAACGTCGAGGCTGGCCCGGTCGGCCGCCCGGAAGCCGAGCAGCGCGCCGACGACAGTCGTGAAGAAGACCGCCAGCGCCGCGAGCAGGATGGCCGTCTTGGACGGATCCCCCGGCTGGTCGGCGCCGCCGACGGCGACGATCGCGATGCCGCCGACGGCGACCATCGGCAGGCAGTAGCTCACCACCGCGACCTGGACGATGACCGGCTCCAGCCGCGGGACCAGCAGCACGGTGCTGGCGAGCAGCAGGGCCAGGCCGTTGCCCCACACGAAGCCGTACCCGGCCTCGGTGAGGGTGACCTCGAAGGCCGGCCAGTAGGCGCCGAGGCCGTCCTCGAAGAGCCGATGGAACACCGCCCACGGGGAGGGCACCGGCGTGAAGCTGGTGCCCTCGTCGGGACGGAAGGCGACCACGGAGAACAGCCACCAGGCCAGCACGATCCCGACACCGCCGATGATGCCGGCGAGCCAGCCGGGGATGCGGCCCTGGGCGATCACGACTCGGCCGCCGCGCGCCCGTCGGCGCCGAAGAGCAGCTCCGAGGCCCGGTCGGCGAGCGCGTGGAACTCCGGCGTGCGCATCATGTCGGGCGTCCGCGGGCGCGGAAGGTCGACCTCGATGATCTCCTTGATCCGGCCGGGCCGCGGGCTCATGACCGCCACCTGGTCGGAGAGGAAGATCGCCTCGTTGATGCCGTGCGTGACCAGCAGGGTGGTCGCCGGCTTCTCGGTCCAGATCCGCAGCAGCTCCAGGTTGAGGTTCTGGCGGGTCATGTCGTCGAGCGCACCGAACGGCTCGTCGAGCAGCAGCACCGACGGCTTGAGCGCCAGCGCGCGGGCGATGGACACCCGCTGGCGCATGCCGCCCGAGAGCTGGGCCGGCTTGGCCTTCTCGAAGCCGGTCAGCCCGACCAGGGCGATCAGCTCCTCGACGTACGCCTTGTCGACCTTGCGGCCGGCGACCTCGAAGGGCAGCTGGATGTTCTTCACCACGCTGCGCCACGGCAGCAGGGCGTGGTCCTGGAAGGCGATGCCGAGCTCGCTGTCGCGGCGCAGCTCGCGCGGCGTCTTGCCGTCGACGATGGCCTCGCCGCTGGTGGGCGACTCCAGCCCCGCGAGGATCCGCAGGATCGTCGACTTGCCGCAGCCCGACGGGCCCAGCAACGCCAGGAAGGAGCCCTGGTCGGTGTGCAGGTGGGCGTCCTGGAGGGCGGTGACGGGCTTGCCGCCACTGCCCTTGAACGTCTTGGTCAGTCCCTTGATCTGGATGCCGGTGCCCAGCCGGGCACCGGCATCCAGGTTCTGCTCAGTCGTCATGTGTACGACGGGTCGAGGACCCGACCTCAGCCCTGGTAGGCCTTGAGGTCGGGGTTCTCCTCGTAGATCTCGTCGATGAGCGAGGTGTCGAACAGGTCCTCGACCGAGACGTCCCAGCCGGCCGCGGCCAGCGACTCGACGGTCTGCGACTGCAGCTCGTCGGTGATGGTGAACAGGCCGTTGGCCTCGGTGTCCGGCGTGGAGATCAGCAGCTTCGAGGCCTCCAGGCCCATGCCGGTCTTCTTCGGGTCGAGCGCACCGAAGACCGACTCGAGGCCCTCGGCGTTGTCGGAGGCGGCCTCGTTGTAGTACTTCGTGATCAGGTCGACCGTCGCGTCGGTCGGCTGCTGGAAGACGTCGCTCCAGCCCTTGATCTCGGCCGTGAGGAACGCCTTCACCTTGTCGCGGTCCTCGGCCAGGGTCTGGTCGGTGACCGTGAACGTCTCGGCGACGTACGGGACGCCGTTCTCGGCGTACGGCAGGTTGGTGATCTCGTAGCCGGCCAGCTCCACGGTCAGCGCCTCGTTGGTGAGGTAGGCCATGAAGCCGTCGACGTCCTTGTTCATCAGCGGCGTCGGGTCGAAGTCGACCGGCACGACCTCGACGTCCTTCTCGTCGATGTCGTTGGCGGCCAGGATGGCGCGGAAGACGTTGGCGTTGGAGTCCTGCACCCCGATCTTCTTGCCGACCAGGTCCTGCGGCGTCGCGATGTCGGCGCCGTCCTTCAGCGACAGGATGGTGAAGGGGTTCTTCTGGAAGGTCGCGCCGACGATCTTCAGCGGCGCCTCCTCCTCGGCGATCGCGGCGCCGACCGAGGCGGCGTCGTTGATCGCCACGTCGACGGTGCCGCTCAGCAGCTTGGCGACGCCGGTGTCGGGGCCCGAGATCCCGTTCACCGCGTCGAAGCCGGCCTCGTCGTAGTAGCCGTTCTCGTAGGCGTAGAACTCGCCGCTGAACTCCTCGTTCTTGATCCAGGAGTACTGCACGTCGATCTCGCCGTACGACGCGTCGCCGCCGCCGTCGCCACCGGCGTCGGTGGAGGAGGAGTCGTCGCTGCCGCAGCCGGCGAGGGCGAGGACCGCGACGAGCGACACGGCGCTCGCGGCGATGGTGGAGCGCCGGGCCGACAGGCGGCGGGCGCGCGGAAGTGCTGCCATTTCTTGGGGTCCCTCCCAGGAGAGCGTTTCTCGGGTGCGCCGCACGCTAGCCAGGCTGCGTTTCGTGTTCTGACACGTTCGTTTCACCGGTGTAACGATGTTGCCGCACGCGGCTGCGATGCTGACGGCCATGACCAGCCAGGGCGCCCGGCGCCGCTCGATCTTCACGGCCCGGCTCGTGAACTCGGCCCTCGACGGCCAGCAGCCCCGGGTCATCGAGGACCTGCGCCGCGCGATCCTGGCCGGCGACGAGCCGCCCGGAACCCTGATCCCCATCGATGCCGTCGCCCGCTTCTTCGGCGTCAGCCAGATCCCCGTGCGCGAGGCCCTGAAGGTGCTGCTCGGCGAGGGGCTCGTCGAGCACGTCCCCCACGTCGGCTACAGCGTGGCCAAGCTGCGCTTCGCCGAGTTCCGCGAGCTGTACGACGTACGCCAGGCCCTCGAGGCTGCCGCGCTGCGCGAGGCCGTGCGCCACGCCTCCCCCGCCGACGACGAGCTCGTCCGGACGACCCACACGGCCATGGGCGTCGCCATGGCCGCCGGCGACGAACGCGCCTACCACGCCTCGTCGCGCAGCTTCCACGTCGCGCTCATCGCCCCGGCCCGGATGCAGCGGCTGGTGCACATGTACGAGTCGGCCTGGAACATGACCGAGCCCGCCCGCCCCATGGCGCGCGTCGACCCCCTGGGCCGCGCGACCTTCTACGACGACCACGACCGGATGCTCGAGGCGTTCATCGCCCGCGACGCCGACCGGCTGGTCGGTGAGTCGCACGACCACTTCGCGCACCTGAAGGTCGCCATCGAGGGGTTCCGGTCCGATCCGGACGTGTTTCGGGTGGAGTAGGGGTGGGCGGCCTGCTGAATGCTTCACCGGCCGGCCGGTGAAGTTGGCGCTGGGCGGCCGAAGTTTCGGCCTCCCAGCGCCAAGAACCATCCACAAGCCGCGCCCCAGCCGGGCTTTCCACAGGGCGCCGCGAGGGGCGCGTACGCCGGACGGGCGCCGGGGATCTCCTCGGCCATGATGATCCGGTCCGACCACCCCATGCTCGCCCCCGTCCACCTCCGCAAAGAGCTGTTGGCTCGCGGCTTCAACGACCGCGCCATCGCACGTGCGGTCGCCGCCGGTCAGCTGCAACGGCTGCGCCACGGCTCTTACGCCGGCACCGACTCCTGGCGGCAGCTGGACGACGCCGGTCGCCACGGTCTGGTGGCCCGGGCCGTCCTTAGACGGGCCGGAACGGGCGCCTTCCTCAGCCACACCTCGGCGCTCCCGTTCTGGCGCATCCCGACCTGGGGCTTCGACCTGGAGGTCTCCCACCTCACCCGCACGGACGGGAAGGCCGGCCGCAAAGAGGCCGGTGTCCGCCAGCACCGCGGTCGGGTGCGCAACGGCGACATCGAGGACGTCCACGGGGTCCCGGTCGCATCCGTCCCACGTGCGCTGATCGAGCTCACGACGATCGGCAGCGTCGAGGCATGCCTGTGCGCCTGGAACGAGGCGCTGCACCGCAAACTGACGACGGCCGCCGACATCGAGGCCCGTTTCGTCGCCTCCGCCGAGAACTCGGATCCGATGGATCACTGGCCCGGCACCCTCAAGACGGATCTGATGCTGCACCTCGCTGACGGACGGGTCGAGACCGTCGGCGAGTCCCGGACCTTCTTCGTGTGCTGGCAGCACAACCTGCCGATCCCCACTCCGCAGTATGAGATCCGCGACGCGTTCGGTCAGGTCGTCCACCGGGTCGACTTCGCCTTCCCTGACTATGGGTGTGGCTGGAGTTCGACGGACTCATCAAGTACGCCGAGCTCGTCCGCGAGGACGAGGAGGTCAGTGACGTCGTCGTGCGTGAGAAGCAGCGTGAGGACCTGATCCGCGAGCTGACCGGTTGGACGTGCATCCGCATCACGTGGGCCGATCTCGAGGACCCGGAGCGCCTGGCCGAGCGCATTCGTGCCGCTCTCCGGGCCGGCGCCGCTCGCCTGGGCCGCCCTCTCGCATCCTGAGGGCCGACCCCTGAACTGGAGGGGTGAAACTTCGGCCGTCTAGTGCCGGCTTCACCGGCCAGCCGGTGAAGCATCCAGAGCGGCCGGCCCGCCAACACCGCCCACCCAACCGCTATACCCCTATATCTTTCCCGTGACCTCGGCTTCACAGCACGCCACGACGAGCGAAACACCCGCTTCCTAGCGTCCCGGCATCGCCCTCCCCCGCTCGGGAGGCCCCGGACCGAGGAGCAGGATCACCATGACCCAGACCGAGCCCGCGCCGGCGAGCACGCCGGCGTACGATCCCCGGCTGACCAACGAGGACCTGGCCCCGCTGAAGGACCAGCACTGGACCAGCTACAACATCTTCGCGTTCTGGATGTCCGACGTGCACAGCGTCGGGGGGTACGTCACCGCCGGGTCGCTGTTCGCGCTCGGGCTGACCAGTTGGCAGGTGTTCGTGAGCCTGATCGTCGGCATCGTGATCGTGCAGTTCTTCTGCAACCTGGTGGCCAAGCCCAGCCAGGTGGCGGCGGTGCCGTACCCCGTCATCAGCCGAGCCAGCTTCGGCGTCCTGGGCGCCAACATCCCGGCGATCATCCGGGGGCTGATCGCCGTCGCCTGGTACGGCGTGCAGACCTTCCTCGCGGCCGGCTCGCTCACCATCGTGATCCTCAAGCTCTGGCCGGGGCTGGTCGACTACGCCGACAGGACCCAGCACGGGTTCCTCGGGCTGAGCCTGGTCGGCTACGTCAGCTTCGCCATCCTGTGGGTCGCGCAGGCGCTGGTGTTCTGGCGCGGCATGGAGGCGATCCGGAGGTTCATCGACTTCTGCGGCCCGGCCGTCTACGTGGCGATGTTCATCCTCTGCGGCTACATGCTGGTCCGCGCCGACTTCGACATCAGCTTCACCCTGACCGACCGGGAGCTGTCCACCAGCGCCACGATCTCGACGATGCTGGGTGCGATCGCACTGGTGGTGTCGTACTTCTCCGGGCCGATGCTGAACTTCGGTGACTTCTCCCGCTACGGCGAGAGCTTCGAGGCGGTGAAGCGGGGCAACTTCCTGGGCCTGCCGGTCAACTTCGTGGTCTTCAGCCTGCTGGTCGTCCTGACCGCCAGCGCGACTATTCCGGTCTTCGGCCAGATCATCACCGACCCGGTGCACACCGTGGAGCAGATCGACACCTACACCGCGGTGCTGCTGGGCGGCCTGACCTTCGTGATCGCCACGATCGGCATCAACATCGTCGCCAACTTCATCTCCCCCGCGTTCGACTTCTCCAACGTCGCCCCGCAGAGGATCAGCTGGCGGATGGGCGGGATGATCGCGGCCGTCGGCTCGGTCCTGCTCACCCCCTGGAACTGGTACGACGACCCCGACGCCATCTTCTGGACCCTCGGCATCCTGGGCGCGCTGATCGGCCCGCTGTTCGGCATCCTGATCGCCGACTACTACCTCGTCCGCCAGCAGCAGGTCGACGTCGACGACCTGTTCACGCTCGACGAGGACGGCCAGTACTACTACCGCAAGGGCTACAACCCGGCCGCGGTCGGCTCGGTGGCCGTGTCCGGCGTGATCGCCATCCTCAGCGTGGTGATCCCCAAGGAGCTCGACGTCGTCACCTGGCTGCCCGACTACAGCTGGTTCCTCGGCTGCGCCCTCGGCTTCGCGACCTACTACCTGGCCGCGCACCGGCTCGACGTCGCCGGCGTCCGCACGGGTGGTCGCGGGGAGGTCGCCGCCCGGTGAGGATCCTGGTCGTCAACCCGAACACCACGGCGTCGATGACCGCCCTGATCGAGGAGTGCGCCCGGGCCGTCGCCGGCCCGGGCGTCTCCGTCGACGCGGTCAACCCGGCGACCGGACCGGTCTCGATCGAGAGCCACTACGACGACGCGCTCGCCGTCCCGGGCCTGCTGGCCGAGATCGCCGCCGGCGAGGACCAGGGGTACGACGGCTACGTCATCGCGTGCTTCGGCGACCCGGGTCTGCTGGCCGCCCGCGAGCTGGCCACCGGGCCGGTCGTCGGGATCGCCGAGGCGGCGATGCGCACGGCGTCGTACCTCGGGCGGTCGTTCAGCGTCGTGACCACCCTGGCCCGGACCGTGGGCCACACCCGCGACCTCACGCACGCGTACGGCGTCGCGGCCCAGTGCGCCGGCGTGCACGCGTGCGAGATCCCGGTGGTCGAGCTGGAGACCGACCCGCTCGCCCGGGCGACGGTGCTCGCGGCCTGCGAGGCGGCGCTGGCGCGGGACGGCTCGGACGTCCTGGTGCTCGGCTGCGCCGGGATGGCCGACCTGGCCGACCGCGTCTCGCGCGAGCTCGGCGTACCGGTCGTCGACGGGGTGGTCGCCGCGACCCTGGAGGTCGAGAAGCTGGTCCGTCTCGGCCTGCGCACCAGCACCCGCGGCGAGTTCGCCCCGCCGCCGGTCAAGGAGCGGATCGGGGCCTAGGGAGCCGTGACGTAGAGCTTGCGGAGCGTCTCGGTCACGGTCCACACCGTCCGGTCCCCGGCTCGCAGGCGTACGACGACGCCCGGCGCCAGCGTGAGCACCGACCCGTCCTCGAAGGCCACGGTCCCGGCGCCGGCCAGCACCACGAACACCTCGTCGGCCTCGGTGTCGCGGTCCTCGCCCGGCGCCATCTCCCACAGCCCGATCCCGGCACCGCCGAGGTCGGCGAGCTCGGCGAGCCCGAAGCCGGGGCGAAGCGGGTCGAGGTCGTGGGTGCGGGCGTCGGTGCTGAGGATCCGGGTCACGCGCCGACCCTAGTGGCCGGCGTCGGCGATCGTCTGGGCCGCCGTCGCGAGGTCCTCGACGCCGCGGGTGAGCACCTCGGGGCGGTCGGTGGTGAGGTCGAGGTGGAACCCGTAGAGCGCCGAGTCGACCAGGGTGATGATCCGGGCCACCCGCTCGCGCGGGGCGCCGCAGCGCACGAGGTACTCCTGCAGCGCCTGCGCCCACAGCTCGTTGCCGGCGCGGGCGCTGGACAGGTAGGGCTCCTGCCCGATCAGGCCGCTCGCCGCGGCCTGGCAGTAGAGGTCGAGGCAGGCCTTGAACGGCGGCCCCTGGTAGGCCGCCCACAGCGCGAGCACGCCCCGTCGTACGTCGGCCTCCGCCGGCAGGGCGTGCACCGCGGCGGTCGAGCGCTCGGTGCTGCGCGCGACGACGGCCGAGACCAGCGCGTCCCGGCTCTCGAAGTGGTAGATGAGCATCCGGTCGCTGGTCCCGATCGCCGCGGCCACGGGACGCAGGGTCAGGCCGATCAGCCCGTGCTCGTAGACGTAGTCGGTGACCTGCTCGAGCAGCTCCTCGCGACGGTCCATCCTCCGAGCGTAGCGAGTGCTACAGTCGAGGCGTATGTAGCGAGTGCTACATCGCGTGTCGACGAAGGAGAGACCCGTGCTGGCCGCCGTCCTGCTCGCCGTGGCGATCGTCCTGGAGGTCGCCTCGAGCGCCCTGCTGCCCCGGGCCCAGGGCTTCACCCATCCCGGCTGGACCGCCGTCGTGCTGCTCGGCTACATGAGCGCGATCTGGCTGCTCACCGTCGTCGTCAAGACGGTGCCGGTCTCCGTCGCCTACGCCATCTGGGCCGGCGCCGGCACCGCGCTGGTCGCCGTGGTCGGCTGGGCCTTCCTCGGCGAGCCGCTCGGCTGGCTCAAGGCCGCGTCGATCGTGCTGATCGTGGCCGGCGTCGTCGGCCTCAACGTCACCGGCGCCCACTGACCCCACGCGTCAGCCGACGGCCTTCGCGGCGGCGCGTCCCGCCGTACGGCCGGAGAAGAGGCAGCCGCCGAGGAACGTGCCCTCGAGCGCGTTGTAGCCCATCATCCCGCCGCCGCCGAAGCCGTTGACCTCACCGGCCGCGTAGAGCCCCGGGAACGGCGTACCGTCCGCGCGCAGGCAGCGCCCGTCGAGATCGGTCTCCAGCCCGCCGAGCGTCTTGCGCGACAGGATGTTCAACCGTACGGCGATCAGCGGGCCGGCCTTCGGGTCGAGGATCTTGTGCGGCGTCGCCACCCGGATCAGCTTGTCGCCGCGGTAGGTCCGCGCCCCGCGGAGCGCGGTGATCTGGGCGTCCTTGGTGTAGGCGTTGTCGATCTCGCGGTCGCGCCGCTCGATCAGCTCGCGCAGCTCGGGCTCGGAGATCGTCGCGCCCTCGCCGACCTCGTTCATGCCCCGCACCAGCTCGCTGAGCGAGTCGGCCACCACGAAGTCCTCGCCGTGCTGCTTGAACGCCTCGACCGGGCCCGGAGCGCCCTTCTTGACCCGCGAGAGCAGCAGCTTGATGTCACGACCGGTCAGGTCGGGGTTCTGCTCGGAGCCCGAGAGCGCGAACTCCTTCTCGATGATCTTCTGGGTCAGCACGAACCACGAGTAGTCGTGCCCGGTGCTCCGCAGGTGGGCGAGGGTGCCGAGGGTGTCGAACCCCGGGAAGTACGGCGCGGGCAGCCGCTTGCCGGTCGCGTCCAGCCACAGCGACGAGGGCCCGGGGAGGATCCGGATGCCGTGGTTCTCCCAGATCGAGTTCCAGTTGCGGATGCCCTCGACGTAGTGCCACATCCGGTCGGGGTTGATGACGTTCGCCCCGGCGTCCTGGGTGATGCCGAGCATCCGCCCGTCGACGTGGGCGGGCACGCCCGACACCATCGTCCGCGGCGGCGTGCCGAGCCGCGCCGGCCAGGCCTTGCGGACCAGGTCGTGGTTCCCGCCGATGCCGCCACTGGTGACGATCACCGCCTGGCCGTGGATCTCGAAGGCCGCCACCTCGGTCCGGGAGCTGGCGACGCCGCGGTCGACGGAGGTCGGCTCCAGCACCTGTCCCTCGACGCCGACGCAGACGCCGTCGGTCACGATCAGCCCGTCGACGCGGTGCCGGAAGGCGAAGGCGATCCGACCGGACGCGACGTGCTCGCGGACCCGTCGCTCGAACGGCTCGACCACCCCGGGCCCGGTGCCCCAGGTGATGTGGAAGCGCGGGACCGAGTTGCCGTGGCCGTCCGCGCGGCCGTCACCGCGCTCGGCCCAGCCCACGACCGGGAAGATCCGGTGACCCATCTCGCGCAACCAGGACCGCTTCTCGCCGGCCGCGAAGTCGACGTACGCCTCGGCCCACGCGCGCGGCCACCGGTCCTCCTCGCGGTCGAACTGGGCGCTCCCGAGCCAGTCCTGCCAGGCCAGCTCGTGGGAGTCCTTGACCCCCATCCGGCGCTGCTCGGGGCTGTCGACCAGGAACAGCCCGCCCAGCGACCAGAACGCCTGCCCCCCGAGCGACTGCTCGCCCTCCTGGTCGACCAGCACCACCGACCGACCCGCGTCGGCGGCCTCCGCAGCAGCGACCAGACCGGCCAGGCCGGCACCCACGACGACGACATCCACCTGTTGAGTCACGCCGCGCATCCTCCGGTGACCCGGGTCACGGGTCAAGCAGGCCCCGAGAGCAGGCCCAGGCACGCGGTGGCCGCAGCACTGCCGTCGGCGCGGATGATCGCCTCGGCCAGCGCGTCCAGCCGGGCCCGTACGGCGGGGGTGTCGCCCGGGTCCGGCGCACTCTCGGCCAGCAGGTCGTCGAGGTCGGCCATCAGCGGCGACTCCGCGAGCCGGCGGATGCAGCGCCAGGTGTGCCCGAAGCTGCGGGGGCGGCCGTCGGGGGCGAGCATCGCGGTTCGCAGCGCGTCCTGCGGGTGGCTCGCGGCCGCCCGCGCCAGCCCGGCCAGCATCGCCTCGCGGGCGACGGTGACCTGCTCGGGCGGCCGCTCGGACAGCCCCTCGGCGAGGCCGCCTCCCCCGCCGGTCGCCGGGACGTCGGGGTCGCGCACCAGGGCCCCCACCCCGTGCCGGACCTCGATCCGGCCGCGGGTCTCCAAGGAGGCCAGGGCCCGCGACAGGGTCGCTCGACTGACGCCGAGGTCGGCCGCCAGCTGGCGCTCCGACGGCAGCCGGTCGCCACCCACCAGGCCCTGCGCCTCGATGAAGTCGGAGATGTGCGCGGCGAGGCTCTCGTAGAGCCGCTCCCGGCGCATCGGCGGCAGGCTCCTGGCGGGCTCCGGCGTCATGACGGGGATCCTAGGCCGGAAGTGGCTGGGTTGCCAGGTGGCTCAGCCACTGACATGATCGAGCCGTCCTCATGACGTGGGTCACATTCTCGGACCCCTCCTCTGACGAACGGATTCCCGTGTCCCACGAGATCATCTCGCTGATCGTCCTCGCGGTCGTGTTCCTGGTCGCCACCGTGCGTGGCGTCAACATGGGCGCCCTGGCCCTGGTGGCCTCCTTCGTGGTCGGCCTCTCCGTCTACGACCTCGAGGTCGACGACGTGCTGGCCGGATTCCCGAGCGACCTGTTCGTGATCCTGGTCGGCGTCACCTACCTCTTCGCGCTGGCCAAGAACAACGGCACCGTCGACTGGATCGTGCACGGCGCGGTCCGCGCGGTCGGGGGCCGGGTCGCGCTGGTCCCGTGGGCGATGTTCCTGGTCTGCGCGGCGGTCACCGCGATCGGCGCGGTCAGCCCGGCCGCGGTCGCCATCGTGGCGCCGGTGGCGATGGGCTTCGCGCTGCGCTACGAGATCAACCCGCTGATGATGGGGATGATGGTCGTCCAGGGCGCGACGGCCGGTTCCTTCTCCCCCATCGGCATCTTCGGCAGCATCACCAACGGCGTCGTCGAGCGCAACGACCTTCCCGGCAACCAGCTCTTCCTCTTCTGCACGACGTTCCTGGCGGCCACGATCATCGCCACCGTCGCCTACCTCGCCTTCGGCGGCCGCCAGCTGATCGCCCGGGGCCGCGAGGACGCCCGGGTCGCCGCGATGGGCACCGAGGCCGAGGCGGCCAGCTTCCGGGCCACCCACGCCGGCGGCTCCAGCACGCCGCACTCCGCGGTCGAGGCCTCCCGCTCGGTCACGGCCGACGACGACGCCGCCGACCCGACCCGGCTCACCCCGCAGCGGATCGTCACCCTCCTCGGGCTCGCCGCCCTGATGGTCGGCGCGCTCGTCTTCGACCTCGACGTCGGCTTCACCGCGCTGACCATCGCCGTCACCCTGACCCTGGTCTTCCCGACCTCCGCCAAGGGTGCGGTCGAGAAGATCAGCTGGGGCACCGTGCTGCTCATCGGCGGCATCGTCACCTACGTCAACCTGCTCCAGAACGAGGGCGTGGTGACCTGGCTCGGCGACCGCGTGGCCGAGGTCGGCGCACCGCTCGTCGCGGCCCTGCTGATCTGCCTGATCGGCGCCGTGGTCTCCGCGTTCGCCTCCACCACCGGCATCATCGGGGCGCTCATCCCGCTGGCCGTGCCGTTCCTGCTGACCGACCAGGTCAACGCCATCGCCCTGATCGCCGCGCTGGCCATCTCCAGCTCGGTGGTCGACTGCAGCCCGTTCTCCACCAACGGCGCCCTCGTGGTGGCCAACGCCGACGCGACCGACCGCGAGCTGGTCTTCAAGCGGCTGATGCAGTGGGGCATGTCGATCGTGGTCATCGCCCCGCTCGTCGCCTGGGGCCTGATGGTGGTCCCGAGCGCCTAGCCCTCGGAAAGGTCGGCCACCACGCGGCGCAGGTCGCCGCCGTGGCCGACCTCGACCGTCGGCGCGGGCCCGTCCGGGTCGAGCAGGTGACCCGGACGGGCCAGCCGCACGGTGGCGATCCCGGCCTCCAGCGCTCCGCGTACGTCGCGCGCCGACGCCGCGACGTGCACGAGCCGGGCGGGCGCGACGGCGGTGACGGCCGACCGGTAGATCTCCGGCGCGGGCTTGTAGGCCCCCAGCCGCTGCGAGGTCAGCACCCGCTCGGGGTCCACCAGCGGGTAGGCCCGGGAGCGGCGGACGAGCGCGTCGTCGACGTTCGACAGGATCCCCACCTCGGCGAGCGTGGCGACCGCCTGCAGGGCCGCCTCCGCATCCGGCCACAGCGGCCAGTCCGCGACCGACTCCTCCAGCAGCGCGAGGTCGTCGTCGACCCGGCCCAGCGGGTGGCCGAGCTCGTCGTACGCCCGGGCCAGGGCCTCGCGCGACAGGTCGTGGAAGGTCGTGGGCGGGCGCGCGGTCCGCTGCAGCGCCTTGTTGTGCCGGTCCCAGCGGTCGTAGAGCGCGGTGCCGTCCTGCTCCCAGCCGCGCTCGGCGGCGAGCCGCCCCAGGAGCGCAGCCGCTCCCGTGCGGCTGTCCGTCAGCGCGCTGAACAGGTCGAACGTGACCACGAGGTTCGTCTCCGAGACAGCCATGCCGTCGATCGTCGCATCTTCAACCACGACACGCCGTCAGACATCCGATGTCCCACCGTTCGGCCCGGTCACGTGCGAGAACATCTCCGGGACGAGGGAGGTGAGCGGGACGAACACTCGGGTTCGGGCGAACGGGTCGCGCTCGCTGCTGCTCGCAGCGGTGCTGGCGCTGGCCGTCGTGCACGTCGTCCGACCGGTCGAGATCCCCTCCGACGTCACCTACCTGGCCGTGATCGGCCCGGCCAGCCTGCTCGCCTGGCTGGGCGTACGACGGGCGCCGGCCGGTGCCCGGAGCGTCCCCGCCCTGATCGCCGCCGGCGTCACCTCGAGCACCCTGGGCGAGATCGTCTACTTCGGCTACGAGACCCGGCGGCAGACGCCGGAGGCTTCGTGGGCCGACCCGTTCTTCGTCGCCGCCTACGTCTTCCTCGGGATCGCGCTGCTGCTCACCCTGGTCCGCGGCCAGCGCGAGGCGGGCCTGGACGCGCTGGTCGACGCGCTCACCGTGCTGGTGGTCTCCGGGCTGCTGGTCTGGAACCTCACCATCGACACCCTGGTCTCGGACGACTCCTACTCGCCGCCGGTGCGCGCGGTGCTCGCGACCTACCCCGCCCTCGACGCCGTGCTGCTCGCGCTGGTGGCTCGCGTGCTCGCCGACCGTCGTACCCGTTCGGCCGTGAGCAGCTGGCTGGCCGCGGGCGTGACCTGCTGGCTGGTCTCCGACCTCGGCTACCTGGTCCTGGTGCGCGACGGCGCGGTCTCCCGACTGCTCGACGCCGGCTGGATGATCGGCAGTGCGCTGCTGGCGGCGGCCGCCCTCACGCCCGCCCGCCCGCTCCCCGAGCCGGCCCCGGTGGTGTCCAGCCGCGCCGCGATGCTGCGCCGACTCGCCGTCGCCGTGCTCCCGCTGCTCGTCCCGCCGCTCCTGCTCGCGCTCGACGCGGCCCGTGACGTCCCTCTCGACCCCGCGGCCCAGCTGGTCGGGCTCACGGTGCTGCTCGTCCTGGGCTTCGTGCGCACCGCGCGGCTGCTGGAGTCGGAGCGCCGCGCCCAGGTCGAGCTCGTGGGCGCGCGCGACGCCGCGCTCGAGGCGTCCCGGGCGAAGTCGGAGTTCCTGGCCACCGTGAGCCACGAGATCCGGACGCCGATGAACGGCGTCATCGGCCTCACCGGGCTGCTGCTCGACACCGAGCTGGACAGCCGGCAGCGGGCCTACGCCGCCGGCGTGAAGGGGGCCGGTACGCAGCTGCTGGCCACGATCAACGACATCCTGGACTTCTCCAAGGCCGAGGCGGGCCGCCTCGAGCTCGAGGCGGTCGACTTCGACCTCGGCCAGCTCGTGGAGCAGGCCACCGAGCTGGCCGCGCAGGCCGGCCGGCGCGACGACGTCGAGCTGCTCGCCTACTGCGCGCCCGACGTGCCGTCGGCCCTCCACGGCGATCCCGTGCGGCTCCAGCAGGTGCTGCTGAACCTGATCGGCAACGCCGTGAAGTTCACCGAGCACGGCGAGGTCGTGGTGTCGGTGCACCGCGCGGACGAGACCCTGCGCTTCGAGGTGCGCGACACCGGCATCGGCATCGCCGCGGACGACCAGGCCCGCCTGTTCGAGCCGTTCTCACAGGCCGACTCCTCCACCACCCGGCGCTACGGCGGCACCGGCCTCGGGCTGGCCATCGCCCGTCGACTGGTCGCGGCGATGGGCGGCGACCTCGGCCTCACCAGCACACCCCGGGTCGGCAGCACCTTCTGGTTCACCGTCCCGCTCGTGCCCGCGCACGCGCCGGTGGAGGTCCTCCCGGTCGACGCCGACCGGCTCGCCGGCGCCCGGGTGCTGGTCGTCGACGACAACGAGACCAACCGGCAGATCCTGGTCGAGCAGGCGCGCGCCTGGGGCATGGTCGCCACCGCCGTGCCCGGCGGCGTCGAGGCGCTCCAGGCCCTCGACGAGGCGGCCCGCGCCGGCGAGCTGATCGAGGTCGCCGTCGTCGACCTCTGCATGCCGGTGATGGACGGCCTCGAGCTCGCCACCCGGATCAGCGAGCGCCGAGCGCCGCGGCCGGGCATCGTGATGCTGACCTCGGGCCCGGAGGTCCCGGCCACCGCGGCGGCCGCGGCCGGCGTCGAGGCCCGGCTCACCAAGCCCGCCTCGCTCCCCCGGCTGCGCGACGCGCTGCTCCAGGTGGTCGAGGCCCGCGAGGCGACGGAGCGGCCCGAGCCGGCGCCCCGCTCCCGCGGCCACGTGCTCGTCGTCGAGGACAACGACGTCAACCAGGTGGTCGCCGTCGGCATCCTGGCCTCGCTCGGCTTCACCGCCGACGTCGCGGAGGACGGCCGGGCGGCCCTCGACCGGCTGCGCACGACGTCGTACGACGCGGTGCTGATGGACTGCCAGATGCCCGAGCTCGACGGGTACGACGCCACCCGCGCGCTGCGGGCCATCGAGGGCCCCGGTCGTCGTACGCCGGTGGTGGCACTGACCGCCAGCGCGGTGCAGGGCGAGCGCGAGCGCTGCCTGGAGGCCGGCATGGACGACTACCTGGCCAAGCCGATCATGCCCGCGGACGTCGACGCGGTGCTGACCCGCTGGGTGCCGGCCTCAGCCTGAGGTCGCCGCGCCGTCCGCCCGCGCGAGCGGCAGCACGAACGCGAAGGTGCTGCCCGCGCCCGGGGTGGCGCTCACCCAGATCGAGCCGCCCATCAGGGTCACCAGCTGCTTGCAGATCGCCAGGCCGAGGCCGGTGCCGCCGTAGCGCCGGCTGACCGACTGGTCGCCCTGGCTGAACGACTCGAAGAGCCGGCCCTGCTGCACCTCGGTCAGACCGATGCCGGTGTCCTCGACCCGGAACAGGACCTTGGTCGCGGCCGGGGTCCGCTCGGCCACCTCCACCCGCACGTGGACGCTGCCCTCGTCGGTGAACTTCACCGCGTTGCTGAGCAGGTTGGTCAGCACCTGGGCGATCCGCTCCGGATCGCCGGTCAGCGGACGGGACAGCGCCGGATCGACGTCGACGGCCAGTGACAGGCCCTTCTCCTCCGCCGCGGGCCGGGCCAGCGCGACGACGTCGAGGACGACGGCCGGCAGGTCCAGCGCGACGTCGTACACGGTGGCCTTGCCGGCCTCGATGGCCGAGAAGTCGAGGAGCTCGTTAACCAGGCGCAGCAGCCGCTGGCCGGAGCGGAGCATGGTGTCGGCCAGCGGGACCTGGTCGTCGTCGAGCTCGCTGTCGACCAGCAGCTCGGCCGTCGCCAGCACGGCGGTGAGCGGGGTCCGGATCTCGTGGCTGACGTTGGCCAGGAACATCGACTTCGCGTCACTGGCCTGCTCCGCGCGCACCCGCGTCTCGTGGAGCTCGCGCTGCATGCGGTTGCGCTCCGTGACGTTCTCGGCGATGCCGTAGACCCCGACCAGCCGGTCGTCGACGATGATCGGGAGACCGGTCACGTGGAGCTCCACGTCGGTCCCGGTGCGGGTCCGGATCACGGTCTCCAGCTGCTGGGCGTCCCGACCGAGGACCCGCTCGAAGGCCTCCGCGACCGGCTCGAGGTGCTCGGGCCACAGGATGTCGGCGAAGAACATCCCCTGCAGCTGCGCCTCGGTGTAGCCGCTGACCCGCTCGGCGGCGGTGTTGGCGGCCGTGAACCGACCGTCGAGGTCGAGGGAGAAGACCGCGCTGGGGTGGTGGTCGAAGAGCGAGCGGTAGCGCTCGCTGGTCTCGGCGAGGATCCGCTGGGCGTCGTCGAGACGCCCGTCCGGGTGGGTCCCCGCGCGCCGCGACCAGAGGTACGACGCCACGAGGTGCGCCGTGGCCGAGGCGGCCAGCGCGACGACGGCGGTGGTGCTGCGCTGCCCGATCATGGCCGTCACGCTCTCACAACCGGCGGCGCCGTCGGGCGCTCAGCGCCACAGGTCACGGTGCAGCTGCAGCTCCGTCCGCAATGCGGGCGGAACGGGCAGGCCGTGCTCCTCCAGCGCACCGGTGAAGTCCTCGAGCGCGGCCAGCAGGTCGCGGTGCGCCCGGGTCAGCTCGTCGCGGTGGCCACGGCCGGTCCGCCGCTCCGCGACCTGCCGCCGGGCCTCGTGGAGTCGGTGGTCGAGGTGCGCGAGCGACTGCGGGATGCCCGTTCGGGACCCCTCGTCGGGCGACGCCGCCATGACGCCCACCTTCCGTTCCTGCCCTCGGCGGCCCGGTCGGGCCGCGCCTGGCAGGCGTGGTTGCCGCCACGGTACCGCCCATCCGGGGACGGCGGGCGGCTCTGCCGAGAAGCGTCAGGCGGCCCGGCGGCGACGCAGCGGGAGCAGGTGGGTCTTGCCCTCGCGCTGGGCGACCATCAGCGTCGCCTCGCGGTCGTACGACGCGGCCAGCTCGGCGACGTAGTCGTCCTGGCCCGACTCGATGGCCAGGTTGATGGCGCTGACGTACGACGAGTGCAGCACGTCCAGGTCGTGGACGAGCGTGGTGGTGGGGGTGCTCATGGCATCTCTCCTGGGGTTGGGTGAAGGGGTGTCCCTCACCCGGTAGATCGTCCGGAGCCGCCCGTTCGTTCCCCTTTCGGGCCCGGTGTGAGCAAGGTCTACCGGTGGACTTGATCGGCGTCACACGAGCGGCCACGATCACGGGATGAGGATCACCGGCGCCGTCCTGGAGGACATCGGGCTGGAGCGGCCGTACGCCGTCTCGCAGCCGCTCAAGGTCCGTGAGCTGGAGCTGGCCGAGCCGGGCCCGGGCGAGCTGCTCGTCCGGGCCGAGGTGGCCGGGCTCTGCCACTCCGACCTGTCCGTGGTCAACGGCGACCGGGTGCGTCCGGTGCCGATGCTGCTCGGCCACGAGGCGGCCGGGATCGTCGAGGCGGTCGGGTCGGGCGGCTCCGACCTGGGCGTCGGTCAGCGGGTGGTGATGACGTTCCTGCCCCGCTGCGGCGACTGTGCGGGCTGCCGCACCGACGGCGTCCGGCCCTGCGTCCCGGGCTCGGCCGCGAACGGTGCCGGCACCCTCCTCGGCGGCGACGTCCGGCTGAGCGGCGACGCCGGCCCGGTCCTGCACCACCTCGGGGTCTCGGCCTTCGCGAGCCACGCGGTCGTGGACCGGCGCTCCGTCGTACCGGTGGCGGACGACGTGCCCGCCGACGTGGCCGCGCTGCTCGGCTGCGCCGTGCTGACCGGCGGCGGCGCGCTGCTCAACGCCGCGCCTCCCGCCCCCGGGTCGACGGTGACCGTGGTCGGCCTCGGCGGCGTCGGGATGGCCGCGCTGCTGACCGCCCTCGCGCTCGACGTCGAGGTGGTCGCGGTCGACACGGTGCCGGAGAAGCTGGCCATCGCGGCCCGGCTCGGCGCCGTGCGCACCGCCCATCCCGACCAGGTCGGCGACCCGGACCTGCTCGGCGACGTCGTGGTCGAGGCGGCCGGCAGCGCCCGCGCGTTCGAGACCGCCGTCGCCCTCACCGCACCAGGCGGTACGACGGTGACCGTCGGCCTCCCCCACCCCGACGCGCGGGCCAGCGTCTCCCCGCTCGGCCTGGTCGCCGAGGGCCGCACCATCGTCGGCAGCTACCTCGGAAGCGCCGTCCCGAGCCGCGACATCCCCCGCTTCGCGGAGCTCTGGCGGGCCGGCCGGCTGCCCGTCGAGGAGCTGGTCTCCTCGACCATCCCGCTCGCCGACATCAACACCGCCCTCGACGTGCTCTCCGACGGCGCCGCCCTGCGGCAGCTGGTGGTCTTCGGATAGGTCCCCGGGAGCGGGAGCTCAGACCCGGAAGCGGGCGACCGCCCCGCGCAGGTCGGTGGCCATCCGGGCCAGCTCGTCGACGACCAGCTGGGTCTGCGCGAGCGCCTGGGTCGTGGTGTCGGCCGCCTCGGCGACGCCGGTGATGTTGGCGGCGATCTCGTCGGTGCCGGTCGAGGCCCCGGCGACGTTGCGCGACATCTCGTTGGTCGTCGCGGTCTGCTCCTCGACCGCGGACGCGATGGTGCTCTGGTAGTCGTTGATCGCCTCGATCACCCCGCTGATCTGGCCGATCGCCTCGACCGCGCCCCCGGTGTCGGCCTGGATCGCCTGGACCCGGCGCGAGATGTCCTCCGTCGCCCGGGCGGTCTCCTGGGCCAGCTCCTTGACCTCGCCGGCCACGACCGCGAAGCCCTTGCCGGCCGCGCCCGCACGGGCCGCCTCGATGGTCGCGTTCAGCGCCAGCAGGTTGGTCTGTTCCGCGATCGAGGTGATCACCTTGACCACGTTCCCGATCTCCTCGCTGGAGGCGCCGAGCTTGGCGACCGAGGCGTTCGTGGTCTCGACGATCGCGACGCCCTGGGCGGCGACCCGCGACGCCTCCGCGGCCGAGCCGGAGATCTCGCGGATCGAGGCCCCCATCTCCTCGGCGCCGGCGGCGACGGTGCGGACGTTGAGCGAGACCTCCTCGGCCGCGCCGGCCACCACCCCGGCCTGCACGCTGGTCTCCTCCGCACCGGCCGAGATCTGCTGGGCGGACGCGGAGAGCTCCTCCGACGAGGCGGCCAGGGTCTCCGAGGACCCGACGACGGTGGCCATCAGCTCGCGCAGGCGTCTGATCGCCTCGTCCAGGCTCGCGGCCATCCGGCCGACCTCGTCCCGACTGCTGATCCCGGACGTCCGCGTCAGATCACCCTCGGCCAGCGCCTCCGAGACCGCCTGCACCCGGCGCAGGTTCCCGGCGACGATCCGGGCGATCACCAGGCCGACGGCGAGGCCCAGCGCGACACCGAGCACCAGGACGGCCACCGCGACCTTCCGGGCGTGCTCGTACGACGACTCCGCCTCCGCCGCGGCGGCCTCGGCGTCGTGGGCCACGTCGTCGCCCAGCTCGTGCAGCTCCTCGACGGCCGCGGCGAAGTGCTCGTTGCCGGCGTTCGCGCTCACCCAGGCGTCGGTGCGGTGCGCGAGCGCGAGCGGGGCGGTGTGCTGCTCGTCGTACGCCAGGCCGGCCTCGACGTCCGCGCGCACCTGGGCGAGGAGCTCGTCCGTCTCCGCGGAGGAGTGCGCCTCCTCCAGCGCGGCGAGGTCCTCCTCGACGCTCGCCCGGAGCGCGGGGACCCGGTCGAGCGCCTCCTGGGCCGCGGTGGGGTCGGAGGCCAGCGCGGCGTCGCGCATCGCCAGACCCATGTCCTTGACGTCGGTGACGATCCGGGTGGTCGTGGTCGAGCTGAGCACGTGGTGGCGGTACATGTCCTGCGTCCCCGACGACGCCCGCGCCAGGTCGACCAGGCCGAGGACCCCGATGACGGCCGCGACCAGGGCCACCACGCCGATGGCGGAGAGGATCTTGGTCGCGATCCCGCGGTCGAGGAACCAGCGCATGGCGGCGGGAGGGGTGCTCGTCACAGGGGCGTCATCGGCCGGTCCGGCCCCGACCTGAGACTCCCCGGACCCGGTGCGCGGGGCTCCTGGCCCGGTCGCGGCCTGCGAGGTCGTCTAGATTCGGGGACATGTCCCAGGTCATCGTCATCGGCGCCCACGGCAAGATCGCCCTGCTCGCGCAGCGGCTGCTCAGCGACGGGGGCCACACCGTCACCGGGGTGATCCGCAACCCCGAGCACGTCGCCGACGTGGAGGCGAGCGGCGCGGCCGCGGTGGTGGCCGACGTCGAGAACCTCGACACCGACGCGCTGGCCGGGCTCGTGGCCGGCCACGACGTCGTCGTCTGGTCCGCCGGGGCGGGCGGCGGCAACCCGTCGCGGACCTACGCCGTCGACCGCGACGCCGCGATCCGCTCCGTCGACGCGAGCGCGCAGGCCGGCGTACCGCGGTTCGTGATGGTGTCCTACTTCGGGGCCGGGCCCGACCACGGCGTCGCGCCCGACCACTTCTTCTTCCCGTACGCCGACGCCAAGACCGCCGCCGACGCGTACGTCGAGCAGTCGCCGCTCGCCTGGACGATCCTGCGTCCGAGCACCCTCACGCTGGAGCCCGCCGGCGGCATCGCCACCTCCGACACCGTCGAGAAGCAGGTCTCGCGGGCCACCGTCGCCGAGGTGATCGCTGCGGTCGTGGACTCCCCCGGCACCACCGCGGGCCGGATCCTCCGGTTCAACGACGGCGACGAGGACGTCCGGGCCGTCGTCGGCGGCTGAGGCTTCGTCAGCCGACCCACTCCGGGTCGGAGCTCGCCTCGCCCTGCACGTCGCCGGTCGAGGACGTCGCCCGGGTCTCGCCCTCGAGCGACCGCTCGACCGCCTCGCGCAGCGGGACGAAGCCGTGGCCCGGCACCAGGTCGCGTCGTACGTCGTCGTCGCGGCAGACCATCTCGTGGGACAGGCTGTCGACCAGGCTGGTCACCGTGCCGCGAGGCATCTGCGACAGCAGCGCCGCCACCTCGCCGACCAGCCACATCGGCACGAACGGCACCGTGACCTGCGGGCGACGGAGGTTCGCCACGTCGGCGTACAGGTCGAGGAGCTCGGGGTAGGTCAGCACCTCGTCGCCACCGAGGTCGTAGGGCCGGTCGATCCGGGCGGGGTCGTCGACGCCGACCGCGCGGGTCAGCACCTCGACGACGTCCTCGACCGCGACCGGCTGCAGCGAGCGCTTCATCCAGGTCGGCACCAGGGTCACCGGCATCCGCCGGCTCAGCTTGCGCATCAGCTCGAACGAGGTGGACCCGCCGCCGACGACCATGGCCGCGCGCAGGGTCGTCGTCGGCACGCTGCTCGCCTCGAAGACCTCCTCGACCTCGAGCCGCGAGCGCAGGTGGTCGGACAGCTCGCCGTCCGGGACCAGGCCGGACAGGTAGACCAGGTGGCCCACCCCCGCTGACTCGCACGCGTCGGCGACCCGCTCGGCGGCCTCGCGGTCCTTCTCCACGAAGTCGCCGCCGGCCATCGAGTGGACCAGGTAGACGACCACGTCGACGTCCGCGACCGCGTCGCGGACCGACTCGTCCTCGGTCACGTCGAGGACCACCGGCTCGACGTCGTCGGACCAGTCGAACCGGTCCAGCCCGTCGGGGTCGCGGGTCGCCACCCGCACCGTGTGGCCCGCCTGCACCAGCTCCGGCACCAGGCGGGAGCCGACGTACCCCGTCGCTCCGGTCACCAGCACGCGTCGTACGTCCGTCATCGGGTCCCCCGCTCGTGGCGACCGCGGTGGACGCTCTCACCCCCGGTGCCCGACCCGGCGGTCCTCGAACCGCCGGGTCGCGCACGTCACGTCCGGATCACCGGCAGGGGATCACGTCCTGGCTGCCGAGGAAGCCGTCGTACACGCGCTCGCGGTTGCCGACGGTCGGCTGGGAGACGACCGTGTACGCCGCCGCGCCGGTGGCCCGGGCGCCGGTGCCGGGGAAGTGCGCGCGGTGGACCTTGACCCGCAGCGCGATCCGCGGCGCGTCGATCCCGGGGAAGCAGGCCGAGCCGCGCCGGGCCTCCCGGGCCTCCTGCGGGCTGACCCGGTCGCCGGGCTGCTGCCCCCGGTAGCGGAGGACCACGTTGCTCACCGCGCCGGTCCGGCGCTCCCACGGGGCGGTGACCGAGATGGACATGCCCTCGGTGAGTCGGGTCGGCACCCGGAGGACGACCTTCCCGTCCCGGACCCGGCGCACCGGGCCGGACCACGCCGCGTCCTCCCCGCTGCGGTAGGAGTGCGCCGTGAACGAGCAGTCGTCGCACCCGGCGACCCGTAGCACGACCCTCGTGATCTCAGCCCTCTCCGCGGGCGCTCCGGCGGTGGCCGGCGGTGCCGTGATGGTCAGGGTCGTCGCCGCGAGGACGCCCGTGAGGGCGAGGACCGCAGCCTGAGCTGCTGTGCGCGTCATGGTGGAGCTCCTTCTGGTCGGTGGAACGTGCTTGTCGGTGAGTGGGACACCCTCCGGCCACGAGAAGTTGTCGCCGCTCACGAGTGCTGCCCTCGATCTCCGAAACGCCTCGCCGCCCGGCGCAGGCGATCTACCCTCGGCCCATGAGCCTCTGGTCGCGACGGTCGGCGACGCACCGCGCCGACCTCGACGACCCGACCTGGGAGCCGCCGGTCCTGCCGCCCCGAGCGCCGTGGCACCGCGATCGGGTGGGGCTGGCGCTCGCCCTGATAGCCCTGGTGTGCCTCGTGATCGGGCTGGCGGACTCGGTCAACGACTGGGATCGGCCGTGGTCGCTGGCGCTTCCCGTCGGTCTCGTGGCGAGCTTGATCGCCAGGCTCCGGAGCTGGTGGTTCGAACGGCGGACCGCCGCCGCGAGCGGTGAGCACGCAACGGTTTCCTGAGCGTGGTCGGTTGCCACGTCACCGGCAGCGCCTGAGCTGTCTGCTCGCGCAACCGGATCACGGTCTCGACACGCCCGTCGCGGGGCTCGCTCAACCTCTTCGGGTCACGGCGGAACTTCTGCCCGCAGTCAGATGAAGGCCGGACTAGATGCCAATCAGCCTCTGACCTGCACGTTCTCGCATCGGTTGTCGTGGGTGGCGTTGGACAGATTCGGACGTCCTGCGGACCAAGTGCGGACTGGCGCCGGGCGAGCGCTCCCGTGGCCTGTGCAGCTGACGGCCGCAGGTGCGAGCAGGCGTCCACCGTGGTGGTGCTCGTCCTGGCGGGCGAGCAGCACGCTGGGCCGTGACGACGTCGTCCGTGTCGGCGATCAGTCCCGAGGCGTCGAGGTGCCCGCCCTCACAGCTGCCAGGAGAGGTCGTTGCCCTTGCGGGTGACCCTGACGTTGAAGCCGCCGATGAGGTTGCCGTTGCCGTCGTGGGTGGTCAGCCGCCCCTGCATCTGGGTCGCTCCCCGGTAGGTCATCCACTCGAAGCCGATCCCGAGCTTGCCGCTGTTGCGGGCCACGTAGAGGAGCTTCTTGGGAGGACTCCAGGTGTGGCCGGTGTTGTCGGTCTGGGTGCCCGAGGACATCAGCCTGACCGTCGTGGCGTACTGGTTGGCGTAGTCCGCGTAGAGGTTGACGCGCTCCAGCTGTCCGTTCTTGAGCCTGGCGGCGATGCATCCGCGCACGTGGACCTTCGAGGCCAGGGTGTCGTGCCAGGGCCCGCACCTCGTGTAGTTGGCGAACTCGTCGGCCGCCGCGGCGGGCTGGGCGGGGAGAGCGGCGAGGACGGCGGCGGACAGGGTGGTGGCGATGGTGACGATCGCGCTGCGGCGCAGGGCCATGGGAGCTCCCGAGGGGCGGGGGTGGGTGGATGCTCTTTGCCCGCTCCCGATGGCTAGAAACATCTCTTACCGGCTCCGACCGCCGGGACGCTCACCAGGACGGAACCGCCACGTCGACGGTCTGGTGGGGCTTGAGCCCACCGTGGTCGACACCTTGCCGCCGTGCCTCAGGCGACGATGGCTGAACGAGACCACCGCCGCGGTGGTGACCGGCGCATACGTCGACCCTCGCGCTGGGCGGATGACCTTCCGGTCGTAGTTCGACGACTGGTTGACCCGGCGCATCTACGTCGATACGACCCGCCGCGCCGTCGTCCTGGCCGCGCACTCGACCAGCTTCGCCGACGTACTGCTCAACGCGATCCGCAGCCGGCGCGTCGAAGTGGGTCAAGGACATGGTCTCGATCAAGGGTCTGGCCGGACCTACCCGAGGCGGCCGTGACCTGGCAAAACAGGCCAATCTAGACGTTGAAGCGGAACTCGACGACGTCGCCGTCGACCATGACGTAGTCCTTGCCCTCCATGCGGACCTTGCCGGCCTCCTTGGCCTTCTGCATGGAGCCGGCGGCGGTCAGGTCGTCGAAGGAGACGACCTCGGCCTTGATGAAGCCCTTCTCGAAGTCGGTGTGGATGACGCCTGCGGCCTGCGGGGCGGTGTCGCCCTGGCGGATCGTCCACGCGCGCGACTCCTTGGGGCCGGCGGTGAGGTAGGTCTGCAGGCCGAGGGTGGCGAAGCCGACGCGGGCGAGCACCTCCAGGCCGGGCTCGGTGACGCCGGCCTCGGCGAGGAACTCGGCCGCCTCCTCCTCGTCGAGCTCGACCAGCTCGGACTCGAACTTGGCGTCGAGGAAGATCGCCTCTGCCGGCGCGACGAGCGCCTGCATGCGGGTCTTCAGCTCCTCGTCGGCCAGCTCGTCGGAGTCGCAGTTGAAGACGTAGATGAACGGCTTGGCCGTGAGCAGGGACAGCTCGCGCAGCAGCGTCCGGTCGATGGAGGTGGCGATGATCGGCGTGCCGGCCTCCAGCGCCTCCTTGGCCTGCTGGGCGGCCTCCAGGTTGGCGACCAGGTCCTTGACCTTGCGCGCCTCCTTCTCGAGGCGCGCGATCGCCCGCTCGACCGTCTCCAGGTCGGCGAAGATCAGCTCGGTCTGGATGGTGGAGATGTCGTTGCCGGGGTTCACCTCGCCGTCGACGTGGGTGACGTCCTCGTCGCGGAAGACCCGGGTCACCTGGCAGATCGCCGCGGACTCACGGATGTGGGCGAGGAACTTGTTGCCCAGGCCCTCTCCCTGCGAGGCGCCGCGCACGATCCCCGCAATGTCGACGAACTCGACGGTCGCCGGGAGGATCCGCTCGGACCCGAAGATCTCCGCCAGGACCGGCAGCCGCGAGTCGGGAACCCCCACCACGCCGACGTTGGGCTCGATCGTGGCGAACGGGTAGTTCGCCGCGAGCACGTCGTTCTTGGTCAGGGCGTTGAAGAGGGTGGACTTGCCGGCGTTGGGCAGGCCGACGATGCCGATGGTGAGAGCCACGAGGGGCGAGTCTAGGTGCGTACGGCGAGCACCCAGGAATCAGCGCACCGGCCGGATGGGGCCGTCCCCCGGCGGGACCGCCTCGAGCACCTCGACCTCGTCGCCCACCCGGATGGTCACGCCCGCGACGTCGGGCACCAGGTTGACGCCGAACCACACGGCGCCGTCCCACCGCCGGATCCGCGCCAGCGACGCCGTCGGCTCCTTCTCCCGGTCGGCCGTGTCGGGGTCGATGGTGGTGATCACGCAGCGCGCACAGCCCTTGACCGCGCGGAACACGGAATCGCCGATCCGCACCCGCCGCCAGTCGTCCTCGGCCCACGCCTCGGTGCCGGTCACGACGACATTGGGCCGGAAGCGGGTCATCGGCAGCGGCTCGTGCGCACCCTCCGACCGCTCCACGACGGCGTCGTTGAGCGCCGCGAGCGACGCCTCGGTGGCGACGAGGAGCGGGTAGCCGTCGGCGAACGACACCCGGTCGTCGGGCTCACTGAACATCGGGCTGGTGCGTCGCCGCGTCGGATCGTCGAGGTGGACGAGGCGCGCCGTACGCCCCAGGGCCGCGGTGAACCAGCGGTCGGCGTCCTCTCCCGCCGGCGCCGCGGTCAGCAGCGAGCTCCACAGCCCCACCGGGACCTGGCTCGCCGGATCGGGCGTCGGTACGACGAGCCGCGGCAGCTCGGGCGCGGTCACGACGAGCCCGTCGTCGGTGATCTCCGGGTGGACCAACAGCATCCGGTTGACCTCGCGCGCGGTGATCGCGGCCCCGATCTCGTCCACGACCATCCAGCGCCGGTCCCCCGCCAGCCCCCAGGGCTCGACGAGCGCGGACGCCACGGACTCGCCGCGACAGGACTTCACCGGGTACCGGTGGATCGAGGACAGGTGCGGCACGCGAGAAGGCTAGTGGCCGGCGTTGGACCTGGCAGCCTTCCGCCATGACCACCCACCACTTCCGCGCCTTCGACGGCGTCGCCCTGTCCGCCCGCGTGGAGGGTGCAGGCGACCGGGCCGTGCTCCAGCTGTCCGGCGGCCCGGGGATGGTCAACTACCTCCCGGCGCCGCCCGACGGGTTCCCCGCCCGGGTCGTCTCCCCCGACCCCCGCGGCGTCGGCGCCAGCGCCGGCGGGCCGCACGGCCTGGAGCGGGCGATCGCGGATCTGGAGGCGCTGCGCCGCTCCCTCGGGCTGCAGGACTGGGACGTCGTGGCGGGCCACTCCTCGGGAGCGGATCTCGGTCTCGCCTACGCCGCCGAGCATCCCCACTCGGTCGCCCGGCTGGTCTCCGTCTGCGGCACCGGTCTGCAGGACGACCGCAGCTGGCACGCGGCGTACGAGGCAGCGCGGGACACCGAGCCCGACCTCGGCCTCCCGTACGACGAGGCAGTCCACCGCGCCCTCCTCGACGACTGGCGGCGCTGGATCCGCGAGCCGGACCTGTTCGAGCGGCTCCGACGGATCGACGAGCCGCCGCGCTTCGTGGTCGCCGAGCTCGACATCCGCCCGTCCTGGCCCGTCGCCCAGCTGGCCTCGCTGATGAGCGAGCGACCGCTGGTCGTGACCGGCGTCGGTCACGACTTCTGGCACACCCACCCCGAGCACTGGTGGGCGCTCGTCGCGCCGGAGGTGGGGCGACCTCCGGGCGAGCCTGACCCAGGCGAAGCCGCCACCCATGTCCGGGAACGGCTCGACATCATCGGCCCGTTGGTCGAGGCGGTCGACGACGCCCACGCGATCCTCGACCTGGTCCTCGGGTCGGCGGACGTCCGGGAGGCGTCGGAGCGCCTGGTCCGCGAGCGCGGGCTGACGGAGATCGCCGCGGCCGCCGTCCTCGACCTGCAGGTCCGCCGGTTCGCCGCGCGGCAGCGTCACCGGCTGGGCCAGGAGCGGGACGACCTGCTGCGCGACCTGGCCGAGATCACGCGACCCGACGACGACGTACGTCGCCCCGGGCGCGAGGCACCCGGGGCGACGTAGGACGAGCGGTCGGTCAGGCGGGCCGCTCGCGCAGCTTCCAGACCAGCGTCGACTCGCTGTTGACCGGCGCGTTCGACACCGTGCCCGACGTCCCGGTGGGGCTGTAGCCGCACCGGCCGTTCGACTGCAGCTGGTAGCGCAGCTTGCTCGCGGTGAACGAGCGCGTCTCCTGGGTCTGGTACATCTGGTACTGCACCCCGGCGGCGCCCGGTGTGTTCAGGGTGTACGACCAGGTCTTCGTCGCCCCCCACTGCTGGGCGAGCGAGACGCCTGCGGTGGCGCTGGCCTGGGCGAAGATCACCCCGGCCTCGGCCGAGACCGAGGCGGAGACGGTGGCGGTGGTGCTCGCCGTCGCGCTCTCCGAGTAGTTGATCGACCCGGATCCCTCCACCCAGTTGCTCTCCAGACCGGTCGGTGCGGTCCCGGACGTGATGCCCGTGATGCTCCAGATCGTGGTCTGCCCGTCCGGCGCCATCGAGCAGTCGGCAGCGGACGCGACTCCTGCGGTACTGACCAGTCCCACCCCCATCAGGGCCGTAGCAGCGACTGCACTGGTGATCCGGCGAGTGGCCCGTGTGCGGGTCATCCTCTTGCTCCGTTTCTTCAGATGTCGTGCTTCTGTCGCACGTCCGGTAGCCGACGCGCGGCCGACCACGCCCGGTCGGAGGGCGGAAGGATCCGGGTTTGAAGAGATCTCTCAGGCGGCGGGGTCGGGCTCGGGCTCCACCGGGACCGCGGCCGTCCGGCCGGCCGAGGGCCGCGCGCGGAAGGTGAGCCACAGGCTGACCGCGACGTAGTAGGCGACGTACGCGAGCGAGGCGACCGAGAGCCAGTCGGGGGCGTCCGGCAGCTGGGCGGTGATGACGCCGAACGCGACCAGCCAGAGGGTCGCGAGGGTCATGTTGAGGTACCAGAGGTCGGCCGTGCGCGACGGGTAGACGTACTTCACCGGCACGAAGACCAGCACCGCGAAGGCCATCAGCAGCACCACGGTGGCCCCGGTGCCGATCCCGAAGACGACGACGTAGAAGGCCACCACGTTCCAGTACGACGGGAAGCCCAGGAAGAAGTGGTCCTCGGTCTTCGCGTCACTGCGACAGAACTGGTAGCAGGAGGCCAGCAGCGGGATCGCCGCGACCACCCCGCCGGCGGCGCCGTCCGGCAGGTAGCCGTTGGCCCACAGCAGCACCATCGGCGCGAACGCGTAGGTGAGGTAGTCGACGATGTTGTCGAGCAGCGCCCCGTCGATCTGGGGCACCACCTCCTTGACCCGGAAGTGCCGGGCCAGGAAGCCGTCGGTGCCGTCGACGACCATCGCGACCAGGAACAGCCACAGGACGGTCTCGACCTCGCCCTCGTAGGAGAAGTGCACCATCAGCAGCGCCAGCACGGAGCCGACGGCGGTGTAGGCGTGGACGGACCACGCGGCGAACCTCTCCATGTGGCGCAACCCTACGGGCTTACTAGGGTGAGCCCGTGCGACTGGCCACCTGGAACGTCAACTCCCTCCGCTCCCGCATCGACCGTGTCGAGGCGTTCCTGCAACGTCACGACGTCGACGTCCTGGCCCTGCAGGAGACCAAGGCCCGCGAGGACCAGCTCCCGCTGATGGGCCTGCAGTCCCTGGGCTACGAGGTCGCGGCGGCCGGCGTCAGCCAGTGGAACGGCGTCGCGATCATCAGCCGGGTCGGCCTGGAGGACGTCGAGGTCGGCTTCGCCGACATGCCCGGGTACGGCGAGCCGCTGGCCCCGGAGGCGCGCGCGATCGGGGCGACCTGCGGCGGCGTACGGGTCTGGTCGCTCTACGTGCCCAACGGCCGCAAGCCCGACGACCCGCACTACGTCTACAAGCTCGACTGGCTGGCCCGGCTGCGCGACGCCGCGCAGGCCTGGACCGACGGCCCCACCGCGCTGGTGGGCGACTGGAACATCGCCCCGACCGACGAGGACGTCTTCGACGTGAAGCAGTTCGCGAAGTCGACCCACGTCACCCCGCCCGAGCGCGCGGCCTTCCAGCGCTTCCTCGACGACGGGTACGTCGACGTCGTCCGCCCGCACACCCCCGGCCCGGACGTGTACACCTACTGGGACTACTACCGGCAGCGCTTCGAGCGCAACCGCGGCCTGCGCATCGACTTCGTCCTCGGCTCCCCCTCCTTCGCCGACCGCGTCACCGGCGCCTTCATCGACACCGAGGAGCGCGACCCCGCGCAGTTCTCCGGACCGCCGTCGGACCACGCGCCCGTGGTCGTCGACCTGCACGACTGATCTCGTGCCGAAGGACCATCGCCGCGAGCTCTACAGCCCCACCTCGCCCGGCGCCGGCGAGCTGCCCGACGCGGTCGGACCCGACGGCGTCCGGGTGACGCTGCGGGTCGAGCCGGCCCTCGACCGCTACCTGCGCTGGCGCTTCCGTCTCTTCACCCCACCCGTGCTGACCGACCCGGTCCGGGCGTACGCCGGCTACCGCCTGCTGCCCGGCCTGGTCCAGCGACACCTGCTCCGCGACCGCTGGGCGGTCGCCGTCGAGGCCGACTCCGGCGAGCACTGCCGGGTGGTGGCCGCCGACCGCGACGAGGCCGCGGCCCACGCCCGGGCGATCCACGACGGGGTCACCGGCGACGGTGTCGCCTTCCTGCGCACCTTCGCCAGCTGAGCCGACCTGAGCCGACCTGAGCCGACCTGAGTAGGCAAGCTCAGGACGCCGAGCGCCGTCGGTCGCGACCATGGGTCCCGTGATCGTCTGGCTCCTCCCGCTCGGCCTCGCGCTGGTCTTCGCGGTCGTCCTGCTGCCGACGCGCGGGACCGATCGGCGTCGTCTGTCGACCGGCACCTGGGTCGGCTGCTGGCTGGCGATCGCCGCGATCGTCCCCGTGCTGGGGTTCCTGCTGGGCTGGACCCACTTCGAGCTCACGGAGTGCTCCGGCGGAGGCTCGGGAGAGTGCGATCTCGCCGGGATGGCCGGGCTCATCTGGGGCGCGGGCGCCCTGGTCATGACCGTGCTCGCCTGGGTCGCCGACGCCGTACGACGTCTCCGCCAGCCCGCGCGGGAGCGCTGACTGTCGGTGGCCCCCGCCATGCTGGCGCCATGGAGACCCTCACCGCCCTCCTCACCCTGCTGGTCGGGCTCGCCCTGGGCGCGCTCGTCGGCGTCCTGTGGGCGCGCTCGCGCCCCCAGCACGTGCAGGCCGTGGGCCAGGGCATGGTCGACCAGGCCGAGGTGATGCAGGGCCTCGACCGGCTGAGCGACCAGCTGGCCGACCTCGACCACCAGCGCTCGACCTGGCAGGGCCAGCTGCACCAGCAGGTGGCCGACATGCGGCTCTCGACCGAGACGCTGCGCCGCGAGACCCACGCGCTGAGCACCGCCCTGCGCAAGCCCCAGGTGCGGGGCCGCTGGGGCGAGCTCCACCTCCGCCGCGCCGTGGAGCTGGCCGGGCTGGTCGACCGGTGCGACTTCGCCGAGCAGGTCCGGCTGGACGACGGCGCGCTCCGCCCCGACCTCGTCGTCCGACTGGTCGGCGGCCGCAGCGTGGTCGTGGACGCGAAGGTCCCGCTCGACGCCTACCTCGACGCCACCTCCGCCGACGACGACGAGCGACCGGCCCACCTCGCGCGCCACGTCCGACAGCTCCGCACCCACGTCGACCAGCTCGGGGCGAAGGCCTACTGGCGCGCACTGCCCGAGACGCCCGAGTTCGTGGTGCTCTTCGTGCCGGCCGAGTCGTTCCTCGCCGCGGCGCTCGAGACCGACGGGTCCCTGATCGAGTACGCCGCGGCGCGCCAGGTCGTGCTCGCCACCCCGACCACCCTCATCGCACTGCTGCGCACGGTCGCCCACGGCTGGACCCACGAGGCCCTCGCCGACCAGGCCCGCGAGATCCACCGCCTGGGCCGCGACCTGCACGGGCGGCTCGGGACCCTCGGCGGCCACCTCGATCTGGTGGGCCGCTCGCTCAACGCCGCGGTCGGCCACTACAACTCGGCGGTCGGCTCGCTGGAGTCGCGGGTGCTCGTCGCCGCCCGCCGGTTCAGCGACCTGGCGGTCACCGACGAGCCGCTGCCCACCCCGCGGGCCGTCGAGCTGCGTGCCGTCGACCGGCGCGCCGCCCCCGACGAGCCCTCCCCCACCCCTAACGTGGGCTGGGAGAAGGAGGCGCGGTGAGCGGCAAGACCCTCTGGGAGCAGGGCCACGAGCCCGGCCGGCAGATGGTCGCGCTCGGACTCGCCGCCGCCCTGACCGTCGTCGCGATCGACCTGCTCCTCACCGGGCGGGTCAGCGTGCTGTTCGACATCGCCTTCGTCGCCCTCTCCGTCGGCCTGGCCCTGCGGGTGCGCCCGCGCGACTTCTTCACCGTCGGCGTGCTGCCTCCTCTGGTGATGGTGTCGGTGTTCCTGCTGCTCGCGGCCACCCGCCCGGAGGCGGTCGCCCACCCCGACGACAGCGTCGTCCAGGCCGTGATCTCCGGCCTGTCGAGCCACTCGGTGGCCCTCGTCCTCGGCTACGGCCTGTGCCTGGCCTGCCTGGCGGTGCGTCAGCGGTTCGTGACGGCGGAGCCGCGGCCGGCCGCGCCCGCCGCGGACGTCAGGCCTCGAACCGCTCCGGATCCCCAGCACCACGCCGGATGATCTCGGGAGAGCCGTCCGACCAGTCCACGACGGTGGTCGGCTCGGCCGGGGTGTCCCCCGCCTCGACGACCAGGTCCACCTGGTGGTCGAGCTCCTCCTTGACGTCCCAGCCCGACGTCCGCGGCTCGGTCTCGCCCGGCAGGATCAGCGTGCTGCTCAGCAGCGGCTCGCCCAGCAGGTCCAGCAGGGCCTGCACGACCGTGTGGTCGGGGATCCGCACGCCGACGGTCTTCTTCTTCGGGTGCAGCAGCCGGCGCGGCACCTCGGGGGTGCCCGGCAGGATGAAGGTGTAGGGCCCGGGCGTGCTGGCCCGGATCGCCCGGAACGCCGCGTTGTCGACGTGCACCAGCTGACCCAGCTGCGAGAAGTCCTTGCACACCAGCGTGAAGTGGTGGCGGTCGTCGAGCCCGCGGATCTTCAGGATCCGGTCGCGCCCGTCCCGGTTGCCGAGCCGCGAGCCGAGCGCGTAGCCGGAGTCGGTCGGGTAGGCGATCAGCTGGTCGTCACGCAGGGCGTCCACGACCTGCCCCAGCAGCCGCGGCTGCGGGTTGTCCGGGTGGATGTCGACGTAGCGGGCCACGGCTCAGGCCCGCGCCGCGGCAGCGGCCTTCAGATCGCGACGCAGCTCCTTGGGCAGCGAGAAGATCAGCGACTCCTCGGCGCTGTGCACGGCCTTCGCGTCCGGGAAGCCCCGCTCGGCCAGGAACGCCAGCACGCCGTCGACCAGCGCCTCGGGGACGCTCGCGCCCGAGGTGACGCTGACGCTGCGGACGCCGTCCAGCCAGGCCTCGTCGATCTCGCTCGCGTCGTCCACCCGGTACGACGCCTTCGCGCCCGCCTCCAGGGCGACCTCGACCAGCCGCACCGAGTTCGACGAGTTGCCCGAGCCGACCACGATCACCAGGTCGGCGCCCGGGGAGATCTCCTTGACCGCCAGCTGCCGGTTCTGGGTGGCGTAGCAGATGTCGTCGCTGGGCGGGTCGAGCAGCTCGGGGAAGCGCGCCCGGATCGCCGCGACCGTCTCGAGGGTCTCGTCGACCGACAGCGTGGTCTGCGAGAGCCAGGCCACCCGCGACGGGTCGCGCACCACGATGTTCGGGACGTCGGCCGGGCTCTCGACGAGCTGGATGTGGTCGGGCGCCTCGCCCGCGGTGCCCTCGACCTCCTCGTGACCGGCGTGCCCGATCAGCAGGATGTCGTAGTCGTCGTCGGCGAAGCGCCGCGCCTCGTGGTGGACCTTGGTCACCAGCGGGCAGGTCGCGTCGATGGTCTTCAGCTCGCGCTCGGCGGCCTGGCGGTGCACCTCGGGCGAGACGCCGTGGGCGGAGAACACCACGGTCTGGCCCGCCGGCACCTCGGCGATCTCCTCCACGAAGATCGCCCCGCGCGACTCGAGGTCGGCGACGACGTGCTTGTTGTGCACGATCTGCTTGCGGACGTAGACCGGCGAGCCGTAGAGGTCCAGCGCCTGCTCGACGGTCACGACGGCGCGGTCGACACCGGCGCAGTAGCCGCGCGGTGCCGCCAGCAGGACCGCCTTCTCAGCGTCCTCCGGCGACAGGATCGGCGGCATGCCCATGTTGGTCGATCGGCCGGTCGTCATGACGTCCAGTCTAGGTCTGTCCGCGGCATCCCCTAATCTCGCCGCCATGGCCCTGGAGACCTCGCCGCAGGCACCGGCCCCGGTCCGGCAGATCGCCAACGCGATCGCCGGCTGGGTCGACCGGCTCGGCGCGGTGTGGGTCGAGGGCCAGGTGGCCCAGGTCAACCGCCGTCCCGGCGTCGGCACGGTCTTCCTCACCCTGCGCGACACCGTCGCCGACATCTCCGTCCCGGTGACCTGCTCGCGCACCTACTTCGACGGCCTCAACCCGCCGCTGGTCGAGGGCGCCAGCGTCCTCGTGCACGCGAAGCCGTCCTACTACGCCAACCGCGGCACGATGTCGCTCTACGCCCGCGAGATCCGGATGGTCGGCCTCGGCGAGCTGCTGGCCCAGCTGGAGCGCCGTCGCCAGCTGCTGGCCGCTGAGGGCCTGTTCGCCGCCGAGCTGAAGCGACCGCTCCCGTTCCTCCCGGGCTGCGTCGGCCTGGTCACGGCCCCCAACAGCGCGGCCGAGCGCGACGTCCTGGAGAACACCCGCCGACGCTGGCCCGCCGTCCGCTTCGAGGTCGCGTACGCCGCGATGCAGGGCCCCCGGTCGGCCAGCGAGGTGATGGAGGCCCTGGAGCGGCTCGACCGCCACCCCGACGTCGAGGTGATCGTCGTCGCCCGGGGCGGCGGCTCGGTCGAGGACCTGCTGCCCTTCTCCGACGAGGCCCTGGTCCGCGCCGTCGCCCGCACCCGCACGCCCGTGGTCTCGGCCATCGGCCACGAGCCGGACAGCCCGCTGCTCGACCTGGTCGCCGACGTGCGGGCCTCGACCCCGACCGACGCGGCCAAGCTCGTCGTCCCCGACGTCCTGGAGGAGGTCCGCGGGGTCACCTGGGCCCGCGACCAGGTGCGCGCCGGGCTGCGCCGGATGCTCGACCGCGAGCAGGCCGGTCTCGACGCGCTCCGCTCCCGCCCCGCCCTGGCCGATCCCCGCCACCTGCTCGACGTCCGGCTCGACGAGGTGCACGCGCTCCGCGACCGGGCCCGGCGCACCCTCGGCCACGCGCTCGACCGGGCCGCCGACGACGTCGGCCACCAGCGCGCCCGCGCCCGCGCCCTCTCCCCGCTGGCCACCCTCCAGCGCGGGTACGCCGTCCTGCAGGACGGCGACGGCCACGTCCTCACCTCCGTCGCCGACGTGACCGCCGGCGACGCGGTCAGCGTCCGGGTCGCCGACGGCCGGGTGCACGCCACGACCACCACCACCGAGCAGCTGGAGGACCCCGGTGCCTGAGAAGCAGACCGAGCAGAAGCCCTCCTACGAGGACGCCCGCGAGGAGCTCGTCGACGTGGTCCGTCGCCTGGAGGCCGGCGGCACCACGCTCGAGGAGTCACTGGCCCTGTGGGAGCGCGGCGAGAAGCTCGCCACCTGGTGCCAGGAGTGGCTCGACGGCGCCCGCCAGCGCCTCGACGACGCGATCGGGAAGGACGAGGGCTAGGAGACCGGGTCGAGCGTCAGCAGCCCGATCAGCGTCTCCTGGTCCGCGACCGGCGCGGAGCCGTAGACGAGCAGGTTCTCCTCGCCCTGCCCGGTGACCACCTCGGTGGCGAAGCCGTGGTCCCCGCCCTCGTCGGAGAAGGTCTCCCACTCGGCGCCGAGGGCGCTCTCCACCGTGGCCGGGCCGTCCTCGCTGGCGTCCTCGTCGACTAGCTCGGCAACGAGGTCGTCGACGGACTCGTCCTGCTGGCGCAGCCCGACGTACGTGCCGTCGTCGGTGAGGATCCCGAGACCCCAGCCCGGGCGCGGGCCGCGGTCGACGACCACGCTGGTCACCTTCCAGCCCTCGGGCAGCGTCGGCGGGTAGGCGACCTGGCGGCCGCTGTCCTGGAGGGCCGCGACGGCCGGCAGGTAGTCGACCGGCTGGAGGTCGGCCTCGGGGGTGTCGCGGAAGACCTCGCGGAAGATGACGACGCCCAGGACCGCCACCACGGCCACGATCATCGACCCGATCAGGCCGCCGGTGGTCCGCTGGTAGCGGCCCGGCTTCTCGGCCGGCTGCCCTGACTCGCTCACGGCCCCATCCTCACAGGTGCCGTAGGTTGCGCGCGTGCCGCCCTCCGTCGACCTGCTGCAGCAGGTCGTGCCGCTCGTCGCCCTCGCGGCCCTGCTGACCACGGCCTACCGACACCCGCGCGCCCGCGTCGAGACGGCCGTCGCGGTGCTCGCGGCCACGGTCGTGCTCGCGGCGGGCGCCGTACCGCTCGGCGACGCGTGGGACGCCGTCGAGCACCTCGCGCCCGTGGTGCTGTTCCTCGTGACGATCCTCGTGGTGGCCGAGGTCTGCGCGCGGGCCGGCGTCTTCGCCGCGGCGGCGTACGCCGTGCGCCGGACGGCGCGCGACCGGCCGGTCCGCCTCCTGGGCGGGACGTTCGTGCTGGCCGCCCTGGTCACGACGGTGCTGAGCCTGGACGCCACCGTGGTCCTCCTCGCCCCGGTCGCGGTCGCAGCCGCCGCGGCCCTCGGGACGTCGACCCGCCCCGTCGCCCACGCCTGCCTGCGGATGGCCAACTCGGCCTCGTTGCTGCTGCCGGTCTCCAACCTCACCAACCTGCTCGCCCTCCCCGACCTGGACCTGTCCTTCCACGAGTTCGCGGTGGCGATGGCACCGGTGCTGGCCGCCGTCCTGGTGGTGGAGTACGTCGGGCTGCGGCTGCTCTTCCGGCGCGAGCTGGCGGGGACGACGTCCCCCGACGACCCCGAGCGGCCCGCTGTGGAGCCGGTGCCGCTGGTCGTGGTCGGGCTGATGCTGGCCGCCTTCGGCCTGCTCTCGCCGTTCGGCGTCGAGCCGGGCTGGGTCTCGACGGTGGCCGCGGCGGTGCTCGTGGCCTGGGCGGGCCGGCGCGGCCTGATCGGCGTGCGGGCGACGGCCTCGGCCGCGCACCCGTCCTTCGCCGTGTTCGTGCTCGGCCTCGGCGTCGTCGTGGCCGGGGTCGCCGACGGGGTGGTGGGCGACCTGGTCGCCGACCTGCTGCCGGGCGGGACCGGCTTCGCGGGCCTGCTCGCCGTCGCGGTGCTGGCCACGGTGCTGGCCAACCTGCTCACCAACCTGAGCGCGACCCTGCTGGTGGTGCCGCTGGTGGCGCCGCTGGGCCCGGAGGCCGTGCTGGCCGCGCTGCTCGGGCTGAACATCGGCTCCGGCCTGACGTACTCGGGCTCGCTGGCCAACCTGTTGTGGCGGCGCACCCTGGCCCGCACCGGCGCCGACCCCGGGCTGCGCGACCTGCACCGGGTGAGCCTGCTGCTGACCCCGGTCTCGCTGTTGGTCGCCGTCACCGTGCTCAACTGGACCTACTGAACCGCATCTGCGGCCCGGCATCCTCGAATCTGACCGCAGGTGCGGCATGATGACCGCGTGACCACGTACCGGATCGCGGAAGCCGCCGAGCTGCTCGGCGTCAGCGACGACACCCTGCGGCGCTGGACCGAGGCCGGCCGGGTGGCCTCGACCACCGAGGACGGCCGCACGGTCATCGTCGGCACCGACCTCGCGGCCCTGGCCGAGTCCCTCGCCGACCACCCGGACCGGGACGCCACCCGCGCGGCGGCCGTCAGCGCGCGGAACCGCCTGGCCGGCATCGTCACCAGGGTCACTAAGGACACCGTGATGGCGCAGGTCGACCTGATCTGCGGGCCCTATCGGATGGTCTCCCTGATGAGCACCGAGGCCGCCGAGGAGCTCGGCCTCGCCCCCGGCGTACGCGCGATCGCGTCCGTCAAGTCCACCAACGTCGTCGTGGAGCGTCCCTGATGAAGCGTGCCCTGCTGCCCGTCCTCGCCCTGCTGCTGCCGCTCACGGCCTGCGGGGGCGACGACGAGAGCACCGCCGACGACCGCGGCGACAGCGGCGGGACCACCACTCTGACCGTGTACGCCGCCGCGTCACTCACCGCCACCTTCGAGCAGATCGCCGCGGACTTCGAGGCCGAGCACGACGGCGTCGAGGTCGAGCTCAGCTTCGGTGGCTCGTCCGACCTGGTCACCCAGATCACGGAGGGCGCCGAGGCCGACGTCTTCGCCTCCGCGGCCACGAAGAACATGGACGACCTGGTCGCGGCCGACCTGACCGGCGCCGAACCGCAGGACTTCGCCACCAACGTGCTGGAGATCGCCGTACCCCCGGGCAACCCGGCGGGCGTCGAGTCGCTGCAGGACCTCACCGGCGACCTCAACCTGGTCCTCTGCGCCCCCGAGGTGCCGTGCGGCGCGGCCGCGCAGCAGGTCGCCGAGGCGGCCGGGATCTCCTTCTCCCCCGTCAGCGAGGAGCAGGCGGTGACCGACGTACTGGCCAAGGTCGCCTCGGGCGAGGCCGACGCCGGCCTGGTCTACGTCACCGACGTGGCCGCCGCGGGCGACGACGTCGAGGGCATCGAGTTCCCGGAGTCGGCCGACGTGGTCAACACCTATCCGATCGCCCCGGTCGCCGACAGCGACGAGGCCGACCTGGCCCAGGAGTTCGTCGACTTCGTGCTCGGCGCGACCGGCCAGTCGGTCCTCCAGGACGCGGGCTTCGGGCAGCCTCAGCCCCGGTGACCACCCAGCAGCGCCAGGTCGGGGTCCCCGCCTGGATCTACCTGCCCGCGCTGCTCGGCGCCGTCCTGGTCCTGCTGCCGCTGGCCGGCATGCTCAGCCGGGTCGACTGGTCGAGCTTCGTGGACCTGGTCACCACCGACTCCGCCCGCACGGCGCTCGGGCTGAGCCTGCGCACCTCCGCCGTCAGTACGGCGCTCTGCGTGCTGCTCGGCGTGCCGATGGCGGTCGTGCTGGCCCGGACGTCGTTCGCGGGTCAGGGCGTGCTGCGCTCGCTGGTGCTGCTGCCGATGGTCCTGCCGCCGGTCGTCGGCGGCATCGCGCTGCTCTACACCTTCGGCCGCAAGGGCCTGCTCGGTGCCGAGCTCGACGCCCTGGGCGTCCAGGTCGCCTTCTCGACGATCGCGGTCGTGCTGGCCCAGACCTTCGTGTCGCTGCCGTTCCTGGTCGTCAGCCTGGAGGGCGCACTGCGCAGCGCCGGCCAGCGCTACGAGGTGGTCGCGGCCTCGCTCGGCGCCTCGCCGACCACGGTGTTCCGGCGGGTCACCCTGCCGCTGGTCCTGCCCGGGCTGGTGTCGGGCGCGACGCTGGCCTTCGCCCGGTCGCTGGGCGAGTTCGGCGCCACGATCACCTTCGCCGGCAGCCTCGAGGGGACCACCCGGACCCTGCCGCTCTACATCTACCAGCTCCGCGTCACCGATCCCGACGCCGCCGTGGCCATGTCGCTGCTGCTGGTCGTGGTCGCCGTCGTCGTCATCGGCTTCGCCCGCCCGGGGCGCACGGGATGACCCTCCGCCTGCGCGCCACCGTCGCCGACCGCCGGTACGACGTCGCCCTCGACGTCGCCGACGGGGAGACGGTCGCCCTGCTCGGTCCCAACGGCGCCGGCAAGTCCACGACGCTCGACCTGGTCGCCGGTCTGCTGCGCCCCGACTCCGGCGCCGTCCACCTCGACGACCGCGAGCTCACCGGCGATCGGACCTGGGTCGCGCCCCACGACCGTCGGGTGGCCCTGCTCGCCCAGGAGCCGCTGCTCTTCCCCCACCTCAGCGTGCTCGACAACGTGGCCTTCGGCCCGCGCAGCGCGGGTGCCGGCCGGGCCGCGTCCCGTGAGACGGCCCGGCACTGGCTCGCCGAGGTCGGGGCCGCGGAGCTCGCGGACCGCTCCCCCGCCCGACTGTCGGGCGGCCAGGGCCAGCGGGTCGCCGTCGCCCGGGCGCTGGCCGCCGACCCGCGGCTGCTGCTGCTCGACGAGCCGATGGCCGCCCTCGACGTCGCCGTGGCCCCGGCCCTGCGGCAGACCCTGCGCCGGGTGCTCGCCGACCGCTCGGTCGTCGTGGTCACCCACGACGCGCTCGACGCCCTGCTGCTGGCCGACCGGGTGGTCGTCCTGGAGGACGGCCGGGTCGCCGAGGAGGGACCGGCCGCCGAGGTGCTGGCCCGGCCGCGCAGCGCCTTCGCCGCCCGGATCGCCGGCCTCGACATGCTCCGCGGCCGCTGGGACGGCGGCGTCCGGACCGCCGACGGCTCCCTCGTCCACGGCCTGGTGACCGGCCCCGAGCCCGACCCGGGCGACCCGGTGGTCGCCGTCTTCCGCCCCGCCGCGGTGGCGGTCTACCGCGAGCCGCCGGGCGGCAGCCCGCGCAACGCCTTCGCGGTCGAGGTCACCGACCTGGAGCCGCTCGGGGACCAGGTCCGGGTCCGGGCGGGCGACCTCGCGGCCGACGTCACGACGTACGCCGCTGCCGAGCTCGACCTCGCTCCGGGGACCTGGGTCACGTTCAGCGTGAAGGCCAGCGAGGTCGCGGTCTACCGCACCTGAGCGGGGGATCTGCCGACCCCGGATCACCGATAGGGTTCGGCCCATGACGGAGAGCCTGAGCGTCGCCCCCGAGTCCCCCGACCGCAACCTCGCCCTCGAGCTCGTCCGGGTCACCGAGGCCGCCGCCATGGCCGCGGGCCGCTGGGTCGGCAAGGGCGACAAGAACGGCGCCGACGGCGTCGCGGTCAACGCGATGCGGGTGATGATCTCGACCATCGGCATGCGCGGCACCGTGGTCATCGGCGAGGGCGAGAAGGACAACGCGCCCATGCTCTACAACGGCGAGGAGGTCGGCGACGGCACCGGGCCCGAGTGCGACGTCGCGGTCGACCCGATCGACGGCACCACCCTGACCGCGAAGGGCATGAGCAACGCCGTCGCGGTGCTGGCGGTGGCCCCGCGCGGCTCGATGTACGACCCGTCCGCGGTGTTCTACATGGACAAGCTCGCCACCGGCCCCGAGGCGGCCGACGTCGTCGACATCCGCCTCCCGGTCGCCGAGAACATCCACCAGGTGGCCAAGGCCAAGGGCGGTAAGCCCGAGGACGTCACCGTGGTGCTCCTCGACCGGCCCCGCCACCAGCAGCTCGCCGACGAGATCCGGGCCACCGGTGCCCGGATCAAGTTCATCGTCGACGGCGACGTCGCGGGCGCCATCTCGGCGGCCCGGCCCGACAGCGGCGTCGACCTCCTGCTCGGCATCGGCGGCACCCCCGAGGCGATCATCACCGCCTGCGCGATGAAGGCGATGGGCGGCGTGATCCAGGGTCAGCTGTGGCCGACCGACGACGAGGAGCGGCAGAAGGCACTGGACGCCGGCCACAACCTCGACCCCGACTTCGTGCTCACCACCGACGAGCTGGTCACCGGCGACGACTGCTTCTTCGTGGCCACCGGCATCACCGATGGCGATCTCATGCGCGGCGTGCGCTACGCCGGCGGCGGGGCCACCACGCACTCGCTGGTGATGCGCTCGCGCAGCGGCACGATCCGCTCGATCACCTCCGAGCACCGCCTGCAGAAGCTACGCGCTTACTCCGCGATCGACTTCGACCGCTGAGCGCGGCGTGAGCTGCGTCGCCAGGGCGGCGCTGACGTGGTCGACGACCCGCGGGTCCACGGCCATGCCGACGTGGCTCGCGGTCACCTCGATCGGGACGGCGATCGGGTCGACGCAGGCCCTCCAGTCGACGATGCCGTCGCGCCGGCTGTAGATCGCGGTGAAGGCGACGTCGTCGGCCAGCGGCTCGCGGCTCTCGTCGAAGCTCTGCCGCGCGCAGGCGCCGCCCACGCATTCCTCCGACATGAGCCCGGGCAGCCCGGCCCGGCTCAGCCGGACCAGGACGTCGACGCTCGCGGTGAGGGCCAGGTGGTGAGCCCCGGGTGCCAGCATCGGGCTGCCCATCGTGACGATGCCCGACACCAGGTCCGGGCGTCGTACGGCGACCCCGCGGGCCAGCATCCCGCCGAGGCTGTGCCCGACGACCTGCACGCGGCTGCCGCGCCGCATCGCGATCGACTCGAGTCGGGCCTCCAGTTGGGCGGCGGCGTTGAGGGTGCAGCCCACGTTGGCGCGGATGTGCGAGCGGTAGGTGCGGAACCCGCGCTGGCGCAGCACCGTCGACATCAGGCTCAGCGACAGGTCACCGGCCAGGAAGCCGGGCACCAGGACCACCGGGTCGGCGAACCGCTCCGGGGCGCGGTCGCCGTACGGCGTGGCGTGGCGAACCCGGCGGTCGCCGACCCGCCGGACGACGTGACGACCGGCCTCGCCGACCAGGCTCGCCTCGCGCAGCACCGCTCCGACCCCGGGTCGGGCGAAGCCCGCCGGGAGCAGGAAGGAGGCGAGGGTGTTCTGGCTCACACCTGCAGATTACGGCGATGCCACACGAAATCGTAGGAATTCCAACTATCCGGGCATTTCCTGACAGCGGCACTGTCAGCAACACTCTTATCCATGACCAGCGCGCCCCAGGTCCTTGTCTCCCCCGAGCTGTTCGCCCCCGTCGGCGACGGCGTCGAGCTCTGCTACCAGACGTTCGGCGACCCCGACGACGAGCCACTGCTGCTCGTCATGGGCCTCGGCGGCCCGATGACCTGGTGGGACCCCGAGCTGTGCCGGATGCTCGCGGCCCGCGGCTTCTTCGTCATCCGCTACGACAACCGCGACACCGGCCGCTCCTCGCGGATGACCGGGCGGATCGGCCGGGCCACGCTGGTCCGGGCGTTCACCGGCGCGAAGGTGCGGGCGCCGTACTCGATCGCCGACCTGGCGCGCGACGCCGTCGGGCTGCTCGACCACCTCGGCCTCGACTCCGCCCACGTCGTCGGCGTGTCGATGGGCGGCATGATCGCCCAGACCGTGGCTCTCGACGCCCCGTCCCGGGTCCGCTCGCTGACCAGCATCATGTCGACGACCGGCAAGCGCAGCGTCGGCTGGCAGCACCCCTCGTTGCTCCCCACCCTGCTGAGCGGACGCGGCGACTCGCGCGAGGAGTACGTCGCCGGCAGCGTCGTGATGGCCCGACTGATCGGGTCCCCCGCCTACCCCGAGCCGGAGGAGGGTGCCCGCCTGCGTGGCGAGGAGACGTTCGATCGCGGCATCAACCCGGCGGGCGTGCTGCGCCAGATGGTCGCCGTGCTGACCCAGCCCAACCGCGGCCAGCGGCTGCGCGGCATCCGGGTCCCGACCCTGGTCGTGCACGGCCTGGCCGACAAGATGGTGCACGTCTCGGGCGGGCGGGCGACCGCCGCGGCGGTCCCGGGCAGCGAGCTGCTGCTGGTCGACGGGATGGGCCACGACCTTCCGGCCGAACTGTTCGAGACCTTCACCGCCGCGATCCGCCGCAACGCCGATCGGGCCTGAACCACCGCGCTCACCTCTTCGGGTGACGGCGATGTTTCCTGAGAGCCCTCCTTGGTTAGTGGACAAACCACGTGAACAGGGACTAGACCGTGTGACACGTGCCACACGATCCGGGGAGGGGCCGCATGTCGTCATCCGCATCGCCACCGAGGCGGAGGGCCCGACGCGGCCTGGCCGCCGCCGGGGCACTCATCTGTACGGCGGGGTTGCTCTCCGCGTGCGGGGAGTCGGGCAAACCGACGCTGAACTGGTACATCAACCCCGACGGGCAAGCCACCCTCGGCAAGCTCGCCGAGCAGTGCAGCACCGACCAGTACGACATCGAGCTGCAGCTGCTCCCGGCGAGCGCGACCGACCAGCGCACCCAACTGGCCCGCCGGCTCGCGTCGGGCGACACCTCGACGGACCTGATGAGCCTGGACCCCGTCTACGTCGCGGAGTTCGCCAACGCCGGCTGGCTCGAGGAGCTGACCGGTGACACCGCCACAACCGCCGTCGACGACGACGTCCTGAAGGGCGCGGCCGACACGGTCACCTGGGACGACGGCGTCTTCGCCTTCCCGCAGTGGGCCAACACCCAGGTGCTCTGGTACCGCAAGTCGCTCGCCGAGGCCGCCGGACTCGACATGAGCCAGCCGGTCACCTGGTCGCAGGTCATCGACGCCGCAGCGGACAACGACGGCACCGTCGGCGTCCAGGCCAACAAGTACGAGGCGTACGTCGTCTGGATCAACGCGCTCATCCAGGGCGCTGGCGGCGACATCATCTCCGACACCGAGGCCGGCGCCGACGCGCAGGTCGACATCGACTCCGACGCCGGTCGCGCCGCAGCCGAGGTGATCCAGCAGTTGGCCGACTCGAAGGCCCGCCAACCCGACTTCACCACCTCCAACGAGGGCACCTCCCTCGGCCAGATGTTCCCGGCGAGCGGGGCCGGCGAGTTCATGACGAACTGGACGTTCGTCTACAACAACTACAAGCCCACCCCCGACAACGGGATCACCGAGGAGCAGTTCTCCGACCTCGGCTGGGCCCGCTACCCCCAGACCGTCGAGGGCGAGGAGTCCAAGCCCCCGATCGGGGGCATCGACATCGGGGTCGGCGCCTACTCCAAGCACTCCGACTGGGCGCTCGAGGCCGCGGAGTGCGTGACCACCACGGAGGCGCAGGTGGCCCTGGCCGTCAACGAGGGCCTGATGCCGTCGCGCTCCTCGGCCTACGAGGCCGCCGAGCTCCAGGAGGCCTTCCCGCCCGAGCTGCTCGCGCTGTTCCAGGAGAGCGTCGACAGCGGGGGCCCGCGCCCCAAGACCGCCTTCTACTCCAAGGTCTCCGCCGCGATCCAGAGCGTGTGGCACTCGCCGACCTCGGTCGACCCGTCGAAGACCCCGGAGGAGTCGGCCGAATTCCTGTCCGAGATCCTCCAGAACAAGGCCCTGCTATGAGTACGACGACGCAGGCCGCTCGCCCGGCCACCAAGGTCCAGGACAGCGACCGGCTGAAGGCCGAGAACCGGCTCGGCCGCAAGCTGGTTGCTCCGGCCCTGATCGTGATGCTGGTCGTCACCGCCTTCCCGATGCTGCGGGCGCTCTACCTGTCGCTGTTCAGCTACTCGCTCACCGCGCCCGACGACCGCGAGTTCATCGGGCTGAGCAACTACGTAACGGCGTTGACCGACAGCCTCTTCTGGCGAGACACCGGCATCACGGTGCTGATCATGCTCGTGACGGTGTTCTTCGAGCTGGTCATCGGGTTCATCTTCGCGATGGTCATGCACCGAGTGATCTTCGCCCGGGGCGTGATCCGCACCTCGATCCTGATCCCCTACGGCATCATCACGGTGGTCTCGGGCTTCGCCTGGCAGTTCGCCTTCAGCCTCAACAACGGCTTCGTCAACGGCTGGCTCCCGTTCGTCGACGACACGTTCAACTGGTTCGAGAGCACCACGCCGTCGCTGATCGCGATCATGGTCTCGGAGATCTGGAAGACCACGCCGTTCATGTCGCTGCTGCTCCTGGCCGGTCTGGCCCAGGTCTCCGACGACATGATCGAGGCCGCCAAGGTCGACGGGGCCACCTGGTGGCAGCGGTTGTGGAAGGTGATCCTGCCGAACATGCGGGCGGCCATCATGGTCGCGGTGCTCTTCCGGGCCCTCGACGCCTACCGGATCTTCGACAACATCTTCGTGATGACGGCCGGCGCCAACGGCACCGAGTCGGTCTCGTTCCTGACCTACCGACAGGTGGTCGAGCAGTTCGCGCTCGGCATCGGCTCCGCGCTCTCGGTCCTGCTGTTCCTCTCCGTCCTCCTCATCGCCTGGCTGATCGTCAAGATCTTCAAGGTCGATCTCGCCCAGGCCCGACAGGAGTAGTGGCTATGAAGCAGAAGATCGGAACCGCCGTCGGGTGCGTGCTCATCCTGGTCTGGTGCCTGCTCCCCGTCGCCTGGATCATCTCGCTGTCGTTCAAGTCGCAGGAGTCGATCACCAACGGCAGCCCCGGGTTCTTCCCCTCCGACGGAGGGGGCGCCGGCTGGCAGAACTACCAGGACGTCTGGAACAACGACCAGTTCCGCCGGGCTATCTTCAACTCCATCGGGATCAGCCTGATCGCCACCCTGCTGTCGGTGATCATCGCGACGCTGGCGGCGTACGCCATCGCCCGCCTGGAGTTCAAGGGCAAGAAGTTCGTGCTCAGCACCGCGCTGGCGATCGCCATGTTCCCGGTGGTCTCGCTGGTCGGTCCGCTGTTCGACATGTGGCGCACCTTCGGCCTCTACGACACCTGGCCGGGACTGATCATCCCCTACATGTCCTTCACGCTGCCGCTGGCGATCTGGACGCTCTCCGCCTTCTTCCGCGAGATCCCGTGGGAGATGGAGCAGGCCGCCCAGGTCGACGGCGCCACGTCGTGGCAGGCGTTCCGCAAGGTGATCGTCCCGCTCGCGGCGCCGGGTGTCTTCACCGCGGCGATCCTGACGTTCTTCTTCGCGTGGAACGACTTCGTCTTCGGGATCTCGCTGACCTCGACCGAGAGCGCCCGGCCGATCCCGGCCGCGCTGTCGTTCTTCGTCGGTGCCGATCCGTTCAACCGGCCGGCGTCGCTGCTGGCCGCGGGAGCCGTCATCGCGACGATCCCGATCGTGCTCATCGTCCTCGTATTCCAGCGCAAGATCGTGGCCGGACTGACGTCCGGCGCGGTGAAGGGGTGACCTGATGGCTGCCATCACGATGAAGAACATCGTCAAGAAGTACGGCGACGGCTTCCCGGCCGTGAACGACGTCTCGATCGACGTCGCCGACGGGGAGTTCGTGATCCTGGTCGGCCCGTCGGGCTGCGGGAAGTCGACCCTGCTGCGGATGATCGTGGGCCTGGAGGACATCACCTCCGGCGACATGGTCATCGGCGACCGCCGGGTCAACGACCTCGCCCCACGCGACCGCAACCTGGCGATGGTGTTCCAGAACTACGCGCTCTACCCGCACCTGACGGTCTACGAGAACATCGCCTTCCCGCTCCGGCTCGCCGGCGCGAGCAACGACGAGGTCGACCAGAAGGTGCGCGAGGCGTCCAAGACGCTAGAGCTCGACGAGCACCTGGAGCGCAAGCCGGCCAACCTCTCCGGTGGTCAGCGCCAGCGGGTCGCGATGGGTCGGGCGATCGTCCGCGAGGCCGACGCGTTCCTCTTCGACGAGCCGCTGTCCAACCTCGACGCCAAGCTCCGTGGCCAGATGCGCACCGAGATCGCCCGGCTGCAGAAGAAGCTCGGCATCACCACGGTCTACGTCACCCACGACCAGACCGAGGCGATGACGCTGGGCGACCGGGTCGCCGTCCTCAAGCGCGGCGTGCTCCAGCAGCTCGCCTCCCCGCGCGAGCTCTACGACAACCCCGGCAACCTGTTCGTCGCGGGATTCATCGGCTCCCCGCCGATGAACTTCCTGCCGGCCGAGGTCGACGGCACCACCGTCAAGCTGCCGTTCGGCTCCGTGCAGATCCCGGCCGACAAGGCCGATAAGGTGGCCGGCAAGGGCCTGCTCATCGCCGGCATCCGGCCGGAGAACTTCGAGGACGCCTCGGTGATCGAGGCCAAGGACGAGGCGTCCACCTTCACCGCCAAGGTCGAGGTCGTGGAGTGGCTCGGCAACGAGACCTACGCCTACATCCCCTTCGAGGCCCCGCCCGAGGTCGAGGAGCAGCTGCGCCAGCTCGAGCGCGACCTCGACGGCGAGTCGCTGCGCACCCAGCTCGTCGTCGCCCTCGACGGCACCAGCCGGATCAAGGAGGGCGAGGAGGCGCAGATCTGGATCGACTCGCGCAAGATGCACCTCTTCGACCCGGCGACGGGCGAGAACCTGACGGTCGACAGGGCCCACGCCGGTCGGATCCTCGGCAACGCGATGGCCGAGGCCGCCGAGCAGCCGGCTGCCGCCGGCTGAGCCGCACGGACCCACCCGACGGGGCGGGCGTTCGGGGTCGTTCGGACCCTGGCGCCCGCCCCGTCGTCGTACGGCCCCAACGGACACGATCGCCGGGACAGCTCCCCCAACCCCCGGAGGTCTCCGTGCCCGACGGCCCCACCCCGCATCCTGCGATCGAGCGCGGACCCGCTCCGCAGGAGGACACGACCTCGTGGCTCGGCCTCGCCGCCACGACCGCGTTCTTCGGTGCCCTCGCCGTCGCTCTCACGATCCCGTCCCTCTGGGACTCCTGGATCGTCGAGAACGACAGCCGCCGCTTCGGCGGGCTCCTCGGCCGGCTGGAGGACCTCGGCCGGCTGCCCGTGGCCGGCGTCCTCGGCCTCGTCGCGCTGGTCGGGCTGGTCGCCCTCGTCCACGAGCTCCGGACCGACCGAGAGGACTCCTGAGATGGGTCTGTTCGACAAGCTGACCGCCAAGCTCGCCTCGATGGGCATCGACCACGCCGCCGTCCTCGCCGGGCAACTCGGCCCTGAGGACGCGTTCGTCGCTACGGCCGGCGTGCTGCCGGCGGCGTACGAGCGGGGCGGCGGTGTCCGCCTGCTGAACGGCACCCAGATCGCGATGAAGGCCGTCGACGCCGCGACCAACGCGGTGTCGGGCAAGAAGCACGTCGGGGGCGACGCCGACAGCATCGCGGCGGCGCTCCCGCGCGAGGGCGAGCTCCGGTACGCCGCCCTCAGCACTCGAGGGCTCTCGCTGTGGGACTTCGGCCTCAACGGCCAGCAGGACCCGCCGACCTTCGTGCTGCGGATCACCGGCGAGCAGGTGCGCTCGGTCGTCGACACGGGCAAGAGGGCCCAGGGCGGCGCGGTCGTCGTCCGGTTCACCTTCACGGACGGGTCGTTCTTCGACTATCGGGTGCTGCCGAACGGGCAGGACTTCATCACGGCCTGCGCGGAGCGCTGGCCGGCCTGATCCTCGGGACGGCTCAGTCGGAGGCCCGGCGGAGGCGCTTGCGCTTCTCGCCGGGCATCGGCTTGCGCACGACGGTGACCGCGCCCATCAGTGCGACGCCGCGGACCCGCACATGCGGGGAGGCCGGGCCGATCTCGGGATCGACCTTGGCCCGGCCCTCCTCGAAGGTGCCCATGATCCCGACCCCCTCGACCGTGACCCGGGTCCAGGCGTTGACGATGACGTCGACGGCCCCCATGACGGCGTTGGCGGTGATGACGACCTCCGGCGTCGTGAAGACGGCCTCGCGCAGGTCGATGTCGACCCCGCCCATTATCGTGAACGCCGTGTGGTTCGGCGGGACCTCCCAGACCCCCTTGCGGTCCGTCCCGCTCATCACCGCGATGCTCGTGCCGTAGCGCGGTGCCCCGGTCGGCGCCGGCAGCTGGCCGGGCCGCGGGGCCGGCACCAGACCGGTCGGCAGCGGGCCCTCCGCGCCGGGCAGGTCGACGACCAGCGGCACCAGGTCGCCGTACACCTTCGCGGCGTACGCCGCCTCCAGCCGCTCGTCGAGCTCCTCCAGGTCGATCCGGCCCTCGCCGGCGGCCTGGCGCAGGAACTCGGCCGTGCGGTGCCGATCGTCGTCGGAGATGCGCTGCTGGTGCGGCTCGATCACGGCACCAGGGTAGTGCGGGCGGACCGGGCCCGGTCCCGCTCGGGGCGGCGGCTCTGCCGCTCGGCGAGCGCCTCGGCCTCGTCGTACCAGCGAACGGCCGTCGCGGGGTCCTCCCCCGCGGCGGCGAGGTCGCCCAGGGCGAGCGTCGCCTCGACCTCGGGCGAGCCCCAACCGTGCTCACGGGACCGGGCCAGCGCCCCCTCCAGGACGCGGACGCCCGCCGCCGGGTCGCCCTGACGGGCCAGCAGCCGTCCGCGGGTGACGTCGAGCAGGGCCAGCGCCTCGCCCAGCTCGTGCCGGGCCAGGGCGGTCTCGGCGTGCGCCAGGTCGGTCGCGCACGCCTCGAGGTCGCCGACCTGCTCGAGGTGCCGGGCCAGCCAGCCCCGGCTGATCGCCGCCAGGGTGGCGAATCCGCCCGCCTCCAGCTCGGTCACGGCCTCGACGCCGAGCCGGACCGCCCCGACCGGGTCACCCAGCGCCTCCGCGAGCAGCGGCCGGTTGCTGCGCACGATGGCCAGCGCGAGGTCGTCGCCCGCGCGGGCGGCGTACTCCTCGCACGCGTCGTAGACCTCCGCACCGATCCGGGGGTGACCGAGGAGGCGCAGGGTGTCGGCGAGGTTGCCGAGCGCCCGACCGCGGGCCTGGTCCTGCCCGCGCGCGGCCGCGAGGCGCACCGAGCGGGCGTAGGCACGGACGGCGTCGCGGTAGCGACCGCGGTGCTTGTGGATGTTGCCGATGCCGTTCACCACGCGGGCCGCCTCGGTGTCGGCGGGGTCCTCGGCGTCGTGGGCCCGCTCCAGCTCGGCCAACGCCTCGTCGAGCCGGCCGCGCATCTCCAGGCTGCGGGCGCGCAGGCGCCGTACGCCGCGGTCGTCGACGCCCGCGTCCAGGGCGTGCGTGCAGAGCGCGTCGCAGGTCGCCCACTGGCCGGTCACCTCCAGGTGGTCGGCCAGCAGCAACGCGACCTCGGCGGTCGCCCGAGGACGGCCCCACCCGGGGGCCGCGTCCGCGACGGCGAGCAACGACGACTGCTCGTCAGTGAGCCAGCCGACGTCCGGGTCTCCTGCCGGTGCGTGCTCACGGGTCCGCTCGACCACGGTGTCGAGCAGCCGCTCACGCGCGGCCTGCCGGGCCGACCGCGGGTCCACGATGAGCCCGAGGTGGGTCGCGAAGGCCCGGACCAGGTCGTGCAGGAGGTAGCGCCCCCGTCCGTCCTGGCGGAGCAGTTGCTCGGCGACCAGCTGCTCGAGGTGGTCCGCGGCCACGTCCTCGGCCACCCCCGCCAGCGCCGCGACGACCCACTCCGTGAGCTCGGGCCCGGGGTGCAGGGCCAGGGCCCGGAGGGTCGCGGCGACGTCCACGGGAAGCAGGTCGTGGCCCATCCGCAGCGCCGGGCGGAGCCGCTCGTCGCGCGGGAGCGCCTCGAGCCGGGCGGCGTGGTCGTCCAGGGTCCACTCCGGCTGGGCGGCGACCAGCGCCCCGGCGACGGTGAGGTCGAGCGCCATCCGGCCGCAGGCCCGGACGATCCGCTCCGCGGCCGCCCGGTCCTCGACCCGGACGTCGCGACCGCCGGTCCGGGCGAGCAGGTCCAGCGCAGCGGGCTCCGAGAGCTCGGTGAGGACCACCTCGCGGTGCTCCGTGCCGCGGGGCAGGCCGGTCAGCGCCCGCCGCCCGGTCACCAGGACGCGGGCCCGCGGCGGGATGGGGAGCAGCGCGGCGACCGGCGTCGCGTCGCGGACGTTGTCGAGCAGCACCACGGCCGGCGTCGCGGACAGCTCGCGCCACAGCAGCTCGCGACGGCCCGCGAGATCCAGGCCGTCGTACCGCTGCGGGACGACGCCGAGGCCGACGAGCAGGCCACCCAGCACGGCCGACGGGTCGAGCGGAGGGCGCTCGGGGTCGTAGCCGCGCGCGTCCAGGCCGACCGTCCGGCAGCCCGGGCCGAGCCGGTCCTGCCAGACCCGGGCCACGTGGAGCGCGACCTCGGTCTTGCCGATGCCGGCGAGGCCGACGACCGAGGTGACGCCGCCGGGCGGGTGCGCCACCACCGTGCGCAGCACCTCGTCGCGGCCGACCAGCTCCCGGCGCGGCCGGACCAGCGGCGGCCGCTCCGGAGCTGCGCCCGCCCCGTGCACGTCGCGGAAGGCCGCCCGCCAGTGCGCCAGGTCGCCGGCGGGCACCCCGAGCACGGTGACCAGATCGAGGTAGAGCTCGCCGTCGAGACGTCGCCGCCCCGGCCGGAAGCAGTCGTAGACCGTCACCTTGCCCGGCCGGCCGGTGCGGAGCCCGCGCCCGCTCCGCAGATCGCCGACCCGCGTCGCGAGGGCGGCGTACGACGGGCCGCCCGCCCAGGCCCGCAGCTCGGCCAGAGCGCGGGTGAGGTCGTCGAGCGTCGTCGCCCCGACCGGGCGAGGTGCCCGGTCGCCCCTGCTCACCCCGCGATCCTAGTCAGGCCTCTCAGCCGTCGGTCGCGACCACCAGCACCGGGATCGGGTCGACGACGATCCGGACCCGCGTGCCCGAGGCGAGGGCCTGCGCCTCGGCGTTGCCGAGTTGGGCGACCACGAGGGTGCCGTCCCCGAGGGCCGCCGTCACCCGGGACAGCCCGCCCAGGAAGGCCACTGACAGCACGGTCGCCGTACCGGCGTCGTCGGCGACAAGCGACACGGACTCGGGACGGACCAGCGCGACCCCGGACCCGGCCGCCGAGCCCGGCAACGTGGGGACGGAGGTGCCGAGGACGTCGGCCACGCCGCCGGAGACCCGGGCGGGGATCCGGTTGCTGAGGCCGACGAACTCACCGACGAACGGCGTCGCCGGCGCGCTGTAGAGCTCGGCCGGCGTGGCGATCTGGTCGAGACGACCGGCGTTCATCACGCCGACCCGGTCGGCGACGGCCAGCGCCTCCTCCTGGTCGTGGGTCACGAACAGGGTCGTGGTGCCGACGTCGAGCTGGATCCGGCGGATCTCGTCGCGCAGCTGCACGCGCACCTTGGCGTCGAGCGCCGAGAGCGGCTCGTCGAGGAGCAGCACCGCCGGCTCCACGGCCAGGGCCCGGGCCAGGGCGACCCGCTGCTGCTGGCCGCCGGAGAGCTGGTTGGCGTAGCGGCCGCGGTGCTGGGCCAGGCCGACCAGCTCGAGCATCGCCGTCGCGCGGGCGTGCCGCTCCTTGCGCGAGCGGCCCCGCAGCTTGAGCCCGAAGGCCACGTTGTCGAGGACCGTGAGGTGCGGGAAGAGGCTGTAGGCCTGGAAGACCATGCCCATGTCGCGCTTGTTCGCGGGGACGCCGCTGATGTCGCGGCCGCCGACGGTGATGGTGCCGGCGTCCTGCCGCTCCAGCCCGGCCAGGATCCGCAGCGCGGTGGTCTTGCCGCAGCCGGAGGGACCGAGCAGCGCGACCAGCTCGCCCGGCGCGAGCCGGAGGTCCAGGCCGTCGAGCGCGTGCACGTCGCCGTACGAACGGCGCAGACCGCTCATCGACACCGCCAGGCCGGCGTTCGGGTTCTCGTCGGTCATGGTCACTTCCCTCCGGGGGTACGCCGGCGCCGGTCGAGGAACGACAGGAGCACCAGCAGGACAGCGGCGAACAGGATCGAGGCCAGGGAGAGGGCCATCGACTGGGGAGCGTCGCTCTTGCCGAGCAGAACGATCACCACGGGCAGGGTCTCGTAGTTCTGCAGGGAGGCGACGGTGTACTCGCCGAGCACCAACGCGACCGAGATGAAGGCGGCACCGAGCACCCCCGTCCAGATGTTGGGGGTGATCACCCGGACGATCACGGTCAACCAGCTCGCGCCGAGCGAGCGGGCCGCCTCCGCGAGGGTCACCGCGTCGATCGACGACAGGGCAGCGTCGAGGGAGCGGTAGGCGTAGGGCAGCACCAGCACGACGTACACGAAGGTGAGCGTCAGGGCGGAGTCCCCCATGAGGTAGTGCACCCAGGCGTAGACGTTCTTGATCCCGACCACGATCACCAGGGCCGGGATGGTCAGCGGGAGCAGGCACAGGAACTCGACGAGCCGGGAGGCCCGCGGCACCCGGAGCCGGACCCAGATCATCGTCGGCACCAGCAGCACCACCATCCCGACGACGGTGAGCAGCGCCAGCAGCACCGACGTGGTGATGGCCTCGGTCAGGGTGGGGTCGTCCAGCAGGGTCCGCCACGCCTCCCCGGTGCGCTCGCCGGTCCCGGGGACCTTCGTGCTGAAGTCGAGGAGGGCGGCCAGCGGCAGCAGGAAGAACAGGCCGAAGGCCAGCAGCAGCACCCAGCGGAGCACCCGCCACGTCGTCGAGCCGGTCATGAGAGCCACCTCGACGTCCGCTTCAGGAGCCAGGCGTACAGCGCCATCACGATCGCGACGACCACCACCATCTCGAGGGCCAGCGCGTAGCCGAAGTTGGCCTGCCCGAGGACGATCTCGCTGGTGAGGGCGGAGCGGATGAGCAGCGGGGTGATCGGCGCACCCTGGCTGACCAGCGCAGCCGCGGTGGCGTACGCCGCGAACGCGTTGGCGAACAGCAGCAGCGCCGAGCCCAGGAAGGCCGGCCGCAGCAGCGGCAGGGCCACCTGGAACCAGTACTGCCGGGTGCTCGCCCCGAGGTTGACCGCCGCCTCGCGCCACTGCGGGCGCAGGCCCTCCAGCGCCGGCAGGAAGACGATCACCATCAACGGGATCTGGAAGTAGGTGTAGACGAGGACCAGGCCCGGCAGCTCGTAGAGCCACGCCGACCCGGCGTCGTCCCGGCCGAGCACGTCGGCGAGCAGGTTGGTCAGCAGCCCCCCGAAGCCGAGCGTCGCCATCCAGGCGAAGGCCAGGGTGACGCCGCCGAACTGGGCGAGGACCCCGCAGACCGCGGTGACCGCGCGTCGCATCACGCTCGTGGGCGGGGCGGTCACCACCAGGTAGGCCAGCAGCGCCCCGAGGACCGAGCCGACGGCGGCCGACGAGAGCGACAGCAGCAGGCTCTCGCGGAGCGCGCGCATCGGCGTCTCCTCGGTGAGGGCGCGCACGCGGTCGAGGGAGAATCCGCCGTCGTCACCCTGGAAGGCGCCGATGATGACGGTCACGGTCGGGACCAGCAGGAAGACGCCGATGAAGACGAGGAACGGGAGCAGTCCGAGGACGGGACCCGGCCGCAGCCGGGTCCCGCGCCTCCGGTCGGGGGGCGGGCCCCGGGCCCGGGGGCGGCCCGGGGGGGGGGGGGGGGCGTGGGGGGGCCCCCGCCCGCCCCGGGCCCCCGCGCCTCCGGTCGGCTGCCGGCCCCGTCTCCGGGGCCGGCAGCGGAGCGGTCGTGGTCACTTAGGAGATGGCCTTCGCCCAGTTCTCGGCGAGGTACGCCGCCATGGTCTCGGTCTGCTCGTTGGTCGGGACCACCGGCGTGCCGGTGACCTCCGGCAGGGCGTCGTACAGCTCCTGGTCGATGGTGCCGGCCTCGACCATCGCGTCGGCGCGCACCGGGCGGGCACCGCCGGCGAGCCAGAGGTTCTGGCCCTCGTCGCTGTAGAGGAACTCCTGCCAGAGCCGAGCCGCTGCGGGGTGCGGGGCATCGGCGTTGATGGCCTGGAAGTAGTAGCCCGCGATCGGGGCGTCCTCGGGGACGAAGACCTTCCAGCTGTCGAGCTTGGCCGACTCGGCGGCGTTGAGGTAGTCCCAGTCGATGACGACCGGGGTCTGGCCCGACTCGATGGTCGCGGCCGTCGGGTCGACCGGCAGGAAGCTGCCGGCCTTCTTCAGCTCGGCGAAGTAGTCGACGCCCGGAGCGATGTCGTCCGCCGAGCCGCCGTTGGCCACCGAGGCCATCACGACGCCGCTGAACGCGGCACCGGCCTGGGTCGGGTCGCCGTTGAGCGCGACCTTGCCCTTGAACTCCGAGCCGAGCAGGTCGTCGAGCGACGTCACGTCCGGCACCTTGGCGGAGTCGTATCCGACCGACATGAAGCCGCCGTAGTCGTTGACCCAGGTGCCGTCCGGGTCCTTGAACTCGGCCGGGATGTCGTCGAACGTCTCCACCTGGTACGGCGCGAACATGTCGGTGTTCGCGAGCGCCACCGACTGACCGAGGTCGAACACGTCGGGTGCGCGGTCGGTGCCGGCGAGCTGGTTCGCCGCGTTGATCTCGTCCTGGCTCGCCGCGTCGGGCTGCGCCGAGTTGACCGTGATGTCGTACTTGGCCTCGAAGGCGTCGATGATCGCGCCGTAGTTGGCCCAGTCCGGGGGCAGGGCGATGACGTTGAGCTCACCCTCCTCCTCGGCGGCGTCGACGAGACCCTCCAGGCCCCCGAGGTCGGCGGCCGACGTGGCCTCGGCGGCGTCGGCGGAGCTGCCGGACCCCGAGTCCTTGTCGTCCTCGGGAGGAGCGCAGGCCGCGAGCGAGATGAGCGACGCGACCGCCAGGACCGAGATGAACGAGGTGCGTACCTTCACGTGTTCTCCTGATTCAAGGGCGCATGGGATTGCGCCGGCGCTCACCCTGAGGGGTGGGCATGGCTCGGACGGTACTCCTAGGTGGCCTTTCGGAGGTCCTGCGATGAACGACCACGGCTCGGCGTACGCTGGCGGCTCGTGGCGACCGAACCAGAGTTCCGTTACTCCGACCTCCTGCCCCTCGGCACCGACGAGACGCCGTACCGGCTGATCACGACCGAGGGTGTCTCGACCTTCGAGGCCGACGGCCAGACGTTCCTGCGGGTCTCCCCCGAGGCGATCCAGCGGCTGACGTCGGAGGCGATGCACGACATCTCCCACTACCTGCGCCCGGCGCACCTGGCCCAGCTGCGGAAGATCATCGACGACCCCGAGGCCTCAGGGAACGACCGGTTCGTGGCGCTCGACCTGCTGAAGAACGTCAACATCTCCGCGGGCGGCGTGCTGCCGATGTGCCAGGACACCGGCACCGCGATCGTGATGGGCAAGAAGTCCGAGGGCGTGCTGACCGGCGTCGACGACGGCGAGGCGATCTCCCGCGGCGTGTACGACGCCTACACGAGGCTCAACCTGCGCTACTCCCAGTTGGCGCCGCTCACGACGTACGACGAGAAGAACACCGGCACCAACCTGCCCGCGCAGATCGAGCTCTACTCCACCCCGCAGACCAGCGGGCCAGATGGGATTCCTCGGCAGGAGTACAAGTTCCTCTTCATGGCCAAGGGCGGCGGGTCGGCCAACAAGTCGTTCCTGTTCCAGGAGACCAAGGCGGTCCTCAACCCGACCCGGATGCTGGAGTTCCTGGACGAGAAGATCCGCTCCCTCGGCACGGCCGCCTGCCCGCCGTACCACCTGGCGGTGGTGATCGGCGGCACCAGCGCGGAGTTCGCGCTGAAGACCGCCAAGTACGCCTCGGCGCACTACCTCGACAACCTCCCCACCGAGGGCTCGATGTCCGCCCACGGCTTCCGCGACCTCGAGCTGGAGGAGGAGGTCTTCAAGCTGACCCAGTCGTTCGGCATCGGCGCCCAGTTCGGCGGCAAGTACTTCTGCCACGACGTCCGCGTGGTCCGGCTCCCCCGGCACGGCGCGTCCTGCCCGGTCGCGATCGCGGTCTCCTGCTCGGCCGACCGCCAGGCGCTCGGCAAGATCACTCCCGAGGGCGTCTTCCTCGAGCAGCTGGAGACCGACCCCGCGCAGTACATGCCCGACGCCGGCGTCGCCGAGGACATCGCGGGCGGCGAGGTCGTCCAGATCGACCTCAACCAGCCGATGAGCGAGATCCTCGCCGAGCTGCGCAAGCACCCGGTGAAGACCCGGCTCTCGCTGACCGGCCCGCTGGTCGTCGCGCGCGACATCGCGCACGCCAAGATCAAGGAGCGCCTCGACGCGGGCGAGGAGATGCCGCAGTACCTGAAGGACCACCCGGTCTACTACGCCGGCCCGGCCAAGACGCCGGAGGGGATGGCCTCGGGCTCGTTCGGCCCCACCACCGCGGGTCGCATGGACTCCTACGTCGAGCAGTTCCAGGCCGCGGGCGGCTCGATGGTGATGCTGGCCAAGGGCAACCGCTCGAAGGCCGTCACCGAGGCCTGCCACGCCCACGGCGGCTTCTACCTCGGCTCGATCGGCGGCCCCGCGGCCCGGCTGGCCCAGGACTGCATCCGCAGCCAGGAGGTCATCGAGTACGCCGAGCTCGGCATGGAGGCGGTCTGGAAGATCGAGGTCGAGGACTTCCCGGCCTTCATCGTCGTCGACCACCAGGGCAACGACTTCTTCACCGACCCGTCCGGCACCGTCACGGTCCCCGTGACGGGCCTCCGCGTCCGCTCCGCCCAGTAGCCCACCGCAACGTCATGCGGACCGAGCCTTTAAGGGCTCGATCCGCATGACGTCCGGGAGGCGGTCAGACCCGGACGGTCTCCTTGCTGAGGACCGGCTCGCCGACCTGCTGGCGTCCGGAGAGGGCGTGGTCGAGCGAGAGCCGGCCGGGGCCGACGGCGGCGAGGACCAGGCCGGCGAGACCGATCACGGCGACCAGCTCCCAGCCGCCCTCGCTGGCCATCACCTCCGTGCCGCGGTGGGCGAACCAGAAGGCGCCGGCCATGTTCGCCGCGACCAGGACGCCGACGACCTGGGTGAGCAGGCCGACCAGGAGCAGCGCCCCACCGACCAGCTCGACCAGGCCGGCGAACACGGCGGCGGCGTACGGCGCGGGGATGCCCATCATGTCGAAGCCGTCGGCCGTGCCGCCGAAGCCGTTGGTGACGACCTTCTGCCAGCCGTGGCTGATCAGCACGACGCCGAGCAGGACCCGGGCGAGGAGGAGGACGGCGTCCTGGGCGGACGCGGGTGCGTGGTTCCCGAGGAGTGACTTCACGATGCTGCCTTTCCGAGGAGGTAGTTGATCGTTCACCGACCACGGTAGGCAGCAAGCATGAGAGAACGGTGAGAGCGCGGTGACGAACGTGTGTCAGTAGCTGCGGTTCGACTCCTTGTTGCCGGCGGGCTTGCCGTTGGGGCCGGCGTCCTCGCCGTCCTCGAGCGCGTTGTCGGCATCGGGGTTGCCCGCGACGCCCTGGTCGTCGGAGATCTCGGTGTCGGCGTCGGCCGGGTCCATCGCGCCGACCTCGGAGACCTGGCCGGCGGATTCCTGCGCGTCGTCCTGGTGCTGGTTCATGTCCGCCCGGTACCCGGAACCTCCTGCACGACGCGGACGTTGGACAGGGGTAACCCCCAGGAGGACCCGATGAAGTGCCCGACCGACGAGACCACGCTGGTGATGAGCGAGCGCAGCGGGATCGAGATCGACTACTGCCCCACCTGCCGGGGCGTCTGGCTGGACCGGGGTGAGCTCGACAAGATCATCGACCGCTCGCTGGGCCAGCCCGCCGCGGCCGCGCCGGTGCCGCCGCCGGCCCCCGCGCCGTCGTACGAGCGCTACGACCGCGACGACCGACGTGACGACCGACGTGACGACCGCCGGGACCGTGACGACCGGCGCTACGACGACCGCCGCTACGACCAGGGCTCCTACAAGAAGAAGCGCAAGGAGAGCTGGCTCAGCGAGATCTTCGACTGAGCCGGCCCTCCTCACTCCGACCGGGCTCAGCTGTTCGGCTGAGCCTCCGAGCGGACGTTGTCGGCCGCGGTCTGACCCTCGTCCTTGACCCGCGCGGCCGAGTCGACCGCCACGTCCTTGACCTCCTGGGCCGCGCCGGTGACGCGCTCCTTCAGGTCCTGGCCGAGGTCCTGGCCGACCGACTTCGCCTGGTCGACCAGGGGGCCGCCCTGTTCCTCGGCGGCGTCGACCAGGGTCGAGGCGACCTGAGCCTCCTTCGCCGAGGCGGGGAACAGCCCGGCGATGACGATGCCCGCACCGAACGCGACGAGGCCGGCCACGACCGGGCTCCCCTGGAACTGACCCTGGGCGCGATCTGCCATCCCGTGCGCGGCGTCCTGCACCCCGGACGTGGCTCCGGACGTGCCGGACGCGGCACCGGCGCGGACGTCGGACGCGGTGCCCATCACCTTGTCGCGCAGCCCGGAGACCCTGCTCCGAGCGGCCTCCTTGCGGCGGTCCATGATCGCGCTCGGGCTCACCCGGTCCTGCAGGGCGTCGAGATCCGACGCCATCCGGTCGCGGGTCCCGGCGATCTCCGTGCTCAGCTCTTCTGTGCTCGCGCCCATGCTGCGTCCTCCTTGAGTGTCTGCTGCGTCTTTGGCAGCTGCGGGTTGCTCTTCTTCAGCGCGGTCCGGCCGGTCACGGCGAGGAGCGCCGCGGCAAGACCCCACGCTGCGGTGACGATGAGGGCGGCCGCCCAGCGGGGCAGCCCCTCGTCGATGGCGAACATCACGGTCAGCGAGAGGAAGAGGAGCACCATCACGGCGGCCACGCCGGCACCGCCGAGCAGGCCGGCGCCCTTGCCGGCCTTCCCGACCTCCTCCTTCAGCTCGACCTTGGCGAGGTCCATCTCCTGCTTGATCAGCGTGGAGAGGTCGGTGGCGACGTCGCCGACGATCTCACCGAGCGACCGCTCATCGACCCGGCGCCCGGGCTCGGTCATCGCGGGTCCTCGTCGAGGACGCCGCGCTCGCCGTAGCCGGCGACGGGCGCGGCCATCGGCGGGTCGACCGGCACGGCCGGCGTCGTCATGGTCGGCGCGGACGGGACCACGGGCTGGACCGGCACGGGCGGGGCCGAGCTCGGCGCGGCCTCTGCGGCGCTGATCCCGTCCGCCGTCCCGCGGGCCAGCCGGCCGACGACCACGCCGGCGACGAGGGCGCCGACGAGGAAGGTCCCGGGTCGCTCCCGCGCGAAGCGTCGTACGTCGTCAAGCAGCTCGGCCGGCTCGCGGCCCTCCAGGTGGGAGCCGAGGCTCTGCACCCGGTCGGAGGCCTGCCGGGCGAGGTCGCCCGCCAGGCCGGGTGCGCTGCCGTCGGCCATCGAGCCGAGATCGTCGCCGAGGCTGCGCAGGGTGCCGGCGAGCCGGTCCTTCTGCACCGCGGACTGCTCCGTCACCTGACCGAGGGCGTCGTCGAGCACGCCCCGGGCCTGGGTCATGGCCTCGGACGCGACCTTCTGCGCCTCGTCCTTCGCGGTTCCGGCGACGTGCTTGCCCTCGTCCGCGGCCGTGCCTGCCGTGTCCTGCGCACGCTCTGTGGCGCTCTGGTCGGTCGTCATCGGGTTCCTTCAGGTGTCGTCGGATGTCTCGCTGGTCCGGTATCCGGACCACACCCCGCGTGCCCTCACCCTTGCGGGGCGTAGGGCGGGGCACCGATGGGGGCACCGGCTTGGCAGGCTGTGCCCCATGGAGTACGTCGAGGTCGCGCGCGCCGAGTCCGAGCGCGGAGAGCTGGTCCTGCGCGAGCGCCGCGACGAGGGTGCGCCGGTGGTGCTCGAGTTGCGCGCCAATGGCGTCTTCGTGATGGACACGCTCGAGACGAGCACCGAGCGGGCCCTCGCCACGGCCGCGCTCGACCTGGTCGCGGACCCGCGGGCGGTCGTCGTCGGCGGACTCGGCCTGGGCTTCACCCTGCACGAGGTGCTCGCCGACAGCCGGGTCGAGCGGTGCGCGGTCGTGGAGATCGAGGAGGCGCTGGTCGGCTGGATGCGCGACGGCACCGTGCCGCACGGCCCGGCCCTGCTGGCCGACGAGCGCGCGGCGATCGTGGTCGCCGACGTCGCGGTCGCGATGGCCGAGGCGCGGCCGGCGTCGTACGACCTCGTGCTGCTGGACGTCGACAACGGTCCCGGCTACCTGGTCCACGACACCAACGCCCGGCTCTACCAGACCCGTTTCCTCGAGACGGCGCGCGCGGCGCTGCGGCCCGGCGGTGCGCTGGTCGTGTGGTCGGCCGACGTCGCCCCGGACCTCGAGACCACGCTGGCCGGCGTCTTCGGCAGCGCCGAGGCGAGGCCCCTGGAGGTCCGGCTGCAGGACCGCGACGAGCACTACTGGCTCTACGTCGCGCGGGTACCGTCGCAGGAGTGAGCGACGACCAGCAGTTCCGCACCGAGCACGACTCCATGGGCGAGGTCCTCGTCCCGGCCGACGCCCTGTGGCGGGCCCAGACCCAGCGGGCGGTGGAGAACTTCCCGATCAGCGGCACCCCGATCGAGCCCCGTCTCGTCCAGGCGCTCGGCACGGTCAAGCAGGCCGCCGCCTGGGCCAACTTCGAGCTGGGCGTGCTGCCGCGGGAGCAGGCGTACGCGATCCGCGACGCCGCCGCCGAGGTGGCCGCCGGGACGCACGACGCGGAGTTCCCCATCGACGTCTTCCAGACCGGCTCGGGCACCAGCTCCAACATGAACGCCAACGAGGTCATCGCCAGCCTGGCCGCCCGCGCCGGCACCGAGGTGCACCCCAACGACCATGTCAACGCCAGCCAGTCCAGCAACGACACCTTCCCGACCGCGATCCACGTCGCGGCGACCCTGGCCGTCGTCGACGACCTGCTGCCGGCGCTCGACGTCCTCGCGACCTCGCTCGAGGCCAAGGCCGAGGAGTTCGCGGGCCTGGTGAAGTCCGGCCGGACGCACCTGATGGACGCCACCCCGGTCATGCTCGGCCAGGAGTTCTCGGGGTACGCCGCGACCGTCCGCTACGCCGCCGAGCGACTGGCCTCGGTGCTCCCCCGGGTCCGCGAGCTGCCCCTCGGCGGCACCGCCGTCGGCACCGGCATCAACACCCCGGCCGGCTTCGCGGAGCGCGCGATCGCCGTACTCGGGGAGCTGACCGGGCAGGAGTTCACCGAGGCCCGCAACCACTTCGAGGCCCAGGGCACCCGCGACTCGCTGGTCGAGCTCAGCGGGGTCCTGAGGACCTACGCCGTCGGCCTCACCAAGGTCTGCAACGACCTGCGCTGGATGTCGTCCGGACCGACCACCGGTCTCTCCGAGATCCACCTGCCCGACCTGCAGCCCGGGTCGAGCATCATGCCCGGCAAGGTCAACCCGGTGCTCCCGGAGGCGACGCTGATGGTCTGCTTCCAGGTCGTCGGCAACGACGCCGCGGTCACCGCGGCCGGCGCGAGCGGCAGCTTCGAGCTGAACGTGGCCATGCCCGTCATCGCTCGCAACGTCCTCGAGTCGACCCGCCTCCTGGCCGCCGCCTCGCGGGTCCTCGCCGAGCGCTGCGTCGACGGCATCACCGCCAACCCCGAGCGGATGCGGCAGTACGCCGAGTCCTCCCCCTCGGTGGTCACGCCGCTCAACAAGCACATCGGCTACGAGGCCGCCGCCAAGGTCGCCAAGAAGGCCCTGGCCGACGGCGCGACGATCCGTGAGACCGTCCTGGCCCTCGGGTACGTCGACCGCGGCGAGCTCACCGAGGAGCAGCTCGACGAGGCGCTCGACGTGGAGTCGATGACCCACCCCTGAGCGGCGTCAGCCGTCGAGTCGGTCCAGCTCCTCACCGAGCTCGCGGCGCAGGCCGTCGTACGCGGGGTCGTCGTACGGCGCGGGCGGGACCCGGCCCTCCCAGTGCCACCGGGCGGCCGGCCAGCCGACGACCTCGGGCGGCTCCCAGTGGTAGCGAGGGGTGACGTGGGCATGCAGGAACGCGTCGGTGTTGCCCTGGATCTCCAGGTTGATGCGGCGGAACCCGTCGGGGTCGCGGCGCATGCACACGGCGGAGACGGCGCGACCGAGGAGCGCCATGTCCTCCAGGAAGACCAGCTGTCGTGCCGGTGACAGGTCGGTCAGCTGGTCGACACCCGGGGTGTCGCCGACCAGCACGCAGTAGCCCGGCAGGTGCTGGTTGTCGCCGATGACGGCGAACCCGGCCCTCATCCGGCGCAGCACGGTCGGATTGGTGCCGGCGAGGGCCGAGCCCACCCGGTCGGCACGGAAGTCGGAGGGCACGCCGTCCATCCAGCCCTCACCGACCCGTCGATCGCTGGCCGACACGCCGCAGAAACAGGGCATTCAGTGACGGGTCGGCGTTTCACGGGAACGGGGCGGGTGCTCCTAGCCTTCTCCGGTGTCCGCCAGCCCCACCGTCCTGACCGTCCTCCGCTCGCCCCGTCTGCTGCGCACCGAGGTGGTCGCGGGGCTGGTGGTGGCGCTGGCGATGATCCCGGAGGCGCTGTCGTTCTCGGTGCTGGCCGGGGTCGACCCGCGGGTGGGGCTGTTCACCAGCTTCACCATGGCCGTGACCGCGGCGGTGCTCGGCGGCCGGCCCGCGATGGTCTCCGGCGCGGCCGGCGCCACGGCGCTGGTGATCGCTCCGTTGGTCGCCTCGCACGGCATGGAGTACCTCATCGCCACCGTGCTCCTCGCCGGGGCGATGCAGCTGGTGCTGGGCCTGGCCGGGCTGGGTCGGCTGATGCGGTTCATCCCGCGCTCGGTGATGGTGGGCTTCGTCAACGCCCTCTGCCTCCTCATCCTCGCCGCGCAGGTCCCCCACCTGGTCGGGCACGGCGGCCCCGTCTACGCGCTCGCGGTGCTGGCGGTCGTGGTCCTGGTGCTGCTCCCCCGGGTCACTCGGGTGGTGCCGGCGCCGCTCGTCGCGGTGCTGCTGCTGGGGGTGCTGGTCGCGGTCGGCGGCCTCGACGTACCCCTGCTCTCCGGGGAGGGCGAGCTGCCGACCAGCCTGCCCGGCCTGGTCTGGCCTGACGTGCCGATGACGGGCGAGACGCTGCGGGTGATCGCGCCGTACGCCCTGGCGGTGGCCCTGGTCGGGCTGATGGAGTCGCTGATGACCGCCAAGCTGGTCGACGACCTCACCGACACCCGGTCGAGCAAGACCCGCGAGGCGCTCGGCCAGGGCGGCGCGAACCTGGTCACCGGGCTCTTCGGCGGCATGGGCGGCTGCGCGATGATCGGCCAGACGATGGTCAACGTGAAGGAGGCCGGCGCCCGCTCGCGTGTCTCGGCGCTCATGACCGGCGTGTGGCTGCTCGTCCTCGTCGTCGGCCTGGGCGAGACGGTGGGCCGGATCCCGATGGTGGCGCTGGCCTGCGTGATGACGGTCGTCGCGGTCACCACCTTCGACTGGCACAGCATCCGGCCCGCGACCCTGCGGCGGATGCCGCGCAGCGAGACCGCCGTGATGCTCGTGACGGTGGCCGTCGTGGTCGCCACCGAGAACCTCGCCATCGGCGTCGTCGCCGGCGTGCTGGTCGCGATGATGCTCTTCGCCCGCCGCGTCGCCCACCTGGCCGAGGTCACCCGCGAGCTGTCACCGGACGGCGGCACCGCGACGTACCGGGTCACCGGCGAACTGTTCTTCGCCTCCAGCAACGATCTCTACACGCAGTTCTCGTACGCCGAGGACCCGCCGCGGGTCGTGGTCGACCTCACCGCCTCGCACGTCTGGGACGCCTCGACCGTCGCCGCGCTGGACGCGGTCGAGACCAAGTACGCCGCCCGCGGGGTCACCCTGGAGATCGTTGGGCTTAACGCTCCCAGCGCGGCCATGCACGGCCGGCTGAGCGGGACCTTGTCGTAGCCCGCAAGCCAAGATCGGGTCTCGTCACGCGGGTCGCCTTCGCTAGTACCAGCCAGTGCTCTGGCTGTGACCCCAGGCGCTGCACGGCGAGCCGTAGCGGTCGCGGATGTAGCCGAGGCCCCACTCGATCTGGGTGACCGGGTTGGTCATGTAGTCGGCGCCGAGGTCGTGGGTGGCGGTGAGCGCCTGCGGGATGCCGTAGGCCGAGGACGACGGGTTGTCGGCGTGGATGTTCCAGCCGCTCTCCTTGGTCCACAGCGAGTCGAGGCAGCCGAACTGGTCGGACGAGAAGCCGTACTCGCCCAGCAGGGCCCGGGCGATGTCGCGCGGGTCGTTGTCGGAGAGGGACTCGGTCACGGTCATCGCCCCACCCTCGGCCTGCGACAGCGCGGCGACCTTCACCGGGTCGGAGGCCTCACGGCGGTCGGAGCGCGAGACGACCGGGGTGCGCGCCGGCGCCTCGGCGGCCTCGGTGGCCTCGGTGGCGCCGGTGTCGGCAGCCTGGTCGTCCCGGGTCGCGCCCAGGTCGGCGGCCGCGGCGCTCACGGTGTCGGGCGCGGAGCCCAGCAGTCCGCCGGAGATGGTCGCGCCGGTCGCGGCGACGGCCACGGAGGACATCACCAGGGTCGTCCGGATCGCCTTCTTGGGAGCGTCGGCGGAGACGGGTCGCTTCGGGGCACCGCGGTGCGTGGGGACGTGCTTGACGTGCTTCGACACAGGGGATGGCTCACGGGTAGGGGTCGTGGGTCCCGACCACCCTGCCCGACAGGCAGGAGGGTCGCAAACCGAACGTCCGGTTGTTGAGGACTTCTTGAGGCTGCTGTAACGACCCGAGTGCCCCACGAGTCACAGCAGACCCGTGGGGCACTCCGGCCACATCCTCAGAGGGTGACGTTCTCCAGCATCTCGGTCACCAGCGCGGCGATCGGCGACCGCTCGGAGCGGGTCAGCGTGACGTGGGCGAACAGCGGGTGCCCCTTCAGCTTGTCGATGACCGCGACCACGCCGTCGTGGCGACCCACCCGGAGGTTGTCGCGCTGGGCGACGTCGTGGGTGAGCACCACCTTGGAGTTCGCCCCGATCCGCGAGAGCACCGTGAGCAGCACGTTGCGCTCCAGCGACTGCGCCTCGTCGACGATCACGAACGCATCGTGCAGGGACCGGCCGCGGATGTGGGTCAGCGGCAGCACCTCCAGCATCCCGCGGTCGAGGATCTCGTCGATCACGTCGCGCGACGTCATCGCCCCGAGGGTGTCGAAGACCGCCTGGCCCCAGGGCGACATCTTCTCGGACTCCGACCCGGGCAGGTACCCGAGCTCCTGGCCGCCGACGGCGAAGAGCGGACGGAAGACGACGACCTTCTTGTGCTGGCGGCGCTCCATGACCGCCTCCAGGCCGGCACAGAGGGCCAGGGCGGACTTGCCGGTGCCGGCCCGGCCGCCGAGCGAGACGATGCCGACCTCGGGGTCGAGCAGCATCTCCAGGGCGATCCGCTGCTCGGCCGACCGGCCGTGCAGGCCGAACGCCTCGCGGTCGCCGCGCACCAGGTGCACCTGCTTGTCCGGACCGACCCGCCCGAGGGCGGTGCCACGGTCGGAGAGCAGCACCAGGCCCTGGTGGCAGGGCAGCTCGCGGGCCTCGGCGAGGTCGAGCACGCCGTCGTCGTACAGCTCGTCGAGGTCGGAGGCCGGGACCTCGATCTCGGCCATGCCGGAGTAGCCGGTGTCGGACTCGCTGATCGCCTCGCCGCGGTACTCCTCGGCGTCCAGGCCGACCGCCGAGGCCTTGATGCGCATCGGCAGGTCCTTGGAGACCACCGTGACGGCGTGGCCCTCGTCGGCGAGGTTCTTGGCGACCGCGAGGATGCGGGTGTCGTTGTCGCCCAGCCGGAATCCCGACGGGAGGGCCTGGGGGTCGGTGTGATTGAGCTCGACCCGGAGCGACCCGCCCTCCTCGCCGACCGGCACCGGCTCGTCGAGACGGCCGTGGGTGATCCGCAGCTCGTCGAGCATCCGCAGGGCGCTGCGCGCGAAGTAGCCGAGCTCGGGGTGGTGACGCTTCCCCTCGAGCTCGGTGATCACGACGACGGGCAGCACCACCTCGTGCTCGGCGAAGCGCTTGAGCGCGCCGGGATCGGCGAGCAGCACGCTGGTGTCGAGCACGTAGGTGCGGGCGGCGGGAGCGGAACGCTGGTTCTTCTCGGCCTTCGACGGCACGGTTCACCCCTCACGGGCCGGCACGCGCACTCGTCGTCCCGGTCCTAGTTGCTGCTGACGGACCGGGGACACACCCGAAGACGGGAGTGCCCGCCTCCGAACGCACGGCGTACCAGCCGTCGTGCGGTGCAGTCGTGAATGCTCACGATCGGGCCTCCCGGTACGGCGAGCTTCCCCACTCACCGTTGCTCGGAACGTACGCCGCCCGGTGCTCGGTTTTCGGCGACACGCCCGAAACCAGAAGTGAACGTCACACGTCCGTAACGCGGGGTCGCGGCGGTTCCGGTCAGGAGCCGAAGCGACGCTCGCGCAGGGCGTAGGCGCGGATGGCGCGCAGGAAGTCGACGCGCCGGAAGTCGGGCCAGTAGGCCTCGCAGAAGTAGAACTCCGACTTGGCGGACTGCCAGAGCAGGAAGCCGCCGAGGCGCTGCTCGCCCGAGGTGCGGATCACCAGGTCGGGATCGGGCTGGCCCTTGGTGTAGAGGTGGTCGGCGATGTGCTCGACGTCGAGGATGCCGGCGAGCTCCTCCAGCGAGGTGCCCTTCGCGGCGTGCTCGTGAAGCAGCGAGCGGACGGCGTCGGCGATCTCGCGGCGGCCGCCGTACCCGACGGCGATGTTGACGAGCATGCCGTCGACGTCGCGGGTCGCCTCCTCGGCGGCCTTGAGCCGCTCGGCGGTGGTGGCGGGCAGCAGGTCGAGCGCGCCCACGGGGTGCAGCCGCCAGCGCCGCTGGTCGGCCAGCGAGTCGACCGCCTCCTCGATGATCTCGAGCAGCGGGGCCAGCTCGGCCTCGGGGCGGTTGAGGTTGTCGGTGGACAGCAGCCACAGGGTGACCACCTGGATCCCGACCTCGTCGCACCAGCCGAGGAGCGGCTCGATGTTGGCGGCTCCGGCGCGGTGGCCGTGGGCGGTGTCGCGGCCGACGGCCTTGGCCCAGCGGCGGTTGCCGTCGAGCATCACGCCGATGTGCTGGGGCAGGTCGGCAGGCATCTTGCGCAGCATCCGGGCCTCGTAGGCGGGATAGACGACCCGCCTGAGCCCGCGCTTCCAGTCCGCCACCGTCCCAGGGTAGCGGCGCAAAGGTGTGCTTCACCTCGTTCGGCGGTTCGCCAACCTCCTGGCGGGTAACTTAAGGACATGGCCAAGGCGATGAACGACGTGCGTGCGGGGATCGAGCACCTCGGCGAGTCGCTGCACGAGACCCTCGAGGAGCTCAAGCCCAAGCTGCGCGGCTGGCTCCATCTGGGCATCGCCCCGCTGACGCTGGCCGGCGGCATCGTGCTCATCGCGCTCTCCCCCGACACCCTCACCCGGGTCGGGTCGGCGGTCTTCACCGCCTCGGCGCTGATCCTCTTCACGGTCTCGGCGATCTACCACACCGGCACCTGGTCGCCGCGGACGTGGGCGTTCCTGCGCCGCTTCGACCACTCGAACATCTTCGTGCTGATCGCGGGCTCCTACACGCCGTTCAGCCTGATCTTCCTGGAGGGCACCCAACGCACGGTGCTGCTCTCGGTGGTGTGGACCGGAGCCATCCTCGGCGTGCTGTTCCGGGTCTTCTGGACCGACGCCCCGCGCTGGCTCTACACCCCCATCTACATCGCGATGGGCTGGGCGGCGATCTTCTTCATCCCCGGCTTCCTCGAGGGCGCCCGGACCTTCGGCGGCGTCGGCATCGCGGCCTTCGTGATGATCGTGGTCGGCGGGGCGCTCTACACCCTGGGCGGCGTGGTCTACGGCTTCAAGCGGCCCAACCCCTGGCCGCGCTGGTTCGGCTTCCACGAGGTCTTCCACACCTTCACGATCCTGGCCTTCGTGTCGCACTACGTCGGCGTCTCGCTGGCGACCTACGCGGTCCGATGACGGCCAGGGGTAGCACGAACTAGAACACGTTCCTATCCTCCTGGGCATGACCCAGGGCACCTGCCAGGAACCGTTCACCCCGCTGCGCGACCTGCTCGACGCGAACCTCGCCTCCGGCGCCGAGGCCGGCGCGTCGCTCGCGGTCGTCCACGACGGGGAGGTCGTCGTCGACCTCTGGGGCGGTACGGCGCGCGCCGGTGAGCCGTGGCGCGAGGACACGATCGTGCAGGTCTGGTCGGTCACCAAGCCGATGGCCGCGCTGACCGTGCTGGTGCTCGTCGACCGGGGCGCGCTCGACCTGGACGCGCCGGTGGCGTCGTACTGGCCGGCGTTCCGGCGCCGCGACGTGCTGGTGCGGCACCTGCTCGCGCACACCTCCGGCTACGCCGGCTGGACCGCGCCGCTCGACGTCGCCGGGCTGCTCGACCTCGCACACAGCGAGCAGCTGCTGGCCGAGCAGGAGCCGTGGTGGGAGCCGGGGACCGCCTCGGGCTACCACATGATCGGCTACGGCCACCTGCTCGACGGGCTGGTCCGGGCGGCGACCGGGAAGCCCCTGGCCGAGCAGTACCAGGACCTGGTGGCCGGGCCGCTCGGCGCCGACTTCCACCTCGGCGTGCCCGAGGAGGCGCTGGAGCGCTGCGCCGACCTGGAGCCACCCCCGCCCGGCGGCCTCGACCTCTCGCTGCTCCCCGAGGGCAACCTGCTGGTCCCCGCCATCGCCAACCCGCTGCTCGACGTCGGCGGGTTCTGCAACAGCGCCGAGTGGCGGCGGGTCTCGGTGGCGGGGTGCAACGGTCACGGCAACGCGCGGTCGATCGCCCGGGCGCAGTCGGTGGTCTCGCACGGCGGCGAGGTGGACGGCGTACGCCTGCTCTCCCCCGCGACGATCGACCGGATCTTCGAGGTCCAGGCCGACGGGCCGGACCTGGTGCTGATGGTCCCGCTGCGCTGGGGCATCGGCTACGGACTCCCCCAGCCCGCGTCCGCGCCGGCCGTGCCGGAGGGCCGGGTCTGCTGGTGGACCGGGTACGGCGGCGCGATCGTCGTCAACGACCTCGACCGGCGAGTGACCGTCGCCTACGCGATGAACCGGATGGAGAACCACTTCACGTCCTCGCCGCGCACCGACGCCTACGTGCGGACCGCCTTCGCGTGCCTCGAGGCGGTGGCCCGATGAGCACCGAGGTGAAGGTCTGCATCATCGGCGCCGGCTGCTCCGGCATCACCACGGCGAAGCGGCTGGCCGACCACGGCATCGCCTACGACCAGTTCGAGCTCTCCGACGACGTCGGCGGCAACTGGTACTTCCGCAACCCCAACGGCCGGTCCGCGGTCTACGAGTCGCTGCACATCGACACCTCGACCACCGGGCTGGAGTTCGAGGACTTCCCGGCACCGGCGGACTACCCGCACTTCCCGCACCACACGCTGATCCACGCCTACTTCCGCGACTACGTCGACCACTGCGGCCTGCGCGACACGATCACCTTCGGGACCGGCGTCGAGCGTGCCGTCCGTACGGCGAGCGGCGGATGGGACGTCACGCTGAGCACCGGCGAGACCCGCCGCTACACCGACCTGGTCGTCGCCAACGGCCACCACTGGAAGCCGCGCCTGCCCGACTACCCCGGCCACTTCGACGGCGTGCTGATGCACAGCCACGAGTACGTCTCGCCGTTCGAGCCGGTCCAGATGCGCCACCAGCGGGTGGTCGTGGTCGGGATGGGCAACTCGGCGATGGACATTGCCAGCGAGCTGTCGGCGCCGTGGATGGCGGACCGGCTCTACGTCTCCGCCCGCCGCGGCGTGTGGGTGCTGCCGAAGTACCGCAACGGCCAGCCCGCCGACAAGGTGATGGCCCCGCCGGACATCCCGAAGGAGCAGGCGCTGGTCGCGTCCCGGGCCCTGATCCGCGACCTGGTCGGCTCGATGTCGTCGTACGGGCTGCCCGAGCCGGACCACGAGCCGCTGGCCGCGCACCCGTCGGTCAGCGCCGACTTCCTGACCAAGGCCGGGTCGGGCGACATCCACATGCTCGCGGCGATCGAGCGGCTGGACGGCTCGACCGTGCACCTGACCGACGGCTCGTCGGTCGAGGCCGACGTGATCGTCTGCGCGACCGGCTACGAGATGAGCTTCCCGTTCTTCGAGGGGAGCGAGGCCGACCTGCACCCCGATGACGAGCATCGCTATCCGCTGTTCAAGCGGATCATCAAGCCCGGCGTCGACCACCTCTTCTACGCCGGGCTGGCGCAGTCGTCGCCGACGATCGTCAACCTGGCCGAGCAGCAGTCGAAGCTGATCGCCGGCGTGCTCGACGGCTCCTACCGACTGCCGTCGGTGGCGGAGCAGGAGCGGATCATGCGCGCCGACGAGGCCGCCCACCTGGAGCAGTACTACGACGCGCCGCGGCACACCATCCAGATCGACTTCGGCCGCTACTGCGTCGACCTGCACGCCGAGATCGCGGCCGGGGAGGAGAGGGCGCGCGCGGAGGCGTGACGGGCGATCGCGGCGACGGCGATCCCGGCCACCGTGAACACGCAGCCCAGGGCGGCCCAGCCGAGCAGGCCGTGGTCGATGGCGGTGGCCGTGACGACCAGCGGGGCGAGCATGCCGGCGATCGCGTAGCCCATCTGGCTGACGCCCTGGTAGGCCCCGACGCTCGCGGGGTCGGCCAGCTCGAAGGCCAGCCCCCAGGCGCCGGCCTCGGCCCAGATCTCGCCCAGGGTGGCGACCACCTCGGCGACGAGCAGCACCAGCACGGCCGCAAGCGCGCCGAGGCTGCCGGCGGCGCCGTACAGGAGGCAGCCGACGGCGAGCGCCCCGCCGGCGCGTCGTACGGTCCGGCCCGCGACCAGGACGTCGTCGGTCCCGCGGGCCGCGCGCACCTGCAGCGAGGCGACCAGCACCGTGTTGAGCACGAGCAGCACCGAGATCATCACCGCGGGCGCGTCGGTGTGGCCGGCGATCCACAGCGGGACGCCGACGCTCTGCATGCCGAACTGCATCGCGATGACGGCGTTCAGCGCCGACACCGAGAGGTACGTCGGGTCGCGGAACGGCGAGCGGCCGCGCACGGCCGCCGGGGTGCCCGGCGTGCGCACGCCCATCGCCTCCGCCAGGCCCGGCACCCGCTCGCGCAGGCCCAGCACCGGGAGCACGGACAGCAGGGCGAGCAGCCCGACGACGACCATCGCGGCCTGGTAGGCGGCCCGGGTGTCGACCAGCAGGGCGAGACCGGCGGCCAGGGTGCCGAGGCCGATGGAGACGTTCATGACCACCCGCAGCCGGGCCCGGACCGCCACCCGGTCGGGGCCGGTGAACCAGCGGGCGAGCAGGGCCGACTTCGCCGAGCCCTGGAGGCTGCGGAAGCCGACCGCGGCGCAGGCGATCGCCACGAACGACGACCAGCCCGCGGCCGCGACGTACGCCAGCAGGGCGAGCGCCTGCGCGACCGACGCCCAGCGCAGCACCCGGTCGGCGCCGACCAGGTCGGACAGGCGTCCCCCGGCGTACGACGCGACGACGCCGGCGGCGCCAGCGATGGTCAGGCCGACGCCGACGGAGGCGGCGGAGAGGCCGATGACCCGGGTGAAGTAGAGGGCGCTGACGCCGTAGAAGACGCCGTTGGCCATCGAGCCGGCCAGGGTGGTGAAGGTGAGGGCGCGTTCGACCGGATCGGCCGGGAGGATCGTGCGGGTCATGGGTCCGTTCTCGCACCGGCGTCCGGCCGGACGTTAACGATGTAGCGTTCTGCTTCATGCTGGAGTACGACCTGAGCGGCTCGGATCTCGGCGCGGTCCGGTTCGCGATCTCGCCGGTCAACGAGCTGGCGTTCTCACTGCGCGCCTGGCGCGACCCGGGCCGGTTCCCGCTGCAGCTGCCGTGGCTCACCGCGACCCAGCGCGCCCGGGAGGGGCTCGACGGCGACCTGCTGGTGGCCCTGACCAACACCCGCCTGGGCCTGCCCGACTTCCTCACGCCCCGGCCGCGCACCCCGTTGGAGCGCCTGGAGGACGAGCTGGCCGTCGTCGCCGCGACGCCGCTCGACGTCGTCCGCGCCGACTTCGCCGAGGTCCACCCCGAGGGCCTGCCCGGCCCGCTCCGGGGTCCGACGGCCCGCGTCCTGGGTCGGATCGTGGCCGAGCTCGCCGACTACTGGGCCGTCGCCCTGGCCCCGTGGTGGCCGCGGATGCGGGCCGTGCTGGAGGCCGACGTCGTGCACCGCGGGCGGACCACCGCCCGCGCCGGCGTGGCGGCGATGTTCGCCGACCTCGCCCCCGACGTGACCCTCACCGGCGACGTCGTCCGGGTGCAGGGCGGCAGTGCCGTGCTCCGCCGCCGGGTCACCGCGGGCGACGGGCTCACGCTGGTGCCGACCCTGTTCACCCACCGGACCGCCGGCCCGTTCGACCCGGACGAGGCACCGCTCCTCGTCTACCTCGCCCGCGGCACCGGCACCGTCTGGCAGCCCGATCGCACCGGCGGGCCGGCGGCCCTGGCCGCGCTCGTCGGCGACGTCCGCGCCGGCCTGCTGGCCGCCCTGGAGTCACCCGCCTCGTCGACCGAGCTCGCCGTACGGCTCGGCGTGACGACATCGGCGGTGAACCAGCACCTGCGCGCCCTGCGCGCGGCCGGATGGCTCACCTCGGCCCGGCACGGGCGCTCCGTGCTCTACCTGCGCTCCGAGCTCGGGGACGCGCTGCTGGCAGGATCGACCTCCGGATGACCCCTCGACGCCTCGGACGCCGCCCCCTCCTGCTGGCCGGACCCCTCGGCCTGCTGGCCGGCTGCGCGGACGATGACCTGACGCCGCCGAGGACGCCGACGCCCGCGCCACCGGCCGCGCCGGCGCCGTCCACCCGGATCCCCGGACTCGCCCGCCTGGAGCGTCGCAGCGGTGCCCGGATCGGCGTCCACGTCGACCCCCCGTCCGGGCCGCTCGCGCACCGCGCCGACGAGCGGTTCGCGCTGTGCTCGACCTTCAAGACCGTGCTCGCGGGAGCCGTCCTGGCCGGCGACCCGGAGCCCGACGCCTCGCTCCGGGAGGACCTCCGGCGAGCGGTCAGCGACAGCGACAACGACGCCGCCAACCGGCTGATCGACCGCCTCGGCGGACCGGAGTCGGTCACCCGGTTCGCCCGTGGGCTCGGGGACGACGTCACCCGGCTCGACCGGCGCGAGCCCGACCTGAACTCCGCGGTCCCGGGCGACCCGCGCGACACGACCAGCCCGCGCGCGATCGCCGCGACCTACCGCACCCTGGTCCTGGGCGACGCGCTCCCCCGCGGCGCCCGGGACCTGCTGACCGACCTCCTGGTCGGCAGCACGACCGGGGCCGAGCGGATCCGCGCCGGACTCCCGGAGGACTGGTGGGTCGGCGACAAGACCGGCACCGGCGGCTACGGCAGCACCCACGACGTGGCGGTGGTCCGTCCGCCCGGCGGCGAGGCGTTCGTCCTCGCCGTCTACACGTCGTACGACGACCCGGCCGCCGAGCCGGACCAGGACCTGGTCGCGGCCGTCGCGCGCCTGGTGGTCAGCGCAGCAACCGGTCCAGCAGGCTCGCGGCGCTGACCCCCGGCACGTCGAGGGCGGTCCGCGCGGCGAGCGTCGCGACGCCGTGCACGCCCGCCCACCGCGCGACCGCGTCGAGCTCGTCGCCGGGCAGGTGCGCCCGGCAGGCGGCGACCCAGGCGTCGAGCAGCGGCAGGGTGTGGGCGCGCAGGCCGAACCCGGAGCCCACCACCAGGTCGTGACGGGTCATCAGGTCGAACGCGTGCGGATGGGCGACGGCGTACCCGACGTAGGCCTCGGCCATCGCGCGCGGCTCGGCCGCGACGGTGGCCAGGACGGTGGCCAGCTCGTCGGCGACGTCACCCGCGAGCCGGGCGAGCAGCAGGGCCAGGGAGGGGAAGTGCCGGCGCGGGGCGCCGTGGCTGACCCCGCACCGGCGAGCCACCTCGCGGATCGTGACCGCGTCGGCGCCCGCCTCGTCGAGCAGCGCGCGCGCCGAGGCCACCAGCCGGACGTCGAGATCGGAAGGCATGTAGACAGTGTCTACCATCGGCGGGTGACCGCCGTGCTGCTGCTGACCCTCAGCGCGGCGCTGCACGCCTGGTGGAACTTCCTGGTCAAGCGCTCCGGCACCGCCGACGTCCTCTTCGTGTGGCTGTACTGCGTCCTCGCCGCCCCGGTGGCCGTCGCCGTCCTGCTGGTCACCGGACCGGGCCCGGCGTGGTGGGCGGCCCTGGTCAGCATGCTGCTGCACACCGGCTACGCGATCACCCTGCAGCGGGCGTACTCCGGCGCGGACCTCGGCGTCGTCTACCCGGTCAGCCGGGGCGCCGCCCCGGTCCTCGTCCTGGCGGTGAGCGCGCCGTTCGTCGGGGTCCCGAGCGCCCCCGAGCTCGTGGGGATCGTCCTGGTCGTCGCCGGGCTGGCCCTGATGAGCGGACCGGTCCGGCCCGGCGCGGGCGGCCTCGCGGCGGTCGTGGCCGGCCTGGGCGTGGCCGCGTTCATCACGGCGTACACCCTCTGGGACGCGTTCGCGATCACCTCCCTCGACGTCGCGCCGCTCCCCTACCTCGCGGTGAGCTCGCTGGCCCAGGCCGTGCTGCTGACGGTCGTCGCCCTCCCCCACCGCGCCCGGGTCCCCGCCGTCACCCGGACGCACTGGCGCGCCGCGCTCGCGGTGACCGTGCTGGTGCCGGCCGCCTACGGCCTGGTCCTGGTGGCGATGGAGCTCGCGCCGCCCGCCGTGATCGCCGCCGGCCGGGCGCTCAACGTCGTCTTCGCGGCCCTGGTCGGCATCTGGCTGCTGCACGAGCCGCGCACGCCGCGCACCCTGGGCGGCACCGCCGTGATCGTCGCGGGCGCGCTGGCCCTGGCCCTCTGAGGGGCTCTGTGACGACGCGCTACTCGCCGGTGAACAGCGGCATCGGCTCGTGCGCCACCCCGGCCGCGAGCAGGGACGGGTCGAGGGCGAGCTCGCGCAGCACGTCCACCGGGACCTGCCAGTCCGCCGTCCCGACGTCCGCGCCCCGGACGTACTCCGACGCCCGGGTGCTCACCTCGTCGGCCGAGTCGACCGAGACGACCCGCGACCAGGCGAAGGTGCTGGGATCGCGGCCCTCGACCTCGGCCAGGGTCAGCAGCCGGGGTGAGTCGCCCCCGATCTGCGAGATCGGTCCCACGCTGACCGTCAGCAGCGAGCCGTCCTCCAGGGTCGTCTCGTTGCAGTCCGCGAGGGTGCCGCGGGCGAGTCCGGCGGCGCACGCACCCTCGAACGGATAGTTCTCGCGGTCCTCCTCGGCGAAGCCCCCGACGGTGAGGTTGACCTGCGGGGTGCCGGCGGGGCGGTAGTCGAGCAGGAAGACCTGCGCGGCCGGGTCCCCGACCCCGACCGGTCGTCCGAGCACGTCGTTGACGCTCCAGCGCGGCGCGCCCAGCGCACCGACGTACGGCGTGAGGGCGTCGGTCGCGACGGCCTCCATCACCTGGTCGAGCGGCCCCGTGCGCAGCACCGGCGCCGGCCGGTCCTGCGCGACCGGGCCGGGGTCGTCCCCACGACCGACCACCCCGGAGCCGCCGAGGGTCGCGACGGCAGCCACCGCCAGGGCGCCCACGCCGGCGACCAGGGCGCGCAGACGGGTGGTCTGGCGGCGGCCCGTGCGGATCGCGTCGGCGGCGGTCACCCGCGCGGCCGGCGGATCGGCGAGGCGCTCGCGCAGCAGGGTCGAGAGCTCGTGCTCGGTCATCAGGGGCTCCAGGGCTCGGTGAGGGTCGGGAGGTGACGGCGCAGCGTGGCGATCGCCTTGGCGGTATGGCTCTTGACCGTGCCCTCGGCCAGGCCCAGGGCCGCGGCGGTCTCCGCGACGGAGCGGTCGTCGACGAACCGCAGGGCGACCACCGCCCGCTGCTGGGCCGGCAGGGTCGCCAGGGCGGCCTCCAGGTCCAGCGGCGTCTCGGGCTCGACCACCGCCCGCTCGGGCAGGTGCTCGGCGACGACGTCGCGCGGGCGTCGGGTCGTCCAGCTCAACGACTCGTTGACGACGGCTCGGCGCACGTAGGCCTCGAGCCCGTCGGGCCTGATCCGGGGCCAGGCCCGGTAGACCTTCACGAACGCCCGCTGGGTGACGTCCTCGGCGGCGTACCAGTCCCGGGTGACGACGTAGGCCACCCGACGCAGGGCCGCGACGCGCGCACCGTAGAACTCGGTGAACTCCGCGTCCCGGTCGCCTCGCTGCTGCATACCGTTCATACTCCGCCGACCCCGCGGCGGGTTCACCTCACTCCACGACGTGTCCGTGCGGACGCCCGGGATCGTCGTACGCCGGCTCCGGGACGCCGGCCCGCAGCGCCTCCAGCTGGGCGCAGACCGCGACGCCGTAGAAGAACGAGACGGCGGCGGCCAGGGCCCACAGCAGCAGGGCGACGATGCCCGCGAGGGGGCCGTAGGTGGCGCCGAACGAGCCGCTGAGCCCGACGTACGCCGCCAGTGCGCCGGTGGCCACCATGCTCAGCGCGACCGCGAGGGTGCCGCCGAGGGCCAGCCAGCTCAGTGCGGGCTGGCGGCGCCGCGGCGCGTGGTCCAGCAGGACGGCGATCGCCAGCACCGCGAGCGCGACCCCGACCGGCCAGCGCGCGATGTTCCAGGCCAGCCGGGTGCCGTCCGACCAGCCGTAGGACTCGGTCATCGCGGCGCCGAACGCGTGCCCGCCGACCAGGAGCAGGAAGCCCAGGCCGACCGGCAGGGCGAGGAGCGCGGTGAGCACCGCCGCGCGGCCGTACTTCTGCAGCGCCGGCCGGTCGCGCCGGATGCCGTAGATCCGGTTGGCGCCCCGCTCGACCTGGGCCATCGCGGTGGTCATCGAGGCGAGCGAGAGCAGCAGCCCGAGGCCCAGGGCCAGCTCGCCGGCGTCCTCGCTGCTCTCGTCGCCGGCCACCGCGGACGCCAGCGCGTCGCCGGAGCCCTGACCGGGCGAGATCCCGTCGATGGTTCGCGCCACCACCGTCGAGACCCGCTCCTCGTCGAGGTCGGCGGCCAGCCCCGTGAGCGCGAGCAGGAACGGCACCAGCGCCAGGCAGGCCTGGAGCGCGAGCGCACGCGAGCTGCTGAAGCCGTCGCCGTACCGGAACCGCACGAAGGCGCTGACCGCCACCGTGCGCAGCCCGTGCTTGCGCGCGAGGTGCCAGGCGTCCTCGGCGTCGAGCTCGTCGCCGTCGAGCTCGGTGGTCACGGGGACCGTGCGGGCGGTGGTCACGCCGAGAGAGTGCCCGCGCAGGCCTCAGGGCACGCGGCGCAACCAGTCCGGGTCGCCGAACTTCGAGACCGCCAGCTCGTCGGCCTCGGCCAGCGTCGCGTCGTCGACCGCCCGCCGGCCCAGCCCGTACGACGCCTCGAAGTGGCCGAGCATCGCGTCGACCACCTTCGCGCGGGTCAGACCGGTCTGGCTGCGGATCGGGTCGACCCGCTTGGCCGCGCTGACGTGCCCCTTGTCCGACAGCTTCTCGCGCCCGATGCGCAGGATGTCGAGCATCTTCGAGGCGTCCATGTCGTAGGACATCGTCACGTGGTGGAGCACGGCCCCATTGGCCAGCCGCTTCTGCGCGGCGCCGCCGATCTTGCCGAGCGGCGAGGCGATGTCGTTGAGCGGCACGTACGACGCGTCGACGCCCAGCTCGCGCAGCGCGCGGATCACCCACGCGTCCAGGAACGCGTAGGACTCGGCGAAGCTCAGCCCCTCGACCAGGGTCGCCGGGACGTAGAGCGAGTAGGTGATGGTGTTGCCGGGCTCCACGAACATCGCGCCGCCGCCGGAGATCCGTCGTACGACGGTGGCGTCGTGGCGGGCGGCCGCGTCGAGGTCGACCTCGTTGGAGAGCGACTGGAACGAGCCGATGATCACCGCGTTCGAGGCCCACTCCCACACCCGCAGACTCGGCGGGCGGGTGCCGTCGCCGACCTGCCGGGCCAGCACCTCGTCGAGGGCCATCTGCACCGGCGGGTGCAGCGGCCCGGTCACGACCAGCTCGAAGGCGTGGTCGTGCCAGCCGGTGCTGCGTCCGAGGGCCCGCAGCACGGCCAGCGCGACCGCCCGGGCGTCGAACCCGACGAGCACGGCGGCGCCCGCGGCTCGGTCGACGGCCTCGGTCAGCGCGCCGAGCGGCGCGTCCACGGGCTGACCCTCCAGCGCGTCGGACATCCACCCGAGCGCCTCGTCGGGCTCCAGGAAGAAGTCGCCCGAGAGGACGACGTCGCGCAACCGGCCCTCCACCACGTCGACGTCGGCGATCACGAGCTTGCCGCCGGAGACCTTGTACTCACCGTGCTTCCTCACACTGGAGCGAACACCGCCGGCCGCCGTTTCATGCCGCTCGTACCGTGGGGACCATGGCCACGATCGAGCTGACCGCCGAGAACTTCAGCACCCACGTCGAGGGCGACGACATCCTGCTCGTCGACTTCTGGGCCGGCTGGTGCGGCCCCTGCCGCCAGTTCGCCCCGACCTACGAGGCCGCCTCGGAGGCGAACCCCGACATCGTCTTCGGGTCGATCGACACCGAGGCCCAGCAGCAGCTCTCGGCCGCGGCCGGCATCCAGTCGATCCCGACGCTGATGGCCTTCCGCGAGGGCGTGCTGGTGTTCTCGCAGGCCGGCGCCCTGCCGGCCCCCGCGCTCGACCAGCTCATCGAGGCCGTGCGTGGTCTGGACATGGCCGACGTGCACCGGCAGGTCGCGGAGCAGCAGACCGCCGGCTGAGGCGGTCCGGTGGTTGGATCGGCCCATGGAGCCGATCCGCCACGTCGTGAGCGTGGCCAGCACCGCCGCGGACGCGTTCACGGTCTTCACCCGTGGCATGGGCGAGTGGTGGGACCCGGAGTACTCGCCGGACCCCGCCGCCTTCACCGGCATCGTGGTCCCGCCGGAGGTGGGCGGAGCGGTCGAGCTGCTGGGCGACAGGCGGTCCGTGTTCGGGGCGGTCACGGCCTGGGAGCCGGGCGTGCGCTACGCGCAGACCTTCTGGCTGGCGATGGACCCGGCCCACCCCTCGACCATCGAGGTGGGGTTCGTGGACGTCGACGGCGTCTGCGAGGTCACCTTCGAGCACGGCGGGTGGACCACCGCGAACGGCGAGGCCCGGGCGAGGTACGGCGACTGGCCGCACCTGCTGGGCCGCTACGCCGCGGCCTGTGCCGGCACCTAGGAGCGGGGCTCCTCGGGGTCCCGGGGCTCCTCGTCGTCGACCGGGCCGAACACGCCCGCCTTGCGGTTGGCCTCGGTGCGCTTGAGCTGCTTGGTGAGGAAGTAGCCGAGCACGGCCACGGCCAGGATCAGCCCGATGAAGATCACGAAACCGGGCCAGCCGGCCACCACGTCCTCGTCCTCGGGCACGGGGTCGCTGGTGAGGATCGTGGCGGCGACGAGGAGCAGGTGCTGCATGACGGCCACCCTCTCAGACGGGGTCGGTGATGCCGGCGAACAGGTCGTCCTCCGGGGTGGTGGACGGGACGTGACTCACGACGAGCTCGAAGTCCTCGGTGGGCCAGACCTCCTCCTGGAGCTCGCGCGGGATCGCGAACCAGAAGCCGTCGGGGTCGATCTGGGTGGCGTGGGCCAGCAGCGCCTGGTCGCGCACGCCGAAGAAGTCGGCGCACGGGACCTTGGTGGTCACCCGCGCGTCCCACTCGGGCTCGGGCTTCCACTCCTTCAGCCGCTCCGCCCAGGGCGACTCCAGCCCGTGGGCGAGCATCGCGTCGTGCAGCCGCTGCATCCGGTCGCGGTTGAACGAGTGGTGGTAGTAGAGCTTCAGGACCTGCCACGGCTCGCCGAGCTCGGGGTAGCGCTCGGGGTCGGCGGCCGCCTCGAAGGCGTACACGCTGATCTCGTGGCACTTGATGTGGTCGGGGTGCGGGTAGCCGCCGCGCTCGTCGTAGGTCGTCATGACGTGGGGACGCTGCTCGCGGATCAGCCGGACCAGCGGCGCAGCCGCCTCCTCCAGCGGCACCAGCCCGAAACAGCCCTCCGGGAGCGGGGGCTTGGGGTCGCCCTCGGGCCAGCCGGAGTCGACGAACCCGAGCCAGTCCTGCTTGACGCCGAGGATGTCGCGGGCGCGCTCCATCTCCTGACGCCGGATCTCGGTGATGTTCTCGAGGATGTCGGGGCGCTCCATCTTGGGATTCAGGATGGAGCCGCGCTCGCCGCCGGTGCAGGTCACGACGTGGACGTCGACGCCTTCCGCGACGTACTTCGCCGTCGAGGCGGCGCCCTTGCTCGACTCGTCGTCGGGGTGGGCGTGGACATGCATCAGCCGGAGGCCCGACCGGGGGTGCTGCGACATGGTCTCCATCGTAGGTGCGACCATGGACGGGTGACCCCGCAGGACTCCTCCACCGCCCTCGCGGAGCGGTACGGCGCCCCCGCGCCCTGGCGTCGACGCGTCCTCTGGGCCGTCAGCGCGGCGGTCGCCGCGGTGTTCCTGGCCTGGCTCGCGTGGACGATCGCCGACCAGTCGACCAAGCCCGTCGACTCCGACCTGGTCTCCTTCGACGTGGTCGACGAGCACACCGCGACCGCCGTGGTCGACGTGCGGGTCGCCGACGACGCGACCGACGTCTCCTGTCTCCTCCGGGCGTTCGCCGAGGACCACAGCGTCGTCGGCGAGCGTGCCTTCACCCCCGAGCCGGGCGACCCGAACCGGATGGAGGAGTCGGTCCGCACGGAGCGGAGAGCCACCTCGGTCGAGTTCCTCGGCTGCACCGCCGAGGGCCAGGCCCGCCCCAGCTGACACCTCGGCCTGAGACCCAGGTCACGCGTCGACCTGCTTCCTCGGGGGCAGGTTGCTAGACTCATCCGTCTGAGCCGTCCCGCCGGGCTGTCCAGATGAGGCCCCGCGACTTCCGGGACAGTGCCACGTGGTGGCCGACCGGAGCGGACGCCACACCCCGATCCCCGGCGGGCTCGTCCCGTCGTACCCCCCAGCAGTGCAGGAGCATCGCCATGACCCAGTCGACCGAGCAGGGCACCATCTGGCTGACCCAGGACGCCTTCGACAAGCTCCAGAAGGAGCTCGAGGACCTCAAGGGACCCATCCGCCAGGAGGTCATCGCCCGGATCAGCGCCGCGCGCGACGAGGGTGACCTGAAGGAGAACGGCGGCTACCACGCCGCCCGTGAGGAGCAGGGCAAGGTCGAGGGCCGGATCCGCCAGCTCGAGGACATGCTGCGCCGCGCCCAGGTCGGCGAGACGCCCCCCAACGACGGCGTCGTCGAGCCGGGCATGGTCGTGACCTACAAGTTCGTCGGCGATGACGACGACGAGGCCGAGACGTTCCTGCTCGGCGCTCGCGAGATCGAGCCCGAGGACCTCACGGTCTACTCCCCGCAGTCACCGCTCGGCTCGGCCATCAACGGCCACAACAAGGGCGAGACGGTCAGCTACGAGGCGCCCAACGGCAAGGAGCTCAAGGTCGTCATCCTGGACGCCGTGCCCTACACGGGCTGAGACTCAGGCACCACCCAACACCCGGTAGCCCCGCCCCCGCAGCCGCTCCAGCAGCAGTGCGGTGTGCGGGGCTCCGCGCGTCTCCAGCTGCAGGTGGACCTCGACCTCGTCGAGGTTGAGGGACGGCGAGATCCGCTCGTGGACCACCTCGAGGACGTTGGCCCCGGCAGCGCCCACCTCCCCCAGCAGCTGGGCCAGGCCGCCCGGGGTGTCGGGGACGGTGACGTGCAGGTTGAGGTAGCGGCCGGCGGCGGCCATGCCGTGCCGGATCACCTTGCCGAGCAGCAGTGGGTCGACGTTGCCGCCGGAGAGCACCGCGACCGCCGGGGTCCGGAAGCGGCCGGGCTCGTCGAGCATCGCCGCGACGGCGGCGGCACCGGCGGGCTCGACGACCATCTTCGCCCGCTCCACCAGCGCCAACAGCGCCCGGGAGAGGTCCTCCTCGGAGACCGTGAGGATCTCGTCGACGTGATCGCGTACGGCGGCGAAGGTGATGTCGCCGGGCAGCCCGACGGCGATCCCGTCGGCCATCGTCTGCATTGACTCCAGGGCGACCGGCCGACCGCTGGCCAGCGAGCCCGGGAAGGCCGCCGCACCGGCGGCCTGCACCCCCACCACCCGTACGTCGGGCCGCAGCTCCTTGACCGCGATCGCGATCCCGGCGAGCAGCCCCCCGCCGCCGGTCGGCACCAGCACGGTCTCGACGTCGGGCGCCTGCTCCAGGATCTCCAGCCCGGCCGTGCCCTGGCCGGCCACGATGTCGACGTGGTCGAAGGGGTGGATCAGCACCGCCCCGGTCTCGTCCGCGAAACGTCGGGCCGCGACGAGCGCGTCCTCCAGGTAGCGACCCTCGAAGACCACGTCGGCGCCGTACCCGCGGGTGGCCTTCTCCTTGGGGATCGGCGCACCCTCGGGCATGAAGACGGTCGCCCGGATGCCGAGCAGCTGGGCGGCCAGCGCGACGCCCTGGGCGTGGTTGCCGGCCGAGGCCGCCACCACGCCGCGTGCGCGCTCCTCCGGCGAGAGCCGGCTGATCCGGACGTAGGCGCCGCGGGCCTTGAACGAGCCGGTGCGCTGGAGGTTCTCGCACTTCAGCGAGACCGGGCCGCCGGCGAGCGCGGAGAGCCAGCGCGACTCCTCCATCGGGGTCGTGATGGCCACGCCGTCGAGGACCTCGCGGGCCGCGACGATGTCGGCCAGGGTCACGCTCATCGCTGCTCCTGCGGGATCTCCGGGGTCTCCCCCGTCTCCTCGTAGTCCTCGGCCAGCTCCTCGATCGGATCGTCCCCGGGGTCGGTGTTGGCCGCCAGGTGCTCGCCCACGGCGTTGACAGCCGCGGCCAGCGGCACGGCCACCAGCGCCCCGGCGACACCACCGACGAGCACACCGACCGCGATGGCGATGATGACGCCGAGCGGGTGGATGGAGACCCAGCGACCCATCAGGAACGGCTGCAGGACGTGCGCCTCCAGCTGCTGGACGCCGATGATCACGGCGAGCATCAGCAGCGCGGTCACCGGTCCCTGGTCGACCAGGGCGACCAGCACCGCGACGATGCCGGCGACCGTGGCCCCGATGAGCGGGACGAACGCGCCGAGGAAGACCAGCACGCCGATGGCGAGCACGAACGGGACCCCCAGGACGGCGGCACCGATCGCGATGCCGATCGCGTCGACCAGGGCGACCACGACCGTGGCCCGTACGAACTGGGTCAGCGAGATCCAGGCCACCCGCCCCGAGCTGTCGACCTGTGCGCGGGCCGCCCGCGGCGTGAGCCGGACGATCCAGGACCAGATCCGGTTGCCGTCGGAGAGGAAGAAGTACGTCGAGAACAGCGCGATGAACAGGCCCGCGAACACGTGCCCGACCGCGGTGGTGACCTCGGTGACCCGGGCCGCGATCTCACCGCCCTGGGACTGCTGGGTCAGCGTCTCCTGGGCCTGCTGCAGGTAGTCGTTGATCTGCGAGTCGCTGGCGTGCAGCGGGCCGTCCTTCAGCCAGTCGCGGATCTCCCCGATGCCCTGGGCGCTCTGGTCGACCAGGTCCGTGGCGCCGCTCGCGATCTGCTGCCCGGCGAGCGTCAGCAGCGCGGCGACCGCCGCGATGAAGCCGATGACCACGACGAGCGAGGACAGGCCGCGGGGCAGGCCCAGCCGGCGGTTCAGCAGGTCGACGAGCGGGACGACCAGCGCGGCGAGCAGCAACGCGATCACCACCGGGAGGACCACGACCGAGAGGAAGGCGACCGCCTTGGCGACCACCGCCGCGGCCACCACGATCACGATGAACCGCCAGGCCCAGGCGGCGGTCAGGTCGAGCCCGTGCGGCACCTGCCGGGTCGAGAATCCGTTGCCGCCGGCAGCCACGATCCGGGTCTCGGGGAGCGCGAGCGCGCGCTCGCGCTCCTCGCGCAGCTGGGCCCACTGGTGGGCCAGGCGCTGCGGGAGCCGTTCGTCGTCGTCCCGCTCCGGACGGATCCGGCGGGTACGGCGCCAGCGCGAGTCCTCGGGCTGCTCGGCGGGCTGGTCGTCCGGCTGCTCGGGATCGTCGCTCACCCGCACAACGTAACCGGATCGTCGGGGGCTAACCCTCCAGGGCGCGCTCCAGGTCGGCGACCAGGTCGTCGGCCGTCTCGATGCCGACGCTGAGCCGGACCAGGTCGGCCGGGACCTCCAGGTCGGTGCCGGCCACGCTGGCGTGGGTCATCCGGCCCGGATGCTCGATGAGCGACTCCACGCCACCCAGCGACTCGCCCAGGGTGAACACCTCGGTGCGGTCGCAGACCGCGAGCGCCTGGGCCTCCCCGCCGGTCACCCGGAAGGACACCATCCCGCCGTACCGCTTCATCTGCCGGCTCGCGACCTCGTGCCCGGGGTGGCTCTCGAGGCCGGGGTAGATCACCTCGCCGACCGACGGGTGGGCGGAGAGGAACTCGACGACGCGCTCGGCGTTGTCGCAGTGCCGGTCCATCCGGACGGCCAGCGTCTTCAGGCCCCGGTGGGTCAGGAAGGCGTCGAAGGGGCCGGGGACGGCGCCCATCGCGTTCTGGTGGAAGCCGACCTGCTCGGCGACCTCGAGGTCCTTGACGACCAGGGCGCCCCCGACCACGTCGGAGTGGCCGCCGACGTACTTGGTCGTGGAGTGGACGACGACGTCGGCACCGAGGGCGAGCGGCTGCTGGAGGTACGGCGACGCGAAGGTGTTGTCGACGACCAGCAGCGCGCCGGCGTCGTGCGCGAGCGCCGCGAGGGCCTCGATGTCGCCGATGTTGAGCAGGGGGTTGGTGGGCGTCTCGACCCAGACCAGCTTGGTCGTCCCGGGGCGGATCGCGGCCGCGACCTTCTCCAGGTCCGACACCGGCGCGGGCGTGTAGTCGATGCCCCAGACCCGCTGCACCTTGTCGAAGAGGCGCCAGGTGCCGCCGTACGCGTCGTTGGGGAAGACCACGTGGTCGCCCGGCTTCAGCACCGACCGGACGAGGGTGTCCTCGGCGGCCAGCCCGGAGGCGAACGCGAACCCGCGCTCCCCCTCCTCCAGCGCGGCCAGCGCGCCCTCGAGGGCGGTGCGGGTGGGATTGCCGGAGCGGCTGTACTCGTAGCCGCCGCGCAGCCCGCCCACGCCGTCCTGCTTGTAGGTCGACGTCGCGTAGATCGGTGGGATCACCGCCCCCGTCGTCGGGTCCGGCTCGTAGCCGGCGTGGATGGCGCGGGTCTCGAAGCCGGACTTGTGCCGGTGCTGCTGCTCGCTCACCCGGTCGAGGCTAGCCGCCGCCCGCGGGAACGATCGGTCCGCCTCCGGTGTTGCACACTTGCAAGCTCAACTCCCCCTTGAAGGAGGGCCCGTGAACCTGTTCCGCAAGTCCGCACTGGTCGACCCCGAGCAGACCCTGCCCGGACGCAGCGAGAGCCCGTTCGCCCTGAGTGACCAGCACGTCGTCCTGGGGACCCCGGTGATCACCGACCCCGAGTCCGGCACCGTCCCGGACGGCTACGAGGTCGCGTTCCTCGGCCTCGGCTGCTTCTGGGGCGCCGAGGAGATCTTCTGGCAGAAGGACGGGGTCTGGTCGACCTCCGTCGGGTACGCCGGCGGCACCACCCCGCACCCGTCGTACGAGGAGGTCTGCAGCGGTCGTACCAACCACACGGAGGCCGTGCGGGTCGTCTTCGACCCGGCGAAGGTCTCGTACGCCGACCTGCTGAAGACGTTCTTCGAGGTGCACGACCCGACCCAGGGCATGCGCCAGGGCAACGACGTCGGCACGCAGTACCGCTCGGCGATCTACTACACGACGCCCGAGCAGGAGCAGACCGCCCGCGAGCTGACGAAGGTCTACGGCGACGAGCTGAAGCGGCGTCGGCTGGGTGACATCACCACCGAGATCCGCCCCGCCAGCGAGACGCCGTACTTCTATGCCGAGGAGCAGCACCAGCAGTACCTCGCGAAGAACCCGTTCGGCTACCGCTGCCACGCCAACACGGGCGTGAAGTTCCCGCAGACCGCCTGATCGCTCACCCCGACGGCCCCGCACCTGCTGGTGCGGGGCCGTTCACGACTGGTCGAGCCACACTGTCGTATCCACCCCTCCCCGTTCGTAGCGTGGGTGGAGGCGGACGACGGGTCCGCCCGAGCGAAGGAGCCCCAGCGATGCCCCAGTACCTCCTCTACTTCAACCAGCAGTGGGTCGGCGACCACACCGAGGAGTGGTTCCGCGGGCGGGTCGAGCCCTCGATGGCCGCCCTCGAGGAGATGAAGGCGGCGGGGGTGTACGTCTTCGCCGGAGGGCTCGAGGAAGGGGCACCGGTCTACGCGGTCGACCCGACCGGCGCCGACACGCTGGTCACCGACGGCCCGTTCGTCGAGACCAAGGAGTTCCTGGGCGGCTTCACGGTCGTGGACGTGCCGGACGACGAGACCGCGAAGCACTGGGCGGCGCGGATCGCCGAGGGCTGCGGCTGGCCGCACGAGGTACGACGGTTCGGCTCGCCGCCGCCCGCGTAGGTCAGGCCAGGCCCACCAGCGCCGCCGACCGCGCCCAGAGCCCGTCGATGATCGCCTGGTCGCTCGCCTGCCGGTTCTCCCGACCGTCGGGGGTGAAGCGGCTGAAGTAGCGGCCGTTGATCTCGGGGTCCGGGCCGCGCTCGGCCAGCGCGACCAGCGGGGCCGCGCCGTCGGGGACGCTGATCGTGGCGAACCGCTTCAGCGGCGAGCGGTAGAGCAGCCCGACGAGCCACGAGTCGCGGCCGAAGGAGCTCCCGACCGGTCCGGGGTGGACGGCGGCGGAGAGGATGCCGTCGCCGGTCCAGCGCTGGGCGATGCCGCGGGTGAAGACGATGTTCATCAGCTTGCCGGTGCCGTAGGCCGGGAACTCGATCGCCCGGCGACGCTCGTAGTCGAGGTCGTCGAGGACGATCCGGCCCATCAGGTTGCCGATGCTGGAGGTGTTGACGACCAGCGACAGCCCGGCCGCGACCAGCTGCGGACGCAGCAGGTTCGTGAGCAGGAACGGCGCCAGGTGGTTGATCTGGAAGTTGGGCTCGTGGCCGTCGTGGGTGCGCTTGGACGGCGCGAAGGTGCCGCCGGCGTTGTTGACGAGCACGTCGATGGCCGGCGCCCGCTCGGCGACCTGGTCGGCGAGGCGTCGTACGTCGTCGAGCCGCGAGAAGTCGGCGACGAGTGGCTCGGTGCCGACCGCCTCGGCGACCGGCCGGAGCTTCTCGGCCGAGCGCCCCGTGACGTGGACCGTCGCGCCCCGGGCGTGCAGCGCCCGGGCGGTCTCGGCCCCGATCCCGTCGCTGGCCCCGGTCACCAGGACGGTGAACCCGGCCATGCTCTGCTCGCTCATGAGCCGAGCGTAGTGACCTGTGGGAAGACCCGGGCCGCGTGGAAGATCGTCTCCGAGAGCACCACCACCAGGTGGGTCTCCACCAGGGGCTCGCCGTAGACCGGGACCGTGGCGCGGGCCCGCACCTCGCCGTCCGCCTCGTCCATCTCGAACGAGACGACCTCGATGCCGTGGTTGGCCCGGTTCAGGAGCCGTAGGACCTCGTCCCGGCGCTCCTCGGCGACCGGCTCGCCGAGCACCGCGAAGCAGGTGATGAGCTCGCGCTCGTCGTCGGCGGCGACCACCAGGGCGTAGCGCGGCGGCCCCTCGATGACCGTGCTGATGGCACCGCCGTCGGGCATCCGCTCGAAGTCCCAGGTGTTGGCCCGCAGGATCGACTCGGCAGCGTCGAGCAGCCCCACCCTCAGAACCCGGTCTTCGACACGAGCTTGGTGACCCACTTGAAGCCCTTGGGCGTCTTGTCCCGCTTGGCGCGGTACTCGACGTACTTGGTCAGCTTGGCGGTCGCGTCGGCCTGCGAGGTGCCGCTCTGGCGGGCCTGGAGGTACTTGGCCGCGCCCTTCGCCGACGACAGGTTGCGCGACGACTCGCTCTCGACGTCGCCGCTCGCCACCTGCCGGACCAGGTCGAAGTTGGTGTTGAACAGGGCGGTCATGTCGGTGAGGGCCTGGGTGATGCCGTCGCTGATCGCAGCGATGATGGTCGGCCGGTTGGTGTTCAGGTAGCCCAGTGCCCCCGCGTTGTCGCGGTGGGCCTGCATGAACTTCGTGAGGAACGCGCCGATCGGCCCCAGCCGCTGCTGCAGGTCGATGAGCATCTCGAGGTAGCCGATCTTGCTGCCGAGATCACCGTCGACGACCTTGTTGCCCGAGCGGCCCGTCCGAGTCTTGCCCTTCGTCGACTTGGAGTCGTTGTCGATCGTGTTGACCTTGCCGGGCAGCAGCCCGGCGCTGGCCTGGTAGAAGAAGTTGCCCAGGTTGACGTTGCCGCCGACCAGCCGGTCGGTGTTGCCGAGGAACGCGTCGGACACCATGATCCGGCCGGTGTCCTTCAGGGCCTGCTCGTTGCCGAGGAACTCCGTCGCCTCGTCGTTGCTGAGGGTCTGGATGGACTTGCCGCCCATCTTCTCCATGATCAGGTAGGCCTTGGCGCCGTTGATCTGGTCGGTCACCTCGGTGTCGGACCGGGTGCCCTCGGCGGTCATCAGCAGCCGCTCGAGGACGTTGGCCTGCGGGGTGCCCTTGGCGTAGCGGACGGTCTTCGGCGCCGGCATGTTCATGCCCTGGGACATGAAGTCGTTGGCGTACTCGACCGTGCCGGTCGAGTTGAGCGGCTTCACCACGACGTCTCGGTCGGGCCCGACGAAGAACACGCCGGCAACGCCCTCGCCGGACCGACGTACGCGCTCGCCGTCCCAGGTCGACGGGTTGTCGGTGTAGGCGAGCCGGTGCAGCATCCGGTGGGCACCGCCACCGGTCTGGCGGGTGTGCGCGAGCTCGTGGGCGAGCACCCGCTCGCCGGCCGGCGTCTCGGGGGCGAACTGACCCCGGTCGAAGAACACGTCGGACCCGACCGTGAACGCCCGGGCCGAGACCGAGCGCGACAGGTCGGCCGCGCCCGCGTCGTCGTGGATGCGCACCGACGAGAACGACCCGCCGAAGGCGCCCTCCATCCGGCGGCGTACGTCGCCGGGCATCGCCCGGCCCTGGCCGACCCGGCTGGTGATCGCGTCGCTCGTCGCGGCGTCCAGCTCGCCCCCGGCCGCGCCGACCACCGGACTGGAGCCGGCGGGCGCGGGCGCGGCGAGGCGGTGGACGCACCCGGCGCCGTGCTGGTGGGCGTCGGCCTCGGGTGCCAGCCGGGACAGGGCCGCGTCGGCGACCCGGTCCGCGTCCACCTCGGCCCGGTCGTCGGCCGCGCCGACGACCAACGACGGGAGCGGCACCGGAGCGACGGGCGTCGCGGCCTCGACCTCCACGTCGCGCCGGACCTCCACGGACGAGGTCTCCTGCTCGGGCCGGCGCAGGCCCTGCTTGGTCGATGCGGTCATGACACTCCCCGGAGGATCGGTGGGGTCCCCCCGCGGAGCCCGGACTCACCGCCCAATGATCGGCAGGATCCCACGACGCGACCGTCCCCTCAACGTGGCCTAGATGGCTCCGGCCGCGAGGAGGCGCGGAGGTGGGCGCGCTGCCCCTGCCGGCCGATGAGGCTGAGGAACTCCACCGGTCCGGCCGACGTCGCGCCGAACCAGTGCGGGGTGCGGGTGTCGAACTCGACGGCCTCGCCCGGCTGCAGGAGCAGGTCGTGCTCGCCGAGGACCAGGCGCAGGATGCCGTCGAGGACGTAGGCCCAGTCGTGGCCCTCGTGGGTGCGCAGGTCGGGCTCGGCGTCGTCGCGGCCCGGCGGGAGGACGAACTTGTAGGCCTGGATCCCGCCGGCCCGGCGAGTGAGCGGCAGCACGGTGGTCCCGTCGGCTGTGACGACCGGTCGCAGGTTGACACGGGGATTGCCGGTGGGAGGTGCGTCCACGAGCTCGTCGAGGGTCACCCCGTGGACGCGGGCGAGCGGCAGCAGCTGCTCCAGGGTCGGGCGGCGCAGACCGGCCTCGAGACGGGACAGGGTGCTGGTCGAGATGCCGGTCTCGGCGGCGAGGTCGGCGAGCGTGACCCCGCGGTGCTCCCGCAGCCGGCGCAGCCGCGGACCGACGGCGTCGAGCGTGCGGTCGATCGGATCCTCGGTCATCGGCGTTTCCATTCGGCAACAACGTTTGCTGGTGAGCGCCCAGGGTCGCACGATCGTCGGGTGAGCGGACACCAGCACGACCACGGACACGACCACCAGCACGAGTTCGACAAGGCCTACTGGGAGCGGCACTGGCGCGAGGACCGGCCCGCCGCCCCCACTCCCCTCCCAGCGAACCCGTACCTCGAGCGCGAGCTCGCCGACCTGAGTCCCGGTACGGCGCTCGACGCCGGCTGCGGGGCCGGCGCGGAGGCGATCTGGCTGGCCGCCCACGGCTGGCGGGTCACCGCCGCCGACATCTCCGCCGAGGCGCTGGGCCGGGCCGCCGGGCGCGCGGCCGCCGCCGGCGTCGACGGGGTGGGCTGGGTGGAGGCCGACCTGAGCAGCTGGACCCCGGCGACGTCGTACGACCTGGTGACGACCCACTACGCGCACCCGGCGATCCCGCAGCTCGACTTCTACGACCGGCTCGCGGGCTGGGTGGCGCCGGGCGGCACCCTGCTCGTGGTGGGCCACCTGCACGGGCACCACCAGGACCACGGGCACGGCGACCAGCCGCCGGACGCGGCGACGGCGACCGCTGCCTCGATCACGGCCCGCCTGGACGCCGCGTCCTGGGAGGTGGCGACTGCCGAGGAGCTCGCCCGGACGGTGGACCGGCCGGGCGGCGCGCCGATGACGCTGCACGACGTGGTCGTGCGCGCGACCCGTCGTCCCTAGGGTCGACCTCGGGGGTCGGCCAGGGCTGATCCCGATGGGGCGACGGCGTCCGACGACGCAGGCTGGAGGCACACCCAGCAACAGGAGGAACCCCATGAACGACATCCGCTCCAGCCTCGCCCGCCAGGGCCTCGTCCGCCTCCGCCAGGGCCGGGTGCTCGGCGGCGTCTGCGCCGGCGTGGGGCAGCGGTTCGGCCTCACCCCGTGGGTCTCGCGGCTGCTGTTCGTGCTGCTGCTCATGGTGGTGCCGGGCAGCCAGGTGCTGATCTACCCGATCCTGTGGGTGCTCATGCCGGCCGAGGAGAACGTGGTCTACCCGACCGTTCAGGGTCAGCCCGCCACAATGGAGGCATGACCGACCTCCCCCGGAAGGCAGTGGCGCGGACCGCACGTCTGGCCGCCCTGCCCCTGGGGTACGCCGGCCGCAGCGCGCTCGGGCTGGGCAAGCGGCTCGGCGGGCAGCCGGCCGAGGCCGTGATGACCGAGATCCAGCAGCGCACCGCCGAGCAGCTCTTCCGCACCCTGGGCGAGCTCAAGGGGGGCGCGATGAAGTTCGGGCAGCAGCTCTCCGTGCTGGAGGCGGCCCTGCCCGACGAGCTGGCCGCGCCGTACCGGGAGCAGCTGACGAAGCTCCAGGACTCCGCTCCACCGATGCCGACGCAGACGGTGCGCGAGGCGCTCGCGCGCGACCTCGGCCCGGACTGGAAGCAACGGCTGGTCTGGCTGGACGGCGGCCCGACCGCGGCCGCCTCGATCGGCCAGGTCCACCGGGGTCGCTGGCACGACGGCCGCGAGGTCGCGGTCAAGGTGCAGTACCCCGGCGCCGGCGAGGCGCTCCGCTCCGACCTGCGCCAGCTCTCCCGGCTCGCCCGCACCATCGGTCCGCTCGTGCCCGGCGTCGAGATCAAGCCGCTGGTCGAGGAGCTGCAGGCCCGCGCGGTCGACGAGCTCGACTACCGCCTCGAGGCCGAGGCCCAGACCGTCTTCGCCGACGCCTTCGCCGGCGACCCCGACATCGAGGTCCCGGCCGTGGTCGCGGTCGGGGAGACCGTGCTCATCACCGAGTGGATGGAGAGCCCCGCCTCGCTGGCCCAGGTGATCCGCGACGGCAGCCAGTCCGAGCGCGACCACTACGGCGAGCTGCTGGTCCGGTTCCTGTTCTCCGGCCCCTCGCGCACCGGCATGCTGCACGCCGACCCGCACCCCGGGAACTTCCGGGTGCTGCCGGGCCCCGACGGCGAGCCGGGCCGGCTCGGCGTGCTCGACTTCGGCGCGGTCGCCCGGCTGGAGAGCGACGGGCTGCCCGAGGCGATGGGCAGCCTGATCCGGATCGCGGGCGACGAGGACCACGCGGCGCTGCTCGACGGGCTGCGCGCCGAGGGGTTCGTCAAGGACCGGATCACCATCGACCCCGACCTGGTGCTCGACTACCTCTCGCCGTTCGTCGAGCCGACCAGGGTTGAGCGGTTCCGGTTCTCGCGGGAGTGGATGCAGGAGCAGTTCCAGCGCATCAACAACCCGCGTGACCCGTCGTTCACGGTGGCGATGCGGCTCAACCTGCCGCCGCAGTACCTGCTCATCCACCGCACCTGGCTCGGGGGCATCGGGGTGCTCTGCCAGCTCGGCGCCGAGGCGCCGTTCCGGGCGATCCTGACCGAGCTGCTGCCGGGGTTCGCCGAACCCGTCTAGACAGGTTCGCCCCGCTTCTCGCGCGGGCCGTCGCGCACTCGTGGACGAGCGCGTTGACAGTCGACCCTCCGACTCCGAACACTCTCGACCGCCTCCTTTGTTAGGTAAGGCTTACTTAAGTTGAGAGGATCCCCCCATGCCCCATCTCACGCTCGTACGACGCATCTCGCTGCTCCTGGCCGCCGTCGCGTCACTCGTGCTCGTGACGACGTCGTCGGCGTTCGCCGCGACCTCCGTCAGCCAGACCACCGGCCTGACCGACGGCCAGGTCATCACCATCTCCGGTTCCGGGCTCACCCCCAGCAGCCCGCACAAGGTCGGCGTCTGCTCGACGCAGACCTACCTGGGCATCCCGGCGTGCACCGCCGGCACCGAGGTCACCACCGACGCGACCGGCGCGTTCTCGATCAGCTACACGGCGACCAAGACGAACACCAACGTGCACAAGACGGCCCTGCCGTGGCCGCTGAACGTGCCCCAGCCGACGTCCTTCACCTGCAAGGGCGCGAGCGGCGTCGACTGCCAGCTGCTCATCACCGAGCACCCGACCGACGGCACCAAGACCACCGTCGGCACCTACAACATCACCTTCCTCTGAGGACGTGACGGGGCGGCGTTCCGGCGCCGCCCCGTCACGCACGCCCGCACCCCCGACGAAGAGAGCCCGCTCGCCCATGACCCCGCACCGTCCCCGCACCCTCACCGCGCTCGCTGCGACCCTCGCCCTGCTGGCGTCCGGGCTGGTGGTGCTCCTCGCGGCCGCCCCGAGCGCCACGGCGGCCGCGGCCCCCCTCACCGAGGGCTCGCTCGTGTGGGGCGTGAAGGCGTCCTGGCGGCGCTACATCGGGCCCTACGAGGAGGCGACCGGCGCCGGCGCCCGCGCCGAGGACGGTGCGACCGTGGCGGCGACGGAGCAGACCGAGGGCGGCATCACGCTGCCGAAGGCCTGGCGCTTCCCGGTCGAGTCGGGCACCTTCGACGCCGAGACCGGCACGACCACCCTCGACCTCGCGGGCTCACTGCACTTCCGCGCCTGGTACGGCCAGGTGGCGCCGGGCAAGTGGGGCCTGGACACCCGGTTCAGCGACCTCAGTCTCGAGATCTCCCGCGACGCCCAGGTGCTGCGGGGCACGCACACCGGCTACCTGCGCGGCGACCCGGGCGGCGAGCTGCACGTCGACGAGGACGTCGTGCTGGCCAAGTTCGACATCGCCGGGGCGCAGACGACCTTCGGGCCGCCGACCACGTCGTACGACGCGATCCCGACGACGGCCGGTCCCGGGCTCAGCATCTACGGCGAGGGCACGACGCTCGACAACACCTCCTTCAGCTACGAGGGCGCGGGCGCGCTGCCCGACCTCACCGAGCACTTCGACCTCCCCGGCGCCCCGGTCCTCGAGCCGGCCGCCCTCTACTCCACCGGCCGCACCGGGAGCGCGACGCTCCAGCGCCGGCTGCTGGTCTCCGGCGACGGGAAGCGACTCTTCGCCCTCACCACCGGCGCCGACGACGATCTGACCGTCACCGCCCTGGACGCCGCCACGATGACGCCGGTCGGCACGCCGGTCGAGCTCGACCTGCACGACCTCGCGCAGCCGCAGTACCGCTTCGCCATCGACCCGGCGACGGACACGATCTTCTACCTCGGCCTGCACGAGGGCGACCCGGTCCCGGGCAGCAACGGCGGCCTGGGCGTCGAGCACGTCGTGCACAGCCTGACCTTCGACGGCACCCGCTTCACGACCGGCGTCGTCGGCCGCCTCCGCGACAGCACCACGCGCACGGTCGGCCAGAACGTCGTCGTGTCCGGCATCGAGACCAGCCAGCTGATCTGGAACGGCGTGGAGCAGGCGCTGCTGATCGCCCAGGGGATCCCGGCCGGCCAGCGCCCCGACATCCACACCAGCGACGAGATCTACCGGTTCACCCGCGACGGCTCCGGCTGGACGCGATCGGTGACGGACTTCCGGCTGCCGAGCGTCGGCGGCCAGTGGGGCGCGGCGACCGGCGACATCTCGAGCCCGCTGTCCTCCATCCTCGAGTACGTCGAGCACCTCGCCGTCCTCGGCGACGGCTCCTACGTGCTCGCGACCGGCCAGGCGCCGGTCATCCGCCAGGACGAGGACGGGGTCGACCACTACATGGGCGCCCTGCACGTGCGTCTCACCGACGGTCCCGACCCCACCGCCGTCGTCGCCGAGATCCCCGACACGGTGCTGCCGGCGGCCTACCTGGGCACCCTCTACAACGGCTACGTCGCCGCCCGGTCGACCGGCGACGGCGGCGTGGTGCTGCACGGCGACGGCGCGTCCCTGGAGGACTTCGTGACCGTCCGGGTCGGGCCCGACGGCACGGCCGCGGCCGGCACGCCCGTCGTGGGCGAGGACATGTACGCGCCGTTCGAGATCTCGGCCCTCGGCACCTCGCTCGCCGACGACCCGACCACCGGCGGCCTGTGGGTCGCCAACCCCTACGACCTCCGGGGCGAGCAGCTGCACTGGTACGACGGCACGACCGACGTGGCCGGGTACACGATCCGTCGCTTCACCGACTACCTCTTCGGCAACTTCCAGATCCACAGCCTGCCCGACGGCTCGATCGTCGTCCCGGCGACCGACTACGACGCCGAGGACCAGCCGGTGGGGTGGCTGCGCCTGGCGAACCTCGGCCTGGCGCCCCGGGTCACCACCCAGCCGGAGGCCGTGTCCACCACGATCGCGGCCGGGGCCGCCTCCACTCCGGTCGCGTTCGACCTCGCCCTCGACCCCGCGATCGAGGCGGAGGTGCAGTGGCAGCGCAAGCGTGACGGCGAGACCACCTTCACCGACCTGCCGGGCGAGACCGGCGCAAAGCTGGCCTGGGACGCCGTACCGGCCGACGACGGCGCGACGTACCGGGCCCTGGTGAGCAACGACGCCGGGCGGATCTCGTCCGCCGAGGTCGGCCTCGACCTGGCCTACGCGCCGCACGTGGTCCAGCAGCCGTTCGACGTGCGCACCGAGCCCGGGACCAGCGTCGAGCTGTCCACCCTCTGGGAGGCCAACCCGGAGGCCACCACGATCACCTGGCAGCGCAAGGTGGGCGGCTTCTGGACGCCGGTCGTCGAGGACGACGACCTGCTGCTGGGTGAGACCAGCCTGACGATCCGCGAGACCGCGGTCGACCAGTCGGGGGCGCAGTTCCGGGCCCGGCTGACCAACGCCGTCGGCTCGACGTTCACCCGGGTCGCGACCCTCACCGTCGCCGCGCCGCCGAGCGGGCCGGCCTCGCTGTCGGAGGTCCGGCTGGAGTGGACGGGCAGCGAGGAGATGCAGGTGGCTCCGCCGTTCGGCGGGTCGTCGTACTTCTCGGCGGGCGTCTCCGACGGCACCGAGGCCACCTACCGCGCGAGCTCCGGACCGGTGTCGGTGCGCCAGCGCGGGACGGCGGGTGAGACGGCCGCGACCTGGGCGACGCGGGCCGCGCACGTCGACGCCGACCCTGCCACCGAGCAGGTCGTCGTCCTGGAGGACGGCACCGGGACCCTCGCCGCGGACGGGTCCGCGCGCATCGGCTGGCGCGGGTCGTGGACCGTCAACTTCTACGGCGGCATGGTGCCGTTCACGGTCACCGACCCGGTCCTCGCGGTCCGGGCCGACGGCTCCGGGGTGCTCACCGGCGACCTGTCGGGCTACGGCTCGAGCCAGGAGAACCCGAACGAGAAGACGCCGGTCCCCCCGGTCGCCGACGTCGAGATCTCCACCTTCGACGCCGCGACGTTCGACCCGGCCGGGTTCGAGCTCCAGCCGGACTACGCCGGGGTCACCGTCGCCGTACCCGAGGGCGCGGCCGCCCAGGTCCGCACCGGCTCCGACTGGGGGGCCTGGCCGCAGCGGTTCGTCGACTTCCACGGACGCACCGGGCTGTCGTCGTACTGGTACTCGTCGGGGGGTGCCGCCGACCCGCACAAGCCGGGCGCGCCGATCACGATCGGCGCCGCCGAGCTCGGGCCGGTCGTGGAGCCCGCGCCGGTCGCCCCGCGCATCACCCGGCAGCCGACGAGCGCGCGGGTGACCGTCACCCGGCCGGCCGGGTTCACGGTCGCGGCGACCGGGGACGACCTCCGCTACCAGTGGCAGCGCCGGATCGGGTCGACCTGGATCGACCTGCCCGAGCAGCGTGATGCCCGACTGGTGCTCGACGGGGTGACCCGCGGGGACGACGGCGCCGGCCTGCGCGTCAAGGTCGCCAATGCCGCCGGGACGGTCGTCTCCCGCACCGTCACGCTCGACGTGGCCGCGGCCCGCGCCCGGGTGCGCCTGAGCGCCCGCCCGGGTCCGCGCCCACGGCTCGCGGTCCGGGTGAGCGACCCGATCGCGGCCGTGGCGCGCGGCACCGTCGCGGTGCGGGTCGACGGGCGCACCGTCGGTCGGGTCCGTGTGACCGGCGCCGGCCCGGTGCGCTACCGCCTGCCACGGGGGCTCGCCGCCGGCAAGCGCCGGGTCGTCGTGGTCTTCACCCCCGCCGAGCCCGGTCTGTTCACCGGAGCCCGGGCGGCCAGGACGGTGCGGGTGACGCGCTGACCTCCTCGGCCGCTCAGGTCCGGGCCTGAGCGGCCGATGGAACCACGTGCCCTCCCTCTCCTCGTGGCGGCGCTGGCCCCGTTGGCTGCCCCGCGGCGGCTCGTTGCCCGAGCCGGCCTGGCAGACCCGGCACCGCGCTGTCCTGTTCCTCCTGTGGGGGCACGTCGTCGCCGTCCCGGCGTACGCCGTCCTGCGCGGCAACGGGATCGGCCACGCCTGGGTGGACGCGGCCCCGGTCCTGATGGCGGCGATGCTCGCGACCTTCGTGCCGACGCGCCGGGTCCTGCAGGCTTCCGTCGCGGCCGCGGGCCTGATGATCAGCTCGGGCGTCATCGTGCACCTCTCCGAGGGGCTCGTCGAGGCGCACTTCCACTTCTTCGTCATGATCCCGGTGATCGCGCTCTACGAGGCGTGGGCGCCGTTCACCCTCGGCGTGGTCTACGTGCTCGTCCACCACGGGGTGATGGGCACCTCCGATCCCCGCGCGGTCTACAACCACCCGGCGGCCTGGGAGCATCCGTGGCTCTTCGCCGTGGTGCACGCCGCCTTCTTCGCCTGCGCCTCGATCGCCTGCGTCGTCAACTGGTGGCTGCACGAGCGCGCGCGGGACGCGGCGCAGGCCCAGACCCGGCTGCTGTCCACCATCGTCGACTCGCTCCAGGAGGGCCTGGCGGTCGTCGACCGCGAGGAGCGGGTCCTGCTGCGCAACCCGGCCGGGGTCGCGCTGCTGGGTGGGAGCGACCACCGGGCCCGCGGCATCGGCCCCGCCGAGGGCTACGGCCTCCATCACCTCGACGGCCGCCCGGTCGCCCGGCACGAGCTGCCCCACGTGCAGGCCCTGGCCGGGCACCGCGCGCGGGACATCGACCTGGTGGTCCGCAACGAGGGCGTCCCGGACGGCCGGGTCCTCACGTTCTCGGCGATCCCCCTGCCCCCGGACGGGGACGAGGGACCGGGCGACGTCGTCGTGGTCTTCCGCGACGTCACCGAGCGGCACCGGGCCGAGCAGGCGCTCACCGCCGCCCTCGTGACCGAGCAGGAGGCGGTGGAGCGGCTCCGGGAGCTGGAGCGGACCAAGTCCGACTTCGTCTCGACCGTCAGCCACGAGCTGCGCACGCCGATCACCAGCATCATCGGCTACCTCGAGCTGCTGACCGAGGGGGCCGTCGGAGACCTCGACGCCCCCCAGCTCGCCCTGGTCGGCCGGGTCCACCGCAACGGCCAGCGGCTGCTGACGCTGGTCGAGGACCTGCTGACCCTGTCCCAGATCGAGTCCTCGCGCCTGACCATCAACGCGGTCCCGACCGACCTGCGCGACGTCGTCTCGTCCGCGGCGGAGGCGGTCCTCTGGATGTTCGAGAACCGGTCGCTGGAGCTGGTCATCGACGTACCCGACGCCCCCGACCACCACGAGATCGACCCGACCCAGCTGGAGCGGATGCTCGTCAACCTGCTCACCAACGCCGTGAAGTTCACCCCGGACGGTGGCCGGATCGGAGTGCGCCTGAGCATCGGCGACACCACGTCGACGCTGGTGGTCACCGACACCGGGGTCGGCATCCCGGAGGCCGAGCAGCACCGGCTCTTCACCCGCTTCTTCCGCTCCTCGACCGCCACCGAGCAGGCGGTCCAGGGCACCGGCCTGGGGCTGACCATCGTGCAGGCGATCGTGACGCTCCACGGCGGGACGGTCGAGATCGCCTCCAGCCCCGAGCGGGGCACCACCGCCACCGTGCACCTGCCGCGTCGGCCAGGGGTCGCGCTCGACTCCCGGGTGCGGCGGCGGGCGTTGGCGAGCCGCTGAGTCTGCGGTCTTCGCGGATCCGCGGACCGGGGCGCCCGAGGTCGCGTTCGAGGTCGACGGCCGCGAGTACCGCACCAAGCCGGCGTACGACGAGCGCTGGTGCCACCTGCGCCACGAGGACGCCGCGACGGTCTACTACGACCCCTCGTCACCCCAGGACGGTCGCCTGGACCGGTACGGCGCGACGGTCGTCTGGCTGCTCCTCGGAGCCGTCGCGGCCCTCGGGACGGCAGCGCTGGCGCTGGTCGCGGGCCGTCGGGCCACCCCGACCGATGGCGCGCCGGACGGGCCCGGCCCGCTGCCCTCCTCCGCCCGGGTCCTCGCCCTGTCCTGCCTGGTCACCCAGGCGGTCGCCCTGGTCGACCACGGGACCCGGCAGGGCGGCGACCTCGGACTCGTGGTCAGCGTGGCCGCCGGAGCCGTCCTGGTCGGCTGGTTCGCCGCGGGCACCCTCCGCGCCCGTCCCGTGCGGTCCGTCCTCGTGGCCGTGTTCCTGATCCTCGGTGCGCTCGTCGGCGCCGGGAACCTGGCCGAGGCCGCCTCGTCCTCCGCCTCCGAGGTGGCCGAGGCCCTGGCCGTCCTCGTCCTGGGGATCACGCCCCTCGTCGCCCTCCTGCGCTTCCGCACCACGTCCTGGTACGCCTGGCACCGGCGGCACCCAGGAACGGTGGGGCCGGACATCTCGTCGCTCGTCCTGGTCGCCATGCTCGTCGGCGCCCTCAGCGGGCTGTCCGCCCCGGCTCCGGAGGGCTCGCCGTTCCGGCTGGAGGTCAGGGTCTAGAGGCCGGGAGGACCTCCGGCGGGTCGAAGCAACGCACTGCTGGCGGCACCCCGTCGTACGGCGTCACCTCGACGAGCGTGGTGCCGGGGCTCGGGCCCTGCGACAGCGACGAGGCGCCGCGGTCGGCGGTGAGCACGTTGGGGTTGCCGTGCCGGTCCAGGGACCCGGCGACGCCGGGGGTCTCGGGGTCGAACCAGGCGCCGGTTGCGAGCACCACCACGCCGGGCCGCACGTCGGCCGTGAGGACCGCCCCGGCCAGGCAGGCGCCACGCTCGTTGTGGATCCGTACGACGTCGCCCGCGGCGATCCCGCGCGCGGCCGCGTCGGCCGGGTGCAGCAGCACCGGCTCGCGGCCGGCGACCTTGCCGGCGCGACTGTGGGCGGCGTGGTCGAGCTGGCTGTGCAGCCGGCGGGACGGCTGGTTCGAGACCAGCGCCAGCGGGAACCGCTCGGCCGCGGACCCGCCCAGCCACTCGGCCGGCTCGTACCACCGCGGGTGCCCGCCGCAGTCGGGGTAGCCGAAGGAGGCGATGGTCGCGGAGGTGATCTCGATCCGGCCCGACGGCGTCGGCAAGGGGTACGACGCGGGGTCCTCGCGCAGCCGGGCGAACGACCAGCGCTCGTCGGGGGCCGGCTCGGGCGTCTCGACGGAGCCGAGCGCGCGGAAGTCGTCGTACGACGGGAGCGGGACGCCGTCCTCGGCCAGATTCGCGACGGTCCGGTCGTAGAGCTCGCGCACCCACGCGTCGGCGGTGCGCCCCTCGGTGAAGGTCTCGCCGAAGCCCAGCCGGGAGGCCAGCGCCGAGAACACGTCGTAGTCGGTCCGCACCCCGGCCGGCGGCTCCGCGACCCGCGACATCGCGGTGATGGTCAGGTCCATCATCCCGGCGGCCAGGTCGTCGCGCTCCAGGGTCGTGGCGATCGGGAGCACGATGTCGCTGAACCGCGCGAGCGGGTTCCAGTAGGCCTCGTGGGCGATGACCGTGTCGGGCCGCTGCCAGGCCCGGACCAGGCGGTGCAGGTCCTGGTGGTGGTGGAACGGGTTGCCCCCGGCCCAGTAGACGAGCCGCAGGTCGGGATAGGTGCGCCGTGCCCCGTCGTAGTCGTACGGCGTACCGGGGCCGAGCAGCGCGTCGGCGATCCGGGCGACCGGCAGCGGCGACCCGACCGGGTTGACGCCCTGCGGGAGGGAGGCGATCCGGTGCCGCCGCGGGCGGACCCCCATCAGCGAGATGCCGAGGCCGCCGGCGTACCCGCCTCCGGGACGACCCAGCGAGCCGGACATGGCGGCCAGCACCACGCCCATCCAGTGCGCCTGCTCGCCGTGCTGCATCCGCTGCAGCGACCAGGTGACGTTGATCGTGGTCCGGCTCCGGGCGATCCGCTCGGCCAGCTCGACGACGGTCATCGGCGCGATCCCGCAGGTCGATGCCGCCCACGCGGCCGACTTGGCGACGCCGTCGTCGCGACCGAGCAGGTAGCGCTCGAACGGCTCCCAGCCGACGCAGCAGCGGGTCAGGAAGTCCTGGTCGTGGCGTCGGGTGCGCAGCAGCTCGTGGGCCAGCCCGAGCATCAGCGCGACGTCGGTGCCGGGTCGCGGGGCGATCCAGTCGGCCCCGAGCGCGGGGTCGGCGTCACCGCGCAGCGGGGAGACGGTCACGAACTGCACCCCGGCGGCGCGGGCTCCTCGCTGCCAGGCCGGCTGCCGGTGCCGGGCCACGCCACCGGCGTTGGCGAAGGCGTTCTTGGCGGCGGTGCCGCCGAAGGAGACGACCAGCTCGCCGTGCTCGATGATCTCCGGCCACTGCACGCCCCGCTCGGCGAAGCTCCACGAGTCGCCGCCGATGACGTGCGGCAGCACCACCTCCATCGCCCCGGCGCTGTAGGAGTTCACCGACGCGGTGTAGCCGCCGCCCATCGTCAGGAACCGGTGCACCTGGCTCTGCGCGTGGTGGAACCGGCCGGGGCTGCCCCAGCCGTAGGAGCCGCCGTACACCGCCTCGTCCCCGTGCGTACGTCGCACCCGCGCCAGCTCGGTCGCCACCAGCTCGAGCGCGCGGTCCCAGGAGACCGCGACGAACGGCTCGCTGCCCCGGGCCCCGTCGGCCGGCCCGGGGCCGTGCTCCAGCCAGCCGCGTCGGACCATCGGCGAGGTGATCCGCAGGGGTCCCTCGCGGACGTCGAGCATCCCGTCGGCGAGCCCGTTCGGGGAGCCGTCGTCGGCCACCGGGTCGAGCGCGACCGGTCGCCCACCCTCGACGCGGACGTCGTAGGTGCCGAAGTGGGTGACCGTGCGCCTCAAGGTCAGGCCGGGCGGAAGGAGTCGTGCGCCTCGCGGGCCGCGTGCTTGATCATCACGTGCTGGGTGACGGTGTACTCCAGGACCGCCTCGTGGCTCATGTCCTTGCCGAAGCCGCTGCCCTTCACCCCGCCGTGCGGCGCCTCGGAGGCGATCGGCAGGTGGTCGTTGACCCAGGTGACCCCGGCCTCGATCCGGTGCGCGACGCGCAGCGCCTTCCCGACGTCGACGGTCCACACCGAGGAGGCCAGCCCGTAGGCGCTGTCGTTGGCCTGGGCGACCGCGTCGTCCTCCGAGGTGAAGGTGCCGAGGACCAGCACCGGCCCGAAGACCTCCTGCTGGACGATCTCGGCGTCCTGGGCGGCACCCCGGAGCAGCGTCGGCGGGTAGTAGCCGCCGGGCCCGTCGGGGACGACACCGCCCGTGACCAGCTCGGCGCCGGCGGCGACCGCCCGGGTCACGAAGCCGTGCACCCGGTCGCGGTGCTCGACCGAGACCAGCGGACCGATGTCGGTCGCCGGGTCACGCGGGTCGCCCCAGGTCACCGAGGCCATCCGCTCGCGGAGCAGGTCCGCGAACTCCTCCGCGACCGAGGCCTCGACGTACACCCGGGTGGCGGCGGTGCAGTCCTGCCCGGTGTTGTACGTCGACGCCATGGTCAGCGCGCCCGCGGCGCCCTCCAGGTCGGCGTCGGCGAACACCAGGGCCGGCGCCTTGCCGCCCAGCTCGAGGTGGACGCGCTTGGTGGCCGAGGCGGCGGTCTCCATGACCGCCCGGCCGGCCCCGGGCGACCCGGTCACCGAGACCATCGCGACCCGTGGGTCGGCGACCAGCGCCTGCCCGACGTCGGCCCCGCCGGTGACGACGTTGAGCACGCCCGCCGGCAGCCCGGCCTCGGCGGCCAGCTCGGCCAGCCGGACGGTGCTGCGCGGGGTCTGCGGGGCCGGCTTGAGGACCATCGTGTTGCCGGCGGCCAGCGCCGGGCCGATCTTCCAGATGGCCATCACCAGCGGGAAGTTCCACGGCGCGATGCCGGCGACGACGCCGAGCGGGCGGCGTACGAGCATCGAGGTGAAGCCCTCGCTCAGCACGCCGGCGCCGGTGCCCTCGAGCGAGCGGGCGGAGCCGGCGAAGAAGCGCAGGTTGTCGGCGGCGAACGGCAGCTCGCCGTCGCGGAAGACCGGGACCGGCTTCCCGGTCTCGGCCACCTCGAGGTCGGTCAGCAGCTCGGCGTCGGCCTCCAGGAGGTCGGCCAGCCGGAGCAGCACCCGGGCCCGTTCCCCCGCCGTCCGGGCCGACCAGGCGGGGAACGCGGCGGCCGCCGCGTCGACGGCCGCGCGAACGTCGTCGACCGAGCTCTGGGCGACCTCGCCGATCACGTCTCCCGTCGCCGGGTCGACCAGGGTGGCGGGAGTCCCACCGCCGGGGCGGCTGGATCCGTCGACGTGCAGTCCGTTGAGCATGAGCGGTCCTTAGCTGTTGAAGCCGACGCCGAAGCGGTCCATGGTCCGCAGCAGCGCGCCGCGGCGGCCGGTGCGGTCCTCGCGGGCCAGCGCGGCGCGGGTGGTCTGGACGGCGGCCCAGCGCACGGGCTCGGGTGGGAAGGGGACGGGACGCCGCTGCACCAGGCTGACCGCGGTCCGCTCGGTCTCGCGGCCGGCCAGCAGGTCCAGCGCGACCCGGGCGCCGAAGCGCGACGAGGCCACGCCGAGGCCGGTGTAGCCGACGGCGTACGCCACGCGGCCGGCGTACGCCGTGCCGAAGACGGGCGTGAACCGCGACGTGGTGTCGATGATCCCAGCCCAGCGGTGCGTCATCCGGACGTCGCGGAGCTGCGGGAAGGTGGCGTAGAACTGCTCGGCCAGCAGCTGGTGCGACCTCTCGCGCTGCTCGCGGCCGGCCTGGGTGCCGTTGCCGTAGTAGTAGACGGCGTCGTAGCCGCCCCACAGGATCCGGTCGTCGGCCGTGCGCCGGTAGTAGTGGAACTGGTTGCCCGCGTCGGTCAGCCCCTGCCCGTCGGCCCAGCCGATCGCGTCGAGCTGGCCGGTGGTCAGCGGCTCGGTGGCCAGGACGTGGTCCCAGACCGGCAGCACGTAGGCCCGGATCCGGCGCAGCAGCGGCGGGAACGCGTTGGTCGCCAGCACCACCTGGCGGGCCCGGACCACGCCGTGCTCGGTGCGGACGGCGACCCGGTCGCCGTCGCGCTCCAGCGAGCGCACGGGCGACTCCTCGTGCAGCGTCGCGCCCCGGCGGCAGGCGACGTCGCGGAGCCCGGTGGTCAGCCCCCACGGGTCGACCAGGCCACCGCCGGCGGTCCGGACCCCCGCGAGGTACGACGGCGAGTGGACGTCGGCCCGCACCTCCTCCGCGCTCAGGTAGGTGGACCTCTCGCCGTGCCGCAGGTTGAGCTCGTGCGCGGCCCGCAGCGCCTCGACCTCGTGCGGCCGGGTGGCGATGGCGGTCTTGCCGCACAGCCGCAGATCGGCGTCGATCTTCTCGCGGTCGACGAAGTCGTCGATCTCGGCGACGTTGGCCCGGCCCAGCCGGAGCAGCTCGGGCAGCTCGGCCGGCCAGGTGGCGATCCCGTGGGCGAGCCCGTGGGTCAGCGACTCGGACAGGAAGCCGCCGTTGCGGCCGGACGCGCCGGACGCGACGTGCGAGGCCTCCAGGACGACGACGTCCCGGTCCGGGTCCTCCTCCAGCGCGTGGATCGCCGCCCACAGGCCGGTGAGGCCGGCGCCGACCACGACCAGGTCGGCCGTGCGCTCCCCGGACAGCGGCTCGCTGACCGCGCCGGTGTCCCGGCCCTCCCACCACACGGGCAGCGGGCGGGCGCTCGCGAGCAGCTCGGTCATGCGAGGCCCTCGCCGACGGCGACCTCGTGCTGCCAGGCCAGCCCGACGGGCGTCCCGCGGACCGCCTCGGTGGCGCCGTGCTCGGTCACCAGGAACGGCTTGGCCTGACCGGGTACGTCGACCGCGACGGTCGACGTACCGCCCTGGAACTGGGTGTCCGCGACGGTCCCGTCGAGCCGGCCCGCGCCGGGCGCGACCAGCCGGACGTCCTCCGGGCGGACGACCAGGTGCTGGCCGGTGGACGGACCGGGCAGCAGGTTGCTGGTGCCGATGAAGTCGGCGACGAACAGGTTCGCCGGGTTCCGGTAGAGCTCCAGCGGGGTGGCGACCTGCTGGACCCGGCCCTCGGCGAGGACGGCGATCCGGTCGGCCATCGACATCGCCTCCTCCTGGTCGTGGGTGACCACGACGAAGGTGATGCCGACCTCGTGCTGGAGCCGCTTGAGCTCCAGCTGCATCTCGGCGCGGACCTTGCGGTCCAGGGCGGACAGCGGCTCGTCGAGCAGCAGCAGCCGGGGCCGCTTGACGATGGCCCGGGCCAGGGCGACCCGCTGGCGCTGGCCGCCGGACAGCTGCGCCGGGCGCCGCTTGGCCATCGCGGTCAGGCCGACCGTCTCCAGGACCTCGTCGACGCGCTGCGCGATCTCGGCCTTCGGCAGCTTCTCGCGCTTCAGGCCGTAGCCGATGTTGGCGGCCACCGAGAGGTGCGGGAAGAGCGCGTAGGACTGGAACATCAGGTTGACCGGGCGCTTGTTCGGCGGCAGCGCGAGCAGGTCCGAGCCGCCGAGCAGGACGGCTCCGCCGTCGGGGTGCTCGAAGCCGGCGATCGAGCGCAGCAGCGTGGTCTTGCCGCAGCCGGACGGGCCGAGCAGCGCGAAGAACTCGTTCTCGGCGATGGTCAGCGAGACCCCGTCGAGGGCGCGGACGTCGCCGAAGGACCGGCTGACCTGCTGGACTTCGAGCAGCGGAGCGTTCATGACTTCTCCTTCGGGCGGATCGCGCGGGCCGCGACGACCACGACGAGGACGCTGATCACGACCAGCACGGTCGCGAGGGCGTTGATCTCGGGCGTGACGCCGGTGCGCACCATCGCGTAGACGGTGATCGGCAGGGTCTGGGTGGTCGGGCCGGCGGTGAAGTAGGCGATCACGAACTCGTCGAGCGAGAGCGTGAAGACCAGCAGCGCACCGGCGATCACCGCGGGGGCGATCGAGGGCAGGGTGACCAGCACGAACGTCGAGAAGGCACCGGCGCCCAGGTCGCGCGAGGCCTCCTCCAGCGCCGCGTCGGAGCCGGCCAGCCGGGACCGCACGACCGCGACGACGAAGGCGGTGCCGAAGGCCGCGTGGGCCAGCAGCACGGTGAGCGCGCTCTTCGGGATCCCGGCGGCGTAGAAGAACGCGAGCAGGCCGATGGCCAGCACCAGGTCGGGCAGGATCGCGGGCGCCATCGCGGCCGCCTCCAGCATCTTCGACCGGGTGTGCCGGGCCAGCCCGACCGCGAGCAGGGTGCCGAGGACGGTGGCGATGACCGTGGCGCCGGCGGCGATGCCCAGGGAGGTCACCACGGCCGAGATCAGGTCGCTGTCGCGGGCCAGCTCGCCGTACCAGCGGAAGCTGAAGCCGCCCCAGGAGTACGCCGAGCCGCCGCCGTTGAACGACATCGCGACCAGCACCAGGATCGGCACGTAGAGGAAGGCACCGCACAGGACGAGCGGCAGCCACAGCCAGCCGAGCCCCTGGCGGGCCCCGGCCCTAGCCACGGGCCGGACCTTCCACGCGACGGGTGACCCAGGCCTGGCCGAGGAAGAGCAGCACCAGCAGGACGACCACGATCATCGCCAGCACCGAGCCGAACGGCCAGTCCTGCGCCTTGAGGAACTGGTCGCGGATCAGGTTGCCGACCATCACGGTCTTGCCGCCGCCGAGCAGCTCGGGGACCACGAAGTTCCCCAGGCTCGGGACGAAGACCAGGATCGAGCCGGTGACCACGCCGGGCATGGTCAGCGGCAGCTGGACGCCGAGGAAGGTGCGGACCCGGCCGGCGCCGAGGTCGGCGGAGGCCTCCAGGAGGTCCTCGTCGACCTTCTCGATGGCGGCGTAGAGCGGCAGGATCATCAGCGGCAGGTAGGAGTAGACGAGCCCGACGACGACCGCACCCGGCGTGTAGAGCAGGGTGAACCGGTCGTCGGTGACGCCGATCCCGACCAGCAGGTCGTTGAGCAGTCCCTGGCTGTTGAGCAGCACGATCCAGGCGTAGACCCGGATCAGGAAGTTGGTCCAGAACGGCACCACGACCAGCACCAGCGCCACCGTGCGCCACCGCGGCGGCAGCTTGGCGATCGCGTAGGCCGTCGGGTAGCCGATGAGCAGCGCGAGCAGGGTGGCCAGGAAGGCCAGGCCGAGCGACTCGCGGAACACCTCGAGGTAGACCGAGTCGGTGACCCGGCTGAAGTTGTCGAGGCTCAGCTCCCACTCGACGCCGCCGAAGCGGCCCCGGCGCGCGAACATGTAGGCGGTCACGAGCAGGACCGGCGCCGCCACGAGGGCGGCGTAGAACAGCAGGCCGGGGCCCAGCAGCACGGCGGGCTCGATGCCGCGGCGCAGCCGGGCTCCGAGGTGGTGTCGATCCAGCCCGCCGTGCTGCTCGGTGGAGTTCATCAGGACGCCGTGACCTCGGTGATGATCTGGTTGTAGAGCGCGGCCGCGTCGTCACCGACGTCGGTCATGTTCTCGCCCGACAGCATCTCCTCGCGGCGGGTGCCGAGGGTCTCGTACTGCTCCTTCAGCTCGGCCGGCACCAGCTCCAGCGCGGCCTCGTTCGGGATGTTGTAGAGGATGTTCTCCTCCACCCAGGCGTGCGTCTCGGCGTCGAGGATGGTGTCGATGAAGGCGTACGCCGCCTCCTTGTTCTTCGAGGACTTCAGCACCGCGATGCCGTCGGTCCACAGGTCCGAGCCCTCCTCGGGGACGACGAACTTGATGTTCTCGTCCTCGCCGGTGCCGTAGTTGCACCAGCCGTCCCAGGCCTCGGTCATGGTGGCCTCGCCGCTGATCAGCCGCTCGTAGAACGTCGAGTCGTCGTAGGCCAGCAGGTTGGGCTTGGCCGCGACCATCAGCTCCTTGGCCTCGGCCAGCTCGTCCTCGTCGGTGGTGTTGACCGAGTAGCCGAGCGCCTTGAGCGCGGGCAGCATGGCCCAGCGCTCGGTGCCCATCATCGTGACCTTGCCCTTGTTGGCGTCCGTGGGCTCGAGCAGGTCGCGCCAGCTGGTCGGCGCCTCGTCGACCAGGTCGGCGCGGTAGCAGATGCCGGTCGTGCCCCAGGTGTACGGCGCCCAGTAGGTCGCGCCGTCGACCTCGGCCGTGTCGGTGGCCGCCGACTCCAGGTTGCCCCAGTTGTCGAGGAGGTCGGTGTCGAGCGGCTCGATCAGGCCGGCCTTGGAGAGCGCCTCCAGGTAGGGCTGCGACCCGAAGACCACGTCGAGGCCCTCGCCACCGGAGCCGGTCACCTTGGCGACCATGTCCTCGTTGGTGGCGTGCGAGGTGATCTTCACCGTCGCGCCGGTCTTCTCCTTGACCCGCTCGGCGATGTCCTCGGGCATGTAGGCCTCCCAGTTGGAGACCACGATCGTCTGCTTGCTCAGGTCGGCGTCGGGGTCGAGCGCTGCGGGCTCGGCCGACGAGCCGTCGTCCCCGCCGCAGGCGGCGAGGACGAGGGTCACGGCGGTCCCGAGAACGGCGGCCGTCGCGATGCGACGCGGCCGGCGGTTGATGGTGGACATGGCTCTCTCCGATGTGATCGGACCCCTCACGGGTCGCCTTAGGCCGGAAACCTTGCACGCGGGTTCAGGAAATGCAATGGCTGAAACACAGACGTTTCATGCCGATCTGGACCATTCACTGAAGGGGGGTTCAATTTCTTTGCCTTGGCTGGCAGAGTGCCGCCCACGCCCGATCGACCCCCGAGATGACGTGAGGAACGCCCATGGCCGTCGGCCGCAAGCAGCGCCGCGAGAACCTCCTCGCCGCCGCCCGGCGCGCGGTCGCGGAGCACGGGGCCGACGTACGCCTCAAGGACGTCGCGGACGTCGCCGGCCTGACCTCCGGGGCGATCCTCTACCACTTCCCCGACGTCCAGACGCTGCTCGTCGAGGCCAACCGGGCCGGCATGGAGCGCTTCTACGACGAGCGGCTGCGGGCGGTCAGCGGGCCGATGACCCCCGACCGCAAGCTGGTCGTCACGATCGCCTCCGGCCTGCCGCTCGACTCCGACGACGAGGAGGTCCGGCTCTTCTGCGAGCTCGGGGGCGCGGCCGGTCGCTACCCGCGATACGCCGCGATGCTGACCTCGCTCTACGACCGCCAGGTGGCGATGTACCAGGTGATCCTGGAGGACGGCGCCGCCTCGGGCGTCTTCACCCTGGCCCAGCCCTCGCTGACCGTGGCCCGCAACATCGTCGCGCTCGAGGACGCCTACGGCTACCGGATGGTGGCCCACCACCCGACCATCGACCAGGTCGTGGCGACCCGCCTGATCCTCGACTACGCGCGGCTGGCCACCGGCCACGCGCTCGACCAGCCCGACCCGTCCACCCTCGAGGCAGGAGCCCTCGCATGACGCAGCTGACCGTGCTCTTCCTCCCCGAGTCCGCCTACGGGCCGACCAACCAGTGCATCGGGCTGGGCGACCTGCTCCTCAAGCGCGGGCACCGGGTGGTCTTCGCCAGCGAGTCGTCCTGGGCCGGCAAGCTCGCCCCGCTGGGCTTCGAGGAGCGGCTGGTCGACCTCGCGGCCCCCGACCCCGACGCCGGCGAGGAGGACGCGGGGCAGTTCTGGACCGACTTCATCGCCGAGACCGCGCCGGAGTTCCGCAAGAGCACCGCCGAGCAGCTCGAGACCTTCGTGCAGCCGACGTACCAGGCGCTCATCGACGGGGCGAGGTACGCCGAGCCGGCCCTGAAGGCGATCCTCGCGGAGGTGCGGCCGGACGTCGTGGTCGAGGACAACGTGGTGATCTTCCCGGCCCTGACCACCAGCGGCGCGCCGTTCGTCCGGATCGTCTCCTGCAACCCGCTCGAGGTGCCCGGCCCCGGCGTCGCCCCCGGCCTGTCCGGCCTGGCCCAGGCCGATCCGGCCTCCTGGACGCCGTTCCGCGAGGAGCTCGAGCGCACCCACCGGGAGACGTGGGAGTCGTTCAACGCCTGGGTCGTCGAGCAGGGTGGGGCACCCCTGCCCGACCTGGAGTTCATGCCGCGCGACAACGCAGCCAACCTCTACGTCTTCCCGGAGGAGGCCGACTACCTCGCCGACCGGCCGCTCGACGGCTCGTGGACCCGGATGGACTCCAGCGTCCGTCTCACCGACGAGGAGTACGACGTCCCCGCGGCCGTCGCCGACCGCCCCGAGGGCAGCGCGCTGATCTACCTGTCGCTCGGCTCGCTGGGCGGCGCCGACGTCGCGCTGATGCAGCGGCTGGTCGACGTGCTCGGGACGACCCCGCACCGGTTCATCGTCAGCAAGGGCCCCCAGGCCGACCGGATCGCGCTGGCCGACAACATGGTCGGCGAGCAGACCCTGCCGCAGACCAAGGTCATCCCGCAGGTCGACCTGGTGATCACCCACGGCGGCAACAACACGACGACCGAGGCGCTGCACTTCGGCAAGCCGATGATCGTGCTGCCGCTCTTCTGGGACCAGTACGACAACGCGCAGCGGGTCGACGAGCTCGGCCTCGGCATCCGGCTGGCGACGTACGCCTTCACCGACGAGGAGCTGACCGGTGCCGTCGAGAAGATCCTCGCCGACACCGACCTGCGGGCCTCGGTCGCCGCGCTCGGCGAGCGGATCCGGGCCCGCGACGGCCTGAAGGTCGGCGCCGACGTCATCGAGCGGGTCGGCCTCGACCACGTCGCGTCACGGGCCTGACGCGCGCGTGATCGTCCTCGACCGGCTGACGCTCGCGCCGGGTCTGGTGCTGCTCGTCGTCGACGACGGCGACGGCCTGCCCCGACCGGTGCCGTGGCTGGTCGACGGGGACCGGCGCGCCACCAGCGGGGAGGGCGCGGCCACCGCGCTGGTCGCCCTGCTCGGCGGCGGCAGCCGCGCGCTCGGACCGTTCCGGGTCACCACCTGGCATCACGAGACCGTCGCCGGCGAGCGCTCCTTCGGCGTCGACCAGACCAACGAGTCGGTCGTCGTCGGCGAGAAGGCCGTGGTCAAGTGGCTCCGCGCCGCCGAGCCCGGACCACATCCCGCGCCGAGCGTCTTCGACGCCCTCCAGCGGCACCGCTTCGACGGCATGCCGACGCCCTGGGGGCTGCTCGAGTGGTCCGCTCCCGGGGACGCGGCGCCCCGGCTTCTGGCCACCGTCGACAGCCTGCTCTCCGGCGCCGTCGACGGCTGGACCTGGACGGTCGGCGACCTGCGCTCCGCCGTCCTCGACGAGTCGTACGACGGCGTCCGCGAGACCGGTCGCCGGCTCGGCGACCTGGTCGGCCGGATGCACGCGGCCCTGGCCGAGGACGGGGTCTCCGCCGCCACCGCGGACGACCTCGCCGCCTGGGAGGCCGGCGCCGATCGCGACCTCGAGCAGGCCCTCGCCGCCACCACCGGCGACACCCACGACCTGCTGGCCCGGCGCGCCGTCGCGCTCCGGGCCGAGACCCGGGCCCCCGCCCACGCGCTCGGGACGCCGCTGATCCGCGTGCACGGCGACCTGCACGTCGGCCAGGTGCTGCGCCGGGGCACCGGCGCGGACGCGACGTACGTCGTCACCGACTTCGACGGCAACCCGGTGGTCCCCACGGCCGAGCGGCTGCTCCCCCAGCCGCCGGCCCTCGACGTCGCCGGGCTCGCGCAGTCGATCAAGCACGCGGCCCTGGTGCTGCGCCGCCACGAGCCGCACCACGACCTCGCCACGGTCACCGCCGCCGCGGAGGCGGCCGAGGACGCGTTCCTGACGTCGTACGCCGTGACCGTCGCGACCGCCGGGCACCCGCGGCTGGTCCAGCCCGCGCTCGTGCGCGCCTTCCGGCTGCGCCAGGTGTGCCGCGAGTTCAGCTATGCCGCCGCGCATCTGCCGCGGTGGTTCTACGTCCCCGAGGCGGCGCTCCCCGCGCTGCTGCCCCTCCCGGAGGAGAAGCCGTGAAGCCCGCCGAGTTCCTGGCCGACCTGCAACGCAAGCCCGAGGCCCTGCAGCACCTCGCCGAGGGGCTGCGCGCCGCCGACCCCTGGGCCGGGCTGGGCTTCCTGCCCGAGCGGGTCGTGCTGGTCGGCATGGGCTCCTCGACGTACGCCGCGGGCGTCGCCGCCGCCCGGATGCGGGCCCGCGGCCTGGTGGCGGTGGCCGAGCTGGCCAGCAGCGACCTGCTCCCCGCGTGGGGCGCCGGCACCCTCGTGGTCGCCATCTCGGCGACCGGCGGCTCGAAGGAGACCCTCGACGCCCTCGGGCGGGTGCACCCCGACGCGACCGTCGTCGCGCTGACCAACACCCCCGGGTCGACGATCACCCAGCGGGCCTCCTGGACCGTCGACCTCGAGGCCGGGCCGGAGCCGGGCGGGGTCGCCTGCCGCTCCTTCCAGCACACCCTCGCGCTGCTGCTCGCCCTGGAGGCGCACCTGCTCGGCGAGCCGGTGGACGCCGTCGCGGACACCGTGAGCGCCGCCGCGGAGGCGTCGTCGCACCTGCTGTCGACCTGGGGCGACTGGGGGCCGACCGTCACCGGCCTGCTCGACGGCCCGGCCGGCGCGCACGTCGTCGCCCCGGCCCGACGGCTGTCCTCGGCGCAGCAGTCGGCGCTGATGCTGCGCGAGGGCCCCCGGCGCGCGGCGGTCGGCTGCGAGGCGGGCGACTGGGCGCACGTGGACGTCTACCTCACCAAGAACACCGACTACCGGCTGCTCTCGTACGCCGGCTCCGCGTGGGACGACGGCATCCTGGAGTGGACGCTGCCGCGCTCGACCACCGTCGTGTCGGTCGGCGGCGACCTCGAGGGGGCGTCGTACACGCTGCGCTACCCGGGCGACACCGACGACGACGTCCGGCTGCTCAGCGAGGTGCTGGTGGCCGAGCTGGTCGCCGCGCACCTGTGGCTGGCGGGCTGATCACAGCCGCAGGTGCATGACGTGCAGGCCGACGTACCCGTGCCCGGCTGAGCGGAACGCCTCGGGGACGGTGCCGACGATGCGGAAGCCGAGGTCGGTCCAGAGCCGGACGGCGGCGGTGTTGGTCTCGACGACGGCGTTGAACTGGATCGCGCGGTAGCCCTGCTCGCGGTGCCAGGCGATCACGTGCTCGCCGAGCGCCCGACCCACTCCGCGTCCGCGGGCCTCCGGGGCGACCATGAACGACGCGGTGCCGACGTGGTCGCCGCGGCCGGGGCGGTTCGGGCCCATCTTGGCGCTGCCGAGGACGACGCCGCCCTCCTCCGCGACCACCGTCGCGCCGGGTGGCTGCTCCAGCCACCAGCCCCGTCCCGTCTCGACGGTCAGGTCGAGCGGGAAGGCGTAGGACTCCCCCGCCTGGACCGTCGCCTGGAAGAACGGCCAGATCGCCGGCCAGTCGTCGGCGGCGGCCGCGCGGATCCTCACCCGACCTGGCCGTCGATCGACTCCCGGATCAGGTCGGCGTGCCCGTTGTGCCGCGCGTACTCCTCGATCAGGTGCACCAGGATCCAGCGCAGGTTGGCCCGGGTCTGGGCGTGGTGGTTCGGGATGACCGCGAGGTCGTCGAGGCGCGCGGCGGCGTACACGCGGTCGGCTGCGGCGCGCTCCGCGTCGTACAGCGCCCAGAGCTGGTCGGGGGTGTCGTCCTTCGCGCTGTGCCAGTCCCAGTCGCCGTCGGCGCGCCAGTCGACGCTCGCCCACGGCTCGCCGGGCTCCTGGCCCAGGAAGACGCCGACGCTCCACCAGTTCTCCACGTAGGCGAGATGCTTGACCATCCCGCCGAGGGTCAGCGGGGACGGCGGGTGCGGCGTGTCGAGCTGCTCGGCGGTGAGGCCGCTGCACTTCTGGCGGAGGACGTCGCGATGGTGGTCGAGGAAGTGGAGGAGCGTGGCGCGCTCGTCGCCGGACTGGGTCATCCGGTGACTCTCGTGCCCGGGTCCCGGTCGGTCAAGCAGTATTCGGGGCCGGCGGGCGGCCGCAGCACCGTCCACTCGTCGTGCTCCGCGAGCACCTCCGCCCCGAGCGCGACGTGCCGGGCGGTCTCGGCGGCCCGGTCGGTGCACGCCAGGTCGAGGTGCCCGGTGACGGCCGGCTGGGGATCGTCGAGGCGCTGGAGCAGGATCCGCACCGCCATCGCGGGCGGGCGGAGCAGGTGGACGAACTCGCGTCCACCGATCCGCGCCGACCAGCCGGTCAGCCGACGCCAGAACTCCAGCTCGGCCTCCCAGAGGTCCGGCGGCACGTCGAGGCAGACCTGGTCGACCGACGAGCGATGGCTCTGTCCGGTGGGGCCCCCGGGCCAGGTCGCCGGCGCGGCGCGGACCGTCGCCCGCTCGGTCACGAAGCAGAACGCGAAGCCCCCGGGCGACGACAGCACGGCGTACCCGTGGTCGGCCACGAGCCGCGCCCCCAGCCGGACCGCGTCCTCGACCGCCGGCGCCACCGCCGGGACGTGCAGGTCGAGGTGGACCCCCGACGGCCCCGCCTCCAGGCGCTGCACCTTCAGGTGCACGTCCGCACCGGGCGGGAGGTACGACGCGAACTCGCCGTGATCGCCGCGCGGCTTCGACAGGCCGTGCCCGGTCACGCCGCGCCAGTGCCGCACCGCGGCCGGGTGGTCCGCGGGGGCGAGGTCGAGGAACGCCGTGAGCCAGGTCGGGGTCACGGGGCCGCTCCGCCCGTCACGAGCGCCAGGGCCCGCAGGGACGCCATGACGGTGGTCCCGGCCGTCACCGCGACCGTCCTCCGCGAGCTCCGTGCCGTGGTCGACTCCACACGCACAACCTAGTGCGTGGAGCCGCAGGTCCTCCGGCCCGTTCTGCTCCCGGCTTCGCCCGGCTCTTCCTCCTCGTCATGGTGGGTGGCCTGATCCTCATGGTTCGCGTCCTGGTCTGGAGCGTCCGCCTGGACAGGCAGGACTCCGCAGCCAATCGCTTCTTGGAGCGACACGCACGAGCGCTCTGCTGGACGTGCGGTCCCGCGCTCCTGATCGTGCTCTGGACCACGAGCTCGTTCAGCTGGTGGACGCTCATCCTCACCGGCGTCGCGGCCGTCGCGGCGATCGGTGATCGGTGATCTCAGCGAACGGCGATCGCCCACCGATGGAGCCACCGGTGACAGCCACGGGGCCCGTCGAGGCTGAGCCCGCCCCCTTCGGCGGGGATCGGGGGATCGGCTCGCGGCGTACCAGCGGGGGCTCAGGGCAGGCAGACTTCGCGCATGCTCACCCCCGGACCCGACGGACCGCCCGCACGCACCCCGCAGGAGGTGTGGGCCGAGTGGACCGCCGCCACCGAGGCGGAGGACGTCGCGGTCGCCGACCGCTGCGCCGCCGAGCTGACGGAGGTCGCCCCCGACTCGTACTTCGCCTGGTTCGAGGCGGGCATGCACGCCAAGGCCCGCCGGGACTGGGCGCTGAGCGCCAGCCGGAACGAGCGCGCGATGCCGCTCTTCGGCGAGGCCGAGGCGGCCGAGCTCGGCAACGGCGACGCCGACCCGGCGGCGTGGAACCTCGGCATCGCCGCCACCGCGCTGGGTGACTGGGAGCGGGCGCGACGGGCGTGGACGGCGTACGGCGTCGCGGGGCTGGACGGCGGCGCGGAGCCGATCGACGTGGACTTCGGGGCGGTCCCGATCCGGGTCAACCCCGACCAACCGAGCCTGTCGCTCCAGGTCCTGCCCGAGCACGGCACGACCGAGGTGATCTGGTGCTGGCGTCGCAGCCCCGCCCACGCGGTCGTCGCCAGCGTCCCGCTCCCGGAGTCGGGGCACCGCTTCCGCGACGTACTGCTCCACGACGGCCAGCCGACCGGGACCCGGCAGCTCGGGGACCAGGAGGTACCCGTGTTCAACGAGCTGGAGCGCCTGCACGACTCGGGACTGCCGACCTGGCAGGCCGAGGTGGAGGGCACCACCCCCGAGGACGTCCGGGCACTGAGCGACCTGGCCGGGCGACGCGGGCTCGGGGTCGACGACTGGTCGGCGATGCGCTTCCTGTGTGTCGCCTGCTCCCACGGCTCGCCGGGTCCCGGTCACTCCCACGCCCCCGCGCCCACCGCGACCACCCGTCTCGGCCTCGCCGGACACGCGCCCGACCTCTCGGCGTGCCTGCAGGAGTGGACGTCCACCCGATCGGGCGTGTCCGTGCTGACCCTCGACCTGCTCTGGTAGCGCTCAGGCGGGGTGGGAACCGGTGGGGCCGACGCGGCGTCTCAGGCCGTGAGGGGTGGTCCACTCGAACGTGGTCCGGTCGGTCTGTTCGACGGTGTAGCCGGCGTGGGTCTTGGCCCGGTGGTGCCTGCGGGTCAAGGGCGCGGCGGCGTGGTCACCGGTCTGTCCGGGTGGTCCGCCGGTGTCGGGGTCCAGGTAGGGCGTCGGATGGTCCAGATCGACCCGCCTCGTGACCGACGTGGAGTGCGGGAACGCGTCGGCCGGAATCAGGATCGCGGTCCGTTCCCGGACGATGGTGGGGTGCTCGTACCGGTCGACGGCGATGGTCTCCGACAGATCCAGCACCGGCCGCAGCGTCACGTTCGCATGGGCCAGGAGGAGTCGGACCTGGTCGAGGACCAGCGGTCCGAGCTCCTCGACTCGGGCGACGCCGACGCCGGTGTCGAGGGCGGCCTGGTGGAGGTGGACGTGCAGCACCGCTGACGGCTTCCTCCGCTTGCTGGCCTGTTCGTCGTCCTGCTGGTCGAGCAGATGGAGGAGTGCGGCGAGGTCGTGGGGGCGGGCCAGCCAGCCCAGCGCGACGGCGCGGAGCTCGGCCTTGGTGACGTCCTCGGGCAGGTCCGGGTGATGAGCCTGACGTAGGTCGGCGTCATCGTGGAGGAGGTCGGCGACCCGGTCGACGGTGGCGTCGATCCAGACGGCGTCGCCGGCCTCGAGGCGGGCGAACAGCATCCGTAAACCGGTGTCGTCGGTCGGGGAGAGCACCACGGTGCGGGTGCGGCGTTGTTCTTCGATGCGGGCGGTGTGGGCGGCGGTGTCGGCTTCGATGATCTTGGCCTCGACGATGCGGAACACCCGCCCGGGCGCGCAGCCGCCGATGGCCTTCGCGACGGCTTCGTCGACGAGCGCGACCTGGGCGAAGGTCAGCTTGCGGGTCATCGAGGCGACCCGGCACGCCACCCACGCATCGCAGGCCAGCGACTGCACGATGGCCCAGGTCAGGGGGAGGCGGTGGCGCAGGTCGAGTGCGTCGGCCATCACCGAGCGGGTCGAGAGGACGTGGGAGTGGCGGGCGATGGCCAACTCGCCGAGGCAGAGGTCTTGGACGTAGGGGGTGCCGGCGCCGCCGACGTCGATGAGCTGGTCCCCGCCATACCGGACCGGGATCGCGCCGGGGCGGCTCTGGGGGTCGTCGCCGTGAAGATCGGCCCAGGCCAGGACGAGATCGAGGTCTTCGAGGGCGGCGGCGCGGCGAGTGCGCACGGACGTCTCGGCGGCCGCCAGCACGGTGGCGGGGTCGAGGACGTCAAGGCTCATGCCTTCATTCTAGTTCGAACAGGTGTGCGAATCTAGAGCATCTGAGGATCTGTGGGCAAAGATCTGATCGGCCGGGGGTGTGCCCCTCTCTATACCGCCGGAAGGGCCACTTCGGACGGGCCGCAGGGAGCAGCCCGCGTCCGGCCGCCGACGGCAATCACGGTGGACATCGCCCAGGTAGCCAGCCGAACAAGGACGATCTGAGCGGACCTGCAGCCCTCGACCGACCGGCTGGCGTGTCACATCGGTGGGCTCAGTGCCGGCTCTCGAGCTGCGGGGGTTTCGACACGGTCGCTAGCGCGACCTGCTCAACCAACGGGGGGGGGTGCGACCACGACGCGGCAGGGAAGGCGGCGGCTCGTCGCGGTGTTGGGACGGATGTGAGGCTCTCCCTGCTCGACCGGTCCCGCACCCGCGCCGGCACCCCCGACGCCGAGGCCCTGGCCGCGACCGTCGACCGGGCGGTGCGCGCGGAGGAGGCGGGCTACGAGCGGTTCTGGGTCGCCGAGCACCACGCGGTGCCCGGCATCGCGTCGGGCACGCCCGCGGTGCTGCTGGCCGCGATCGCCGGTCGTACGACGACGATCCGGATCGGCTCCGGGGGCGTGATGCTCCCGCTGCACCAGCCGCTCGTCGTCGCCGAGCAGTTCCTCGTGCTCGACGCCCTGCACCCCGGGCGGGTGGACCTCGGCCTGGGCCGCTCGGTCGGCTTCACCGAGCCGGTACGGCGGGCGCTGCGCAGCGGCCCGGAGGCCGCGGAGTCGTTCGAGGCGGACCTGGCGGAGCTGCGCGGCTACCTCGACGGCACCGCTGAGGTCACCGCCCGTCCGGCGGCGCGAGCGCCGATCCCGCTGCACCTGCTGGCCACCGGCCGCGGCATCGAGGTGGCGGCTCGGCTCGGTCTGCCGGTGGTGGTCGGCGGGCCGGTCCTGGACTCCGAGGAGCTTCCCGCCGCGCTCGCGTCGTACCGCCGCGACTTCCGCCCGCACGGCGACGGCTCGCCCTGGGTGACGGTCTCGCTGGACGTCCTCGTCGCCGACGACGACGCGACCGCCCGCGAGCTCGCGCTGCCCGAGGCCTGGGCGATGGCCCGGTCGCGGCAGACCGGCGAGTTCCCGCCGCTGGAGTCCGCGGCCGCCGTGCACGCCGCCCCCTGGCCCGCCCAGGTACGGCGCCGCGTCGAGGCCTCCCTGGACCGCGCCCTGGCCGGGAGCCCGGAGACCGTACGACGCCGCCTCGACCGGCTCGTCGAGCGCACCGGGGCCGACGGGGTCATGTCCAGTGCCTCGACCTACGACCGGGACGCCCTGCTCGCCTCGGACCGGCTGCTCCGCGACATCGTGGCCTGATCAGTCGCGACGGAGCGCCCGGACGTAGAGCCAGATCGCCACCAGCGCCGCCCCCGTCAGGCCCGCGGCGACGAAGACCTCGACGAGCCCGGTGTCGGCCGTGGCGACGTAGGCGACCCCCACCACCGCCGCGCCGACGACGACGGTCACGCAGCTCACCACGAACCGGTGCTGCATCCCGTTCATGCGCCGACGATATCCACCCACCGCTCCCCCGCGGCGACGTCGAAGCCGGCGCACGGCGTCGCCGTGGTCTGCACCAGCGTGCGGCGGGCGCGCTCCCTCCCTAGGCTGGAGCCATGCAGCAGTCAGGTCGCACCCTCGCCACCATCGCGGGCGCGCTCGTCGCGCTGGGGATGCTCGCCTACGCCGTCGGGGTCGCGATCAGCGACCCGCTCTCGACCGGACTCGGCTTCCTCGTCCTGCTCTCCTGCGTGTCGACCGCCCTCCCCCTCCTCGCCGTCGGCGGCGCGATGTGGGCGATCGGCGCGCGTCAGGCGAGCGCGGCCGTCCGCCCCTTCTGACCCGGACCGGCGGGTCAGCCGCCGTCCACCCACCGCTCCCCCGCGGCGACGGTCTCGCCGCGCCCCGAGGTCAGCTCGGCGACGAGGGCGTGCAGCCGCGCCTCACCGTCGGGCGGTACGCCGAGCCGCAGCGTCGCGCGGGCGTCGTACGACGTGTCGAGCACGCGGACGCCGCGCGTCCGGAGCTCGGTCTCAATCCGGCCCGCGTCGGCGTGGTCGACCTCGAGGAGGTGCTCGCGCAGGAGCGAGCGGCGCAGCGTGCCGGCGGCGTCGAGGCCGGCGCGGACCGCGTCGCCGTAGGCCCGGACCAGGCCGCCGGCGCCCAGGAGGGTGCCGCCGAACCAGCGGGTGACGACCGCGACCGTGTCGCTGACCCCGGCGCCGCGGAGCACCTCGAGCATCGGGGCGCCCGCCGTACCGGCCGGCTCGCCGTCGTCGCTGGAGCGCTCGACCGGCACCGGGGGCGGCCCCACGACGAGGGCGGTGCAGTGGTGCCGCGCGTCCCAGTGCGCGGTCCTCAGCCGCTCGACGACCGCCCGCGCGGCGGCCTCGTCCGGCACCCGCACCACGGTGGCCAGGAACCGCGACCGCTTGACCTCGATCTCGGCCTCGGCGTCCCGGGCGAGCGTGAGGTAGCTGCTCACCAGACGCCCACGACGTCGCCGCCGATCCGCACCACGAACGCGGCGACGACGGCGATGAAGAAGATCCGGACGAACCGCGAGCCGCGCGAGACCGCCACGCGGGCACCGAGGTAGCCGCCGACCAGGTTGCAGACCCCCAGCACCAGCCCGGTCTTCCACAGCACCGCACCCTGCGGGACGAAGAGCAGCAGCGCGCCGAGGTTGGTCGCCCAGTTGGCCAGCTTGGCCTTCGCGGACGCCTCCAGGAACCCATAGCCGAGTAGCCCGACGAGGGCGAAGACGAAGAAGCTGCCGGTGCCGGGGCCGAGGGCGCCGTCGTAGAAGCCGATGGCCGCACCCACCACCATCGCGGCGGCCAGGTGGGTGCTGCCGGCGTACCGCAGCGCGGTGGCCTCGCCGAGGCTCGGCTTGAGCAGGACGTAGGCGCCGACGAGCACCAGCACGACCAGCACGATCGGCTCGAAGGCCTCGCGTGGGATCTGGCTGGCCACCAGCGCGCCGGCGAACGACCCCACCAACGCGAGCAGCATCAGCGGCAGGAACGTGTGCGGGTCGGGGCGGACCCGGCGGTAGTACGTCGCCGAGCTGACCGTCGTGCCGCAGATGCTGGCGAGCTTGTTGGTGGCCAGGATCTGCACCGGGCTCGCGTGCGGCAGCCCGACCAGCAACGCCGGCAGCTGGACCAGCCCGCCCCCGCCGACGACAGCGTCCACGAAGCCCGCTGTGACCGCCGCCAGCCCGAGGAGCGCCAGCACGGTCAGGGTCGGGTCCTCCACCCGGCCGATTGTCCGCGCCCGCCCGGGCCGCAGACGAATCCCGAGACATCGTGCGACCACAGGCGTGCGACCGGCCCGGTTGGGTAGGAAGTCCCCGCCCAGCACCTCTCTACAGAACCGGAGAAAACCTCACCATGACTCGTTGGCTGTCCCGCGCGGTCGTTGCGCTCGCCGTCCCCGTCCTCGCCGTCCCGGCCCTCACCACGCCCGCGCACGCCGCCAAGGCGCCGAAGGTCCCGGCGGTCGCGCAGGTCGCGAAGATCTACCCGCACCTCGCCGGCGGCACCGCCTCGACCTCCACCTCGTCGGTGAAGTCGATCAAGAAGTGCAAGTCCGGCAAGGCGATCAAGGGCGCAACCTCGGCGTCGGCGGCCTACTCGCCCGCCCAGTACGCGACCCCCACCGCCGCTGCGCCGCTGGTCTACGTCTCGGCGCTGAAGTTCCGCAACACCAAGGCCGCCGTGAAGTACCTGCGGAGCGCTTCGAAGACCGCCAAGTGCCCCGTCGACGTCGGCGGGACCAAGGTCAAGGTCAAGGTCAAGAAGCTGAAGGTCCGGCTCGGCGACCAGAGCTGGGGCTACACCGTGACCGCGACGATCTCCGGCCAGAAGTTCGTCAGCCAGTCGGTGGTGGCCCGCAAGGGCAAGAAGATCATCACCACCGGCGTCAGCGCCACGGACGGCGGGACGCCGTCGGCCAAGAAGGCCGTTAAGCTGGCCAAGCTGACCCTGAAGACCGCTCGCTGACCCAGCCCCTGGGTACCGTCGCGGCGTGCGCATCGTCTCGCTGCTCCCCTCGACCACCGAGATCCTCTTCGCGCTCGGCGCGGGAGAGGACGTCGTCGGGGTGACCTTCGAGTGCGACACCCCCGACGAGGCGCGCGAGCGCCGGATCGTCTCCACCTCGTCGATGCCGGCGGGCCTCACGCCCGCCGGCATCGACGCGTACGTCGCCGCCGCGCTCGGACGGGGCGAGGACCTCTACCGCCTCGAGCAGGACGCGTTGCGCGATCTCGAGCCGACGCACGTCGTCACCCAGGACCTGTGCGCGGTCTGCGCGGTCGACGTCGACACCGTCGCGGACGCGCTGCAGCACCTCGGCTCGAACGCCAGCGTGCTCACCTACGACCCGCACACGGTCGACGAGGTGCTCGCCTCCGTGATCTCCCTCGGCTCGGCGCTCGGCCGCACCGGACCGGCCGTCGCGCTGGTCGACTCCCTGCGCGCGCGGCTGGACGCCGTGGCCGCGCGGGTCGCCGACCGGCCGCGGCCCCGGGTCGTCGTGCTGGAGTGGACCGACCCGCCGTACGCGCCCGGCCACTGGATCCCCGAGATGGTCGCGCTCGCCGGCGGCGACCCGGTCCTGGGTACGGCGGGCGAGAAGTCCGTCCGGACGACCTGGGACGACGTGCACGCCGCCCGGCCCGACCTCGTCGTGGTCGCGCCGTGCGGCTACGACCGGGCCGGTGCCCAGGAGCAGGCGGAGACGGTCCGCCCCTTGCTGCCCGCCGGCGTCGCCGTGCACGCCGTGGACGCCGACGGCTGCTGGGCCCGCCCCGGGCCGCGCATCGTGGACGGGGTCGAGGAGCTGGCCGCGGTGCTCGACGAGCTGGCTGTCGGTGACCCCGGCTAGAACGGTGGCCATGTCCATCGCCGATGAGACCGAGCAGTTCCTGCGGGCCCTCTCCGAGCCCGACGCCGACCCGCGACCACGCGAGTGCCTGGTCTGCTACGTCGCGCGCCGACTGCGCGTGCGCGCGTGCGACCACCGGCGGCTGTGGACGCTGCGCTTCCGCGACCTGCGCTCCCCAAGGGCGACGTCGCTGGAGCACCGGCTGTGGACCCAGGGGGTCCGCTGCGACTGCGACCTGTTCCACCGCAACGGCTTCCGCGTGACCAGCGGACCACTCGTGCGCGACCTGCTCGGCACCCGCCCGACCGGGCACGACGAGCAGCCGGCCTGCGACGGGGTGCACCGCACCTCCACCCGGCCGTGCGCGCTGTGGGAAAAGCGGCCGCGGTGGGACCCGTGGCCGCCGCCCGAGGAGGACGACACCGCGCCGCCGTTCTGAGGCGGCTCAGTCGCCGACCCAGAACCCCCGGCCGCCGAACCAGTCGCCGTACCCCGAGCCGCCCCCGCCGAGGCCCGGCCCGCGCGACCCGAGGTAGGAGCCGACCACGGCGGCGCCCAGGTCGTCGAGCTCGGGCGCGACCACCCGGCCCTCGACCCGTTGGGCCATCGAGTCGACGAAGCGGGCCAGGCCCGGGTCCTCGCCGAGCCGGAAGAACGTCGTCTGCGCGCCGAGACGGCGCGAGTTGTCGAGCTCTCGGACGGCGTGGGCGACGGTGAGCGGGTGTGGCGGGTAGCTGAAGAACACCTCGCCGCTGGCCTCCAGGTGGGAGGTCGGCTCGCCGTCGGTGACGATCAGGAGCACCGGCTGCGCGTTCGGGTGCTTGCGGAAGTGCCGGTTGGCGAGCAGCAGCCCGTGGTGGAGGTTGGTGCCCTTCTCCCACATGGCGTCGAGCGCGGTCAGCTGCTCGATGTCCATCACCTCCGCGTGCCGGCCGAAGCCGATCAGCTGCAGGGCGTCGCCGCGGAACCGGGACTTGATCAGCGTGTGCAGGGCCAGCGCGGTGCGCTTCATCGGCACCCAGCGCCCGTCCATGGCCATCGAGAACGACGTGTCCACCAGCAGCGCGACACAGGCCTGGGTGCGGGCCTCGGTCTCCTGCACCTCGACGTCGCCGATCTCCATCAGCGGGCCATCCGGGGAACCGGCCCGGCGCAGCGTGCCGTTGAGGACAGTGCGCGGGATGTCCCACGGCTCGGTGTCGCCGAACGCCCACTCGCGGGTCGAGCCGGACAGCTCGCCGGCCGCGCCGGCTCGGCGCAGGTCGCGCTGGCCCTGGCGGCCTGACATCTTGTCGGCGACGTCCTTGAGCAGCGCCTTGCCGAGCTGACGCATCGCCTTCGGGGTGAGCTGGAGCTGGCCGGTCGAGTCGCGGCGCATCGTGCCCTGCTCGCGCAGCGCCTTCTCCAGCTGCTGCAGGGTCTTGGCGTCCACGGCCGCGGACTCGCCGAGCTGCTGGGCCAGCTTGTCGAGGTCGAGGTCGTCCATCCGCGCTCCGCCGTACGACTGCGAGAGCTGCTCGGCGAGCTGGTCGAGGTCGGCCAGGTCCTGGAAGACACCGGTACCGTCGCCGAGGCCCAGTCCCTCGTCACCGCCCAGCTGCTCCGAGCCGCCCCAGTCCTCGCCGGGGCGCAGCGACTGCAGGTTGCCGTCGAGCCGGGACAGCGCGTCCATCAGCTGCGGGGAGCCGAAGGCCTGCGCCGAGAGCTCCATCAGCTCCTGGCGCTGCTCGGGCGACATGGAGTTGAGCATCCGCTGCGCCGCCGCGGCCCGCTGGGCCATCGCGTCGAGGAGCTCGTCGAGGTTCTGCGGGTTCTCGGGGAAGAAGTCCCCGTGCTTCGCCATGAACTCCTCGAAGTCCTCCTGGGAGTCCTCGCCGAGCTGCCGCTTCTCCAGCAGCTGGTTGAGGTCGCCGAGCATCTCGTTGATCGCCGCCCGGTCGTCGTCGGTGGCGTTCTCGAGGGCGTCCTTCATGCCGGCGAAGCGCTGGTCGAGCAACTCGCGGCCGAGCAGGTCCTTGATCCTCTCGTAGTCCTCGCGCGCCTGCGGGCTCTGCCAGTCGTACGACGCCAGCTCGCTCACCGCCGCCGCGGGGCTGGGCGGCAGGTTCTCCAGCTGCATCTCCCGGAACGCCCGGTCGGCGTCGTCCATCATCGCGTCGCGGGCCAGCTGCTTGCGCTCCTCCAGCACGGCGCGGTCCAGCAGCTCCTTGACCTCCTGCAGGGTGCCGTCGAGGTGGTGCCGTTGCAGCAGCTCGCGCCGCTTCTCGGCCACCCGGCGGGCGAGCTCGTCGAGGCCGGCCTGGTCGCGCCCGCCCCGGCGCAGGAACTCCCGCATCGCCCGCTCCGGGCTGTAGCCCGCCATCACGTCCTCGCCGATGGCGTCCAGCGCCTCCGCGATGTCGACCGGCGGCGCGAGCGGGTCGCCGCCCTCGTACCGCTTGAACCGGGACTGCCGGGTCCTGCTCATGCCTCGCTCCTCTCACGCGTGACGGCGACCGACCCGCGCACCACGCGCGGGATCTCGGCCACCTCGTCGACCCGGGCGAGCAGCCCGTCGACGACCTGCTGCGGGGCGTCGCTGTCCACGTCGACGTCGTAGGCGATGGTCGTGGACGACCAGGTCGTGCTGTCGAAGCCACCGACGGCGTCCACCCGGACCCCGGCCAGGGCGATCCCCGGCTCCTGGGCCTCGCGGTAGACGTCGTTGAGCACGCAGCACGCCACCGCGGTCAGCAGCAGGTGCGCCCCGGTGCCGCCGCCGTCGACCGAGATGCCGTCCTCGGTCCAGGCGTGCGGGACGACGTACGCCGGCGCCAGCCCGTCGCGCCGCGAACCGGACGCGACGCGCACCCGGACCTGCACGTCAGCCGTAGACGGTCTCGGCACCGTCGGAGTCCTTGCCGATCTTGCGCGCGAGATAGAGCCCCTCGAGGGCGAGCTCGATGGCGCCGGCCCGCTGGCCGTCGTTGGTGGCGCCCAGCCGGTCGCAGACCTCGTCGTACAGCTCGGACTCGCCGAGGACCGGCAGCCCGGTGAGGAAGTCGCGCGCCGTGACCCGCTCCCCCGTCGAGACCATCTCGCCGGCCTCCAGACGGTCGACCAGCAGTCCGAAGTCGATGCCGCGGAAGTGCTGGCGCACCGTCTCGGCGGTCGCGGTGCGGAGCAGGTGGGTGAGGATCTCGGCCTCGCGGCCCTCCTCGCCGGACTCGAACTCGATCTTGCCGCCGAGGACGTCGACCGCGGTCTCCAGGTCGACGACCCGGGCGACCGCCTCGTCCTCGCCCTGGGCCGTGGCCCGGTGGATGGCCGCGGCGGCGATGGTCTCGGCACCCGCGATCGCGAACCGGGCCGAGACGCCGCTGCGCTGGTCGACCGAGCTGGACTCGCGCAGGTTGCGGGTGAACCGGGCCAGGATCTCGACCAGGTAGTCGGGCACCTCCGCGACCAGGTCGGCCTCCTGCCGGATCACCGCGACCTCGTCCTCGAGCTCCAGCGGGTAGTGGGTGCGGATCTCGGCCCCGAACCGGTCCTTCAGCGGGGTGATGATCCGGCCGCGGTTGGTGTAGTCCTCGGGGTTCGCGCTGGCGACGACGAGCACGTCGAGCGGCAGGCGTACGACGTACCCGCGGATCTGGATGTCGCGCTCCTCCATCACGTTGAGCATCGCGACCTGGATCCGCTCGGCCAGGTCGGGCAGCTCGTTGATCGCGACGATGCCGCGGTGGCTGCGCGGGATCAGGCCGTAGTGGATGGTCTCGGGATCGCCCAGCGAGCGGCCCTCGGCCACCTTCATCGGGTCGACGTCACCGATCAGGTCGGCCACCGACGTGTCGGGGGTGGCCAGCTTCTCGGCGTACCGGTCGTCGCGGTGGCGCCACTCGACGCCCAGCGCGTCGCCGAGCTCCAGCGCGCGACGGCGCGAGGCGTGGGTGATCGGCTCATAGGGGTGCTCGCCGAGCTCGGAGCCGGCGATCACCGGGGTCCACTCGTCGAGCAGGCCGATCATGGTGCGCAGCAGTCGGGTCTTGCCCTGGCCGCGCTCGCCCAGCAGGACGACGTCGTGGCCGGCGATCAGCGCCCGCTCGAGCTGCGGGATCACCGTGCCGCCGAGGCCGTGCAGCCCCGGCCACGGGTCGACGCCCTCGCGGAGCATGCCGAGCAGGTTGTCGCGGATCTCGGTGCGCAGCGGCTTCTGGACGTGTCCCGAGGCCCGGAGTTCGCCGACGGTGCTGATGCTGGGAGCGGAGGTCACGCTTCCAACGTACTCAGCACCTCAATCGGCGTCATGGGGTACGACGGCGACGGCACCGTCGGCCCGCTCCACCACGGTCGGCGCGACCGGCACCCGCACCAGCTGGCGCAGCCGCCCGGTCTGCCGCAGGCCGACGACGGTGAGGTCCCGGCCCTGCGACGCGGCGACCAGGGCCTCGTCGACCAGACCGCGCCAGAGGGCCCGCTCGACGGGCACCTCCGGGTACTCCTCCTGGAGCCCCGCGACCGACTCCGCGACGAGCAGCTCCAGATCGGCGTACGCCGACGAGCCCGGCTCGACCCGGTGGGCCGGCAGGGTGGCGACCTGCGCGTCCCAGAAGCAGTGCACGACGGTCAGCGGCAGCCCGCGCAGGGCGGCCTCGTGGAAGGCCAGCTCGAGCGCCGGCCGGGAGATGGCGGTGCCGTCGACGCCGACCAGCACGCCGCCGGTGGCGCGCTCGGCGCCCGGTCGCACGACGACGACCGGGCAGTGCGCCAGGCGGGAGACCGCCACGCTCACCGAGCCGAGCAGCAGGCTGCGTACCGGGCCCCGGCCGCGGGACCCGACCACCACCATCGCCGCCGACCGGGACAGCTCCTCGAGCGCGTCGCGCGGGTCGGCCTCCACGACCAGGCGGTGGACCTCCAGGTCGAGGGCGGGCCGCTCGGCGAGCAGCCCCGCGCGGACCGTGGCCAGCATCCCGACCGCCTCGTCGCGGATCGCCGCGGCGAGCGTCCGGTGGTCGATGCCGGCCTGGTCCAGCCAGCTGCTGCCGTTCAGGGTCCAGGCGTGCACGAGGGTCAGCGGCCGACGGGTCAGACCGGCCTCGGTGGCCGCCCAGCGCACCGCGCGCGCGGACCCCTCGGAGCCGTCGACCCCGACGACGACCGTGCCTGCGGGGACGGCGGGGGTGCTGCTCATGGTCTCCATGCCGCCAGCCTGCCGGGCCCCGCGCGCCGGGGTCAGTGGCTGACGACCGCGACCGAGGGGACCTTGGTCCCGGCCCGGAACACCTCGGCCGCGGTCGCGGCCAGGGCGTCGATCGCCGTCTCCCGGTCGACCAGCCGCAGCACCTCGCGGATGCGCAGGGTCGGGGCGACCCGGCGCGCCTCGTGCCGGGCCGCGGCGAGCAGCTCCTGCCCGGCGTCGGCCAGAGCCCCGACGACCTCGCGCAGCACCCACGGATCCGTGCCGAAGCGCTCCTCGACGGCGAGCGCGTGCACGAGGGTGAGGTCGCGACCGCCCTGTGCCGCCCGCTCGGCCGCCCAGCTCAGGGTCGACCACGAGGCCTCGTCGTCCTCGAGCTCCACCACGACCGTGCCCGCGGGCACCTCCACGATCCGCATGACTCGACGGTGCGGTGTGAGAGCCGTCTCATCGAGGGACCTCGGGTCCCAGCGGCCGGGACCTTGGTCCCGAGCGGGTAGCGTCGCGGCGTGCAGCTCCAGCGCCCCTGCCCGTGCGGCTCCGGCCCGTCGTACGACGCCTGTTGCGGGCGGCTGCACCGAGGCGCGGCCCAGGCCGCCACCGCCGAGGAGCTGATGCGCTCGCGCTACTCGGCGTACGCCGTCGACGACCTCGACCACGTGTTCCGCACCTGGCACCCGCGGACCCGGCCACCGGAGCTCGAGCCCGACCCGACGCTGACCTGGACCGGGTTGGAGATCCTCGGCTCGGGTGAGGACTGGGTCGAGTTCGTGGCGTCGTACGACCGGGGCGGGGTGGCCGGCCAGCGGCACGAGCGGTCGCTCTTCGAGCGGCGCGGCGGCCGCTGGGTCTACGTCGGGGAGGACGTCACCACCGGCTGAGCAGCCGGTCTACGGCCCAGCGGGCCGGGCGCCAGGCCGGCTCGACGTCGAGCACGACGGGCGCGCCGCGCGCGTCCAGCAGGACGTTGCCGACGAGGTTCGCGTCCACCAGCTGCGCGTCCGGCTCGTCGGCCGGGGGCAGGGCGTCGGGCCGGGTGGAGACCGCGACCGCCAGCTCCGCGTGCAGCAGGTGGGCGGTCGCGACCACGACGTCGAGGTCGGTGCAGACCGTCGTGCCCGGCTCGTAGCGGCTGGCCGCCCAGCCGTCGACCACCCAGGACCCGTCGCGCGCGGGCACCGGCATCGCCAGCCGCAGGTCGCGGGGGTCTCGGCCGGGTCGCTCGTCGAGGCGTACGGCGAGGCGGGCCAGCAGGGGGTTCAGCCAGGCCAGGACGTCGGCGTCCCGGTCGGGGCTGAGCACCAGGTCGCCGGCCACGACCTGGCCGCCGCGCGCACCGACGAGCGGGACGACGGCGTCCGGCACCACGAAGAGGTCGAGCACCCGGTCCGGCGGCCCGGCGGCGGGAGACCTGCTGGAGCCGAGCACCGAGCCAGGTTAGTGGCCCGGCGGGGGCGGCGGGCTCAGGGGCGCCGCCGACTGCTCCTCCGGGACCACGGCCACCAGGCAGGCGGTGCCGGAGTAGCGCTGGCGCAGGGCCGTCGCGCCCTCGGCGGTGCGCGCCGAGCGCAGGTCGGAGGCGGCGACCACCAGCAGGTCGTTGCGCGGCGAGGCGAGCAGCCGGTGGGCGCGGGCCTGCTGCGGGACCAGCAGCCGGGTCACCGCGATGTCCTCGCCGACCGGCCAGACCTTCCCGATCGATCCGCGGTAGACGATGGTCAACGAGACACCGAGCGCCCGCGCCTCGTGCTCGGCGAACGCGACCACGGCCCGCTCGTCGGCCTCGTGGAGGTAGGCGAGCACCCGGCCCCCGCGCTCGGTCCGGCTGCCGCGCACCAGCAGCACCGGGCAGCCGACGTCGCTGGTGACGCCCGCGGTGACCAGGCCCGGGACCATCGGGCGGACCGAGCTGGTCTCCGAGGTGCCGACGTACAGCCGCAGGGCGCGCGCCGTGACGGAGCTCAGGACGCCGACCCGGTCGCCGCTGAGCAGCGCGTCGTCGATCGCCAGTCCGGGGGCGGTCGCCCGGGCCAGCCCCACACCGCGCTGGACCACCGCCTCCCCGGCTGCGGCGAAGCGCTCGAGCAGCGTCTCGTCGACGTCGCCGTCGGCGTCGCGGTTGAGCGAGCCGACCACGTGCACGACCAGCAGCCGGGCGCCCTCGCGCGCGGCGGCGAAGGCCGCCTGGGGCACCGTGAGCAGGTCCGACTCGGACCCGCTCACCCCGACCACGACCGCACCGGACCCGCGCTCCACCAGCTCCGAACGTGCTGCTGGCAAGCCCCCACCCCCCGGTCGACGCGTCTGGGACCTTTGTTTCACACCTCCCCCTTTCGGGGGAAGCCGTCATCTCGTCAGCGATCGTCGGTGAACCGCGGCGCCCGACCCTCGTGCCGGGCCCGGGTCGCCTCCTCGAAGTTGCCGGTCAGCAACCGCAGGTAGAGCTGTCCCAGGCCCTCGCTGGGCAGGTAGGACTCCAGCGACGTCGCCGCCTGGCCGGCCTGCAACGATCTCTTGGTGAGCTCGACGCCGGGTTGGGAGAAGCCCGCGACCCGCTCACCGGTCCGGACCGCCGCGGCCACGACGTCCTCGTGGACCGACGAGACCAGGCCGATCCGCTCGGCCTCCGGGGCGCCGACGTCGCGCCCGGTGAGCATGATGTCGGCGGCCCGGGTCGAGCCCACCGCCCGCGGCAGCAGGTAGCTCAGCCCCAGCTCGCTCGCCGTGAGCCCGTTGTTGATGCCGGCGGCCCGGAAGTACGCCGCCGGCGCGGCCAGCCGCAGGTCGCAGGCCAGGGCCAGGCAGAGCCCGCCGCCGATCGCCGCGCCGTTGATCGCGGCGACCACCGGCTGGTGCAGCCGTCGTACGGTCAGCACGACCTCCTCGAGGACCTCCATCGCCCGGAGCGCGTACGTCGGCCGCGTCACCCCGACCACCCCGGGCGGCACCCCGGCGGACTCCTGATCGGCGCCCGAGCAGAAGCCCGCGCCGGCGCCGGTGAGGACGACCGCGCGCACCGTGTTGTCGCTGCCCAGCGCCCGCAGCTCCGCCAGCAGCGGGACCATCACGTCGAAGGCCATCGCGTTCATCCGCTCGGGGCGGTTGAGGGTGACGACGGCGACGGCCTCGACCGGGCGGTCGACCAGGACGAAGGACATCTCAGACGCTCAGGATCACCGACGACCCGTGACCGAAGAGCCCCTGGTTGGCGGTGATGCCGACCGTGGCCCCCTCGACCTGGCGACCGGTGGCCTGCCCGCGCAGCTGCCAGGTGAGCTCGCAGACCTGGGCCAGCGCCTGGGCCGGGACCGCCTCGCCGAAGCAGGCCAGCCCGCCCGACGGGTTGACCGGGATCCGGCCGCCGATGGTCGTCTCGCCGGCCCGGAGCAGCTGCTCGGCCTCGCCCCGCCTGCTGAGGCCGAGGTCCTCGATCCAGTCGAGCTCGAGGGCCGTCGACAGGTCGTAGACCTCGGCGACGCCGACGTCCGCGGGCTCGATCCCGGCCTCCTCGTAGGCGGCCCGGGCGATCGACTCCTTGAAGGTGTGCTCGGGCTCGCCCACGGCGGCGCTGGAGTCGGTCGAGAGGTTGGGCATGTCCATCACGGTGTTCGGGAAGGTCGGGGTGACCGTGGAGACCGCGGAGACCCGGACCGGGCTCGCCAGCCCCAGGCGCTTGGCGTACTCGGTGCTGGCCAGCACCACGGCCGCGGCCCCGTCGGAGGTCGCGCAGATGTCGAGCAGGTGCAGCGGGTCGCTCACCACGGCGCTGGACATCACGTCCTCGACGCTGACCGCCTTGCGGTAGCGGGCGTAGGGGTTCTCCAGCCCGTGCCGCGCGTTCTTGACCTTGACCTGCGCGAAGTCCTCCTGGGTGGCGCCGTAGAGGTCCATGCGCCGACGCGCGTAGAGCGCGAAGTACGCCGGGTTGGTCATGCCCAGCAGCCGGAACCGCAGCCAGTCCGGGTCGTCCCACCGCTCCCCCGCGTTCGGCGCGAGGAACCCCTTCGGCGTCGTGTCGGCGCCGACCACCAGGGCCACCTCGCACAGCCCGGCCAGGATCCGCGCACGAGCGGTGTCGAGGGCCTGGGCTCCGGTGGCGCAGGCGGCGTACGACGTCGCGACCCGGGCGCCGTTCCAGCCCAGCGCCTGGGCGAAGGTGGCGCCGGCGACGTACCCGCCGTAGCCGTTGCGGACCGTCTCGCCGCCGACCACCAGGTCGACGTCGGTCCACGCGACGCCCGCGTCCGCGAGGGCGGCCCGGGCCGCGTGCACGCCGTACGTGACGAAGTTCTTGCCCCACTTGCCCCAGGGGTGCATGCCCACGCCGAGGACGGCGACGTCGTGGCTCACTGATCGGCCTCCTGACCGAGCTCGACGACCGGCTTCCAGCGCCAGATCGACAGATCGTCGTGGAGGGTCTCGACGACCAGCTCGGCCTCCGCGCCGACCCGCAGGTCGGCGACGCCGTACCCCTGGGCGACCTGGCCGAGGACGGTCAGGCCCTCGGGCAGCTCGACCGCGGCGAGCGCGAACGGCTCGTAGGGGTCGGACGCCGGGACGTACGGCGCAGGCGGCTGGTACTGCGCGTCGGTGTAGGACCAGATCCGACCGCGACGCGACAGCTCGGTGCTCTCGAAGTCCTCGCCGTCGCAGGCGGGGTTGCGGCAGAAGCCACCCGCCAGCGGCGGGAAGTAGACCGTGGTGCACGTCGTGCACCGTGACCCCACCAGCGCCGGCTCCGGCCCCGTCGTGAACCACCCCTCGATCGCGGGTGTCGCCGTCATCCGTCGCCTCCTGAGACCCGAAAACTAGAACAGGTTCTCACTCTAGCGGCAGGACGCCCGCCCCCGCTCAGACCGGATCGACGAACCCCTCGTCGGCCAGCCAGTCCCGGGCCACGTCGGTCGGGTCCTCCCCGTCGACGTCGATACGGGCGTTCAGCTCCAGCAGCGCCTCGTTGGTGAGCTTCTCCGAGACCGGTGCGAAGAGGTCCGCGATGTCCGGGTGGTCCTCCAGCACCTGCTGCCCCAGGACCAGCGAGACGTTGTAGTTGGGGAAGTAGCGCTGGTCGTCCTCCAGCACGACGAGGTCCAGGGCCAGGATCCGGCCGTCGGTCGTGAACACCTCACCGAAGGTGCAGCGGCCCTTCGCGGTCGCGTCGTAGATCGCGCCGGTCTGGTAGGTCTGCAGGTTGTCCTCCGGGACCCCGTCCGCGCCCCGGGACAGCCCGTAGGTCTTCAGCATCCCGTTCAGCCCGTCGGGCCGGTTGGCGAACTCGGACTCGATGCACATCGTCCGCTCGGCGACCGGGACCTTGGCGATGTCGGAGAGCGTCTTCAGGCCGTACTTCTTCTGGGACTGCTCGGTCACCGCGAAGCCGTAGGTGTTGTTCATCGGCGCCGGCGGGAGCCAGGCCAGGCCGTTCTCGAGATCCTCGTCGCGGACCGCCTCGTACTGCTCCTGCTCGTCCTTGATCGGGTCGGTGTGGCCGAGGTAGGTGATCCAGCCGGTGCCGGTGTACTCCCACTGGGCGTCGATCTGGCCCTCGAGGGCGGCCTGCCGGGTCGCCGAGCTCCCGGGGATGTTGGTGAGGTCGGTGACCTCGGCCCCGGCGGCCTTCATCACGATCAGCGCGATCTTGCCGAGCAGGATGCTCTCGGTGAAGTTCTTCGAGCCCACGGTGATCTCGGCGCCGTCGAGGGACCCGGCGTCGGTCAGGGCCCCGGCCAGCTCGGCGTCGGGCACCGGTCCGCCGGCCGTCCCGAGGCCGCAGGCGGTCAGGGACGTGGCGAGCACCGCCACGACGGCGGTACGGCGCAGTCGCGTCGTCATGTCAGACCCCCTTCGGCCGGGTGAACAGCTCCAGGAGCCGGCCCAGCCACTCGACGAGCAGCGCGAGCAGCGCGATCAGGACCGCGCCCCACACCATGAGCGAGACCTTCAGCAGCGAGATGCCGGTGGTGATGATCGCCCCGAGCCCGCCGGCGTCGATGAAGGTCGCCAGGGCGGCCGTGCCGACGACGAGCACCAGGGAGGTGCGGACCCCGGCCATGATCACCGGCCCGGCGAGCGGCAGCTCGACCCGGAGCAGCACCCCGGTCGCCGACATGCCCAGGCCGCGACCCGCCTCCTTCAGCGTCGGGTCGACCCCCTGCAGGCCGGTGATCGTGTTGCGCAGCACCGGCAGCAGGCCGTAGAGCGTGAGGGCGATGACGCCGGTCCAGAACCCGTAGCCCCGCCACATCGCGAGCAGCGCGATCAGGCCGATCGACGGCGCCGCCTGCCCGGTGTTGGCCACCGCGACCACGAGGGGCGCCGCGATCCGGGCGCGTCCCCGGGTCAGGAGGACGCCGGCCGGCACCGCGATCGCGACGACGGCCAGCGCGGAGACCACGGTGAGGCGGACGTGCTCGCCGAGCAGCTTCCACACGGTGGGCCAGGCCAGCTGTGACTCCTCGATCGAGTCCAGCGTGGCCGTCTGGCGCCACACGACGTAGACGAGGAAGACGGAGGCGACGATGACCGGCGGCACCACGAGCATGGTCACGGTGCCGCGCGGCATCGACCGCAGTCGCGAGGTCCGGGCGGGAGGGTCGGTCGCGATGTCACTCACCATGGGCGGCGGCCTCCCGCTCCAGCTGGCGCATGTGGTCGGTGACCGCCTCGAAGCTGATCACGCCGAGGTACTGGTCGCGGTCCCCGGTCACCACCGCGGCCCCGTGGCTGGAGGTCAGCATGGTGTCGAGCGCGTCGTTCAGGGTCGCGCGCGAGTCGAGCGTGTTGAGCTTCTCGGCGTCGTACGACGGAACCCGGTCGTGCCCGCGCAGCTGGCGCAGCCAGGGCCAGCCCAGCGGCCGGCCGCGGTCGTCGAGCACGACGACCGCGTCGTGGCCCTCCGCCTCGGCGCGGGCCACGACCTCGCCGGTCGACTCGCCGACCCGGGCGGTGGGGCGGGGGGCCAGCTCGATCGAGGACACCCGGGCCAGGGACAGCTGCTTGAGCGTCGAGCCGGAGCCGACGAAGTCGCTGACGAAGTCGTCGGCCGGCGCGGCCAGGACGTTCTCGGGGGTGTCGTACTGCGCGACCTCGGCCCCCTCCCGGAGGATCAGGATCCGGTCGCCGAGCTTGATCGCCTCGTCGATGTCGTGGGTGACGCACACGATGGTCTTGCGCAGCTCGCGCTGGATGCTGAGCAGCTCGTCCTGGAGCCGCTGGCGGGTGATCGGGTCGACCGCACCGAAGGGCTCGTCCATCAGGATCACCGGCGGGTCGGCCGCCAGGCCGCGGGCCACGCCCACCCGCTGCTGCTGCCCGCCGGACAGCTCGCGCGGGTAGCGGCCGCGGTACTTGGCCGGGTCGAGACCGACCAGGTCGAGCAGGTCGACGACCCGCTGCTCGATCCGGTCGGCGTCCCACCCGAGCAGCTTCGGCACCAGGGCGATGTTCTTGGCCACGGTCATGTGCGGGAAGAGGCTGCCGCCCTGGATGACGTAGCCGACCTGCCGGCGCAGCTCGTTCTCGCCCTGCTGGCGCACGTCCTGCCCGCCGATCCGGATCGTGCCGGAGGACGGCTCGATGAGCCGGTTGATCATCTTCAGGCTGGTGGTCTTGCCGCAGCCCGACGGGCCGACGAACATCACGATCTCGCCGGCGGGGATGGTCAGGGTGAGGCCGTCGACGGCCGCGGTCTTCTGGCCGGGGTAGCGCTTGGTGACGTTCTCGAGCGCGATCTCGGCGCCGCTCACCTCGGGCTGGTCGGTGGTCATGCGCGGATTCCCTTCGAGACGGTGAGCCGCCCGAGCAGCAGCAGGAGGAGGTCGGCGAGGAGCGCGACCACGACGACACCGACGGTGCCGACGACGGCGTAGTTGACCGCGTTGGCCCCGCCGATCTGGGTGATGCCGGTGAAGATGTAGCCGCCCAGGCCCGGACCGTTCACGTACGCCGCGATCGCGGCGACGCCCATCGACATCTGCATCGAGACGCGCAGGCCGGCGTGGATCACCGGCCAGGCCAGCGGGAGCCGCACCCGGAGCAGGACGGCGACCGGGCCCATGCCCATCCCCCGCGCGGACTCCAGGAGCGTCGGGTCGACCCCCCGCAGCCCGACGACCGCGTTGCGCAGCACCGGGAAGACGGCGTAGAAGGCCACCGCCCAGAAGGCCGTGAAGGCACCGATGCCGAGCAGCGGCAGCAGCAGGCCCACGAGCGCGAACGCGGGGATGGTCAGCCCGATCGCCGAGACCGCGTTGGCGAGCGTCTCGAGCCGCGGCACCCAGACCACGACGACGGCCAGGGCCACCCCGACCAGCGCCGCGAACAGCACCGCCTGCACCACGAGGTTGGCGTGCTGGAGGGTGTTGTAGACGATCTGGTCAGACCGGTCGTCGACGAATTGCCACATGAAGCGCCGCGGTGCCCGATCACCGCCTCACCCAAACGTGTGTGCCCCTCTCTCCTCCGGTGGTCGAGGAGGGACGGAGTCCCGTCTCGAAACCCGTCCTGCCGACATCGGCCTCGATCCACGCCGGCCCTCGACCCACCGGGCTTGGAGGCTCAGGACTTCGTCCTTCGCACCTCAACCACCGGGTCCGACTGCACAGCCGGGCGTCAGGCGCCGGCGAGGAATCCCAGCAGGTCCTGGCGGGTCAGCACGCCGACGGGGGCGCCGTCCTCGTGCACCAGCACGGCGTCGGCGGTCTCCAGCAGGCTGACCGCGGCGGAGGCGTCCTCCCCCGAGCCGATCGTCGGCAGCGGCGGCGACATGTGGTCGGAGACCCGGTCGGTCAGCTTGGCGTGCCCGGCGTAGAGCGCGTCGAGGAGGGCGCGGTCGGAGACCGATCCGACGACCTCGGCGGCCACCACGGGCGGCTCGGCGCGGACGACGGGCATCTGCGAGACGGCGTACTCCTGGAGGATGGCGACGGCCTCGGCGATGGTCTCGCCCGGGTGCGTGTGCACGAGGTCGGGGAGCCGACCGTCCTTGCCGCGCAGCACCTGGCCGACGGTGCGGGTGGCCGGCGCGTGGCCGCTGGGGAAGCCGTACTGGGCCAGCCACGTGTCGTTGAAGATCTTGCCGAGGTAGCCGCGCCCCGAGTCCGGGAGGAGGACGACGATCACGGCGTCCGTGCGGCCCTCGGCGGCGAGCTCGGTGGCCAGCTGCTTCGCGGCGTACGCCGCCATGCCGGACGAGCCGCCGACGAGCAGCGCCTCCTCGCGGGCCAGCCGGCGGGTGAAGGCGAACGAGTCGGCGTCGGAGATCTCGATGACCCGGTCGGCCACGCCGCGGTCGTAGGTCTCGGGCCAGAAGTCCTCGCCCACGCCCTCGACCAGGTAGGGCCGGCCGGTGCCGCCGGAGTAGACCGAGCCCGAGGGGTCGGCGCCGACGACCTGGATCTCGGGGTTCTGCTCCTTCAGGTAGCGCCCGACGCCGCTGATCGTGCCGCCGGTGCCCATGCCGGTGACGAAGTGGGTGATCCGTCCCTCGGTCTGCGCCCAGATCTCCGGGCCGGTGGTCTCGTAGTGCGAGCGCGGGTTGTTCGGGTTGGAGTACTGGTCGGGCTTCCAGGCGCCGGGCTGCGCGGCCAGCCGGTCGCTGACGTTGTAGTAGGAGTCCGGGTGCTCGGGCTCGACGGCGGTCGGGCAGACGACGACCTCGGCGCCGTAGGCCTTGAGGACGTTGCGCTTGTCCTCGCTGACCTTGTCGGGGCACACGAAGATCGTCTTGTAGCCGCGCGCCTGGGCGACCATGGCCAGCCCGACGCCGGTGTTGCCGGAGGTCGGCTCGACGATGGTGCCGCCGGGCTGGAGGGCCCCGGAGGCCTCGGCCGCGTCGATCATCCGGGTGGCGATCCGGTCCTTCACGGACCCGCCGGGGTTAAGGTACTCGATCTTGGCCAGCACGAGCGGCCCCTCCACCCCCGCCAGGTCGTCGAGCGACGTCGAGAGTCGCAGCAAGGGGGTGTTGCCGATCAGGTCCAGGAGGGAGTTCGCGTACTGCACGACCTCAACATAAGGCAGGGGCGCCGGATCCGCGGCGTCGCGAGCGGACGCGGATCCGGCGGCCCTGCCCCAGGCCCGTGAGGAGGGCTCACTAGACTCCCCGGGTGGGCAAAGCGGGTGCAGCACGCAAGCTCGCCTCCGCTGCGGCGTACGGCGGAGGCGGCCTCTCCGTGCTCGGAGGAGCCCTGTACGGCGTCCTGACGGCCGAGGCGAAGCTGGCCCGCAAGACGATCGGCACCATCGACAAGAGCTCGGTGCCCGACCCGACCGGCTGGTACGGCCGCGGCCGGCCGGGCCCCGCCATCAAGCTCGTGGTGCTGGGCGACTCCAGCGCCGCCGGGTACGGCGTGGCCCGGGTCGAGGACACCCCCGGCGCCCGGCTGGCCAGTGGCATCGCCGAGCACGCCGACCGCCGGGTCTACCTGCGCGACTTCGCGGTCGTCGGCGCCAAGTCCTCCGACCTGGCCGACCAGGTCGACCGCGCCCGCCCCCTCGAGCCGGACCTCGCGGTCGTCCTCATCGGCGGCAACGACGTGACCCACACCGTCTCCCCCTCGGCGTCGGTGCGCTACCTGCAGGAGGCGGTCCGTCGCCTGCGCGCGACCGGCGTCGAGGTCGTGGTCGGCACCTGTCCCGACCTCGGCACCATCAAGCCCATCGCCCCGCCGCTGAAGCAGGTCGCCCGCGCCTGGTCGCGCCGGCTCGCCGCCGGCCAGACCATCGGCGTGATCGAGGAGGGCGGGCGGACCGTCTCCCTCGGCTCGATCCTCGGCCCGGAGTTCGCGGCCGCCCCCGCGATCATGTTCGGGGCCGACCAGTTCCACCCGTCCGCGCAGGGCTACCAGGCCGCGGCGGGGATCCTGCTGCCGTCCGCGCTCGCCGCCCTCGGCGTCATCCCGGACGACGAGGAGCACCTGGAGAGCCTGCGCGGCGAGGCGATCATGCCGATCAGCGCCGCCGCCGTCCGCGCCGTCAACACCCCCGGCACCGAGCTCGACGGCACCGAGGTCGGTGGCAACCGGCTCGGCGTCCGCGGTCTCTGGGTCGAGCTGCGCCACCGGCGCCGACAGCCCCCGTCGGAGGGCGAGGCGCCGGAGGAGACCGACGAGGAGCCGGCCGAGGGGTAGGGACGCAGAAGGGGCCCCGGGCGGATCGCCCGGGGCCCCTCGTGAAGCGGTGCTGCGTCAGTCCTGCTGGAGGATCGCGAGGATCCGGAGCAGGTTGGTGTAGATCCAGACGAGCGTCACGGTCAGGCCGAAGGCCGCCCGCCACGACTCGACCTCGGGCAGCCGGTTGGCGACGCCCTGCTCGACGAAGTCGAAGTCGAGGATCAGCATGAAGATGCCGAGCACCAGACCACCGATGGCCATCAGCAGGCCGAGGCCGCCGAAGCCGTAGAGGCCCAGCTGGGCGTTGAAGATGCTGAGCACGAGCTCCATCAGGCCGAGCGCGACCATGCCGAACATCGCCGCGACGACGAACGTGCGGAACTTGTCGCCGACCTTGATGTTGAAGAACTTGTAGGCCGCAAGCGTGCCCGCGAAGGCCGCGAAGGTGCCGATGACCGCCTGGACCACGATGTGGTTGCCGGGGGCGATGGCGTTGTCGATGACCTTGCTGAACGCGCCCATCGCGACACCCTCGAGGGCCGCGAACGCGAGGACCAGCGCGGGGCTGACCTTGCGCTTGAACGAGTTGACGAGCGACAGGACGAGAGCGCCGAGGCTGCCGACGACCAGCGCGCCGTAGAGCGTGCCGAGGTTCTCCTGCGAGTCGAGCGGCGGGGTGAGGACCCAGGTCGCGAAGGCCGCGACGAGGACGACACCGAGCGTCACGGCGGTCTTCTGGACGACCGAGTCGATCGTCATCGTCGCGCCGGAGCGCGCGTGGGTCTCGACGGGGGCGCCGGGCTCGCCGGTCCCCCACGTGGACGGGTCGGAGCCGTAGCCCTGGTAGCTGGCCCCACCGGCGTACTGGTTGCCGTAGGCGTTCGCGCCGGAGCGGTTGAACTCCTCCGACCGGCGGAACACCGGGTTGTTGGACTGCATGGTCTCCTCCTTGGAGGCCTGGTGCCCGTCGCTCTGACGGGTCGCCGAACAAGATCAGCCTAGTGACCTCATCGGGTTCAACGCATTCCCCCGGCTGTGCGTTCCCTGTTTTCGGATCTGTCGACGATCCGGATCCGCACCACCTTCCGGCCGGTCGCGCGGATCGACAGCAGCCGGCCGTCGCGCTTCACGACCCGGCCGCCGGACACGCGGACGTCGTACCCGTGCGGGTAGTGCAGGGGGCTCACGAACACCTGGGTCGGGGCGGCGATCCTGCGGTCCGGGCGGTAGCGGAACCGGAAGGCGCCGGTGCGGCTGTCGAACCGCATCGCCAGCGGGGTGCCGGCCGTGCGCTGGGCGTAGGTGCGCACCAGCTGCCGCACCTTGTCCCGCTTCACGCTGCGCAGGTCGCGGTCGTCGCGGAACAGCCCCTGGGCGTCGTCGGCGGTCGTGGGGTCGCGCCACTGCTTGTAGGCCCAGTGCGTCCAGCCCATCAGCGCGGCGTCGGCGGCTGCGGCGTCGATCTCGATCGCCCTGGCGTTGTCGGTGGCGCCCCACTCGCTCATCATCGGCACCGCGCCCATCCGGCGGGACTGGTCGAGCGCGTGCTCCTGACGACCGGCGGCGAACTCCGCGCAGTTCTCGACGTCGCCGCCGGGGATGCCCTGACTCTCCAGGAAGACGTCGGGGCAGTAGCTGTGCCACGAGAAGCCGAGGTTGCGCTCGCGGCGGGCGGGCCGGGTGTAGAAGGTGTCCAGCGGCTGGCCGCCAGCGAACTGCTGGGGCTCCCACCAGACGATGTTGCGCCGGTCCACGCGCCGGATCGCCGCCAGCCCGCGCTCCATCGCCGGCTGCAGCTCCCGCTCGTACGACGAGGGGCAGCCCCCGACCAGGCAGGTCGGCCACTCCTGGCCCATCCACGGCTCGTTGAGCAGGTCGTAGCCCATCAGGTAGGGCTGCCGGCGCCACTGCCGCGCGGCCACCCGCCAGGCCGCGGCCCAGCCGTCGAGCAGGCCGTCCTCGTTGGCCCAGAACCGGTCGAAGACGGTGGAGACCTCGGGCGTCCAGTAGCCGGTCGGGAACGGGGCGGTGACCGGCGGCAGCGCGGCGTACGGCTGGGGTCGGATCATCGCCCAGTCGGGGGCGCCCTCCCCGCCGTAGGTCTCGTGCCACTGGTCCTGGTGCAGGTCGAGCTGGATCCAGATCCGGCGTTTCGCGAGCAGGTCGAGGACCCGCTGGGTCCGGCGGAGGTACGCCGGGTCCGCGCGCCCGGGGGCGTCCGGGGTCAGACCCGCCCACAGCGTTCCGACCCGCGCGGCGTTGAAGCCGTGCCGGGCCAGCCAGCGGGCGTCGCGGCGGGTGAACCCCTCGCGCGTCGCGGGCGCGGCGTACGGCGCGTGCTTCCAGACCAGGTTCAGCCCGTGCACGATCACCACCCGGCCCTGCGGGTCGACCAGCCAGCGGCCCTCGCGGCGCAGCTGGGGTGGCCGCTCGTCGGCGGCGGACGCCGGCGGCCCGAGGAGGACTCCGGCGACCAGCACAGCCAGGGCGAGGAGGGCGAGCAGGCTGGAACGTGTTCTCGTCACGGGGGCCCAACGGCGGACCCCCGGCGCGGCTACGCCCGTCGTACCGCCCGGACGACGGTGTCGGTGACCGTGGCGGTCACGCCGTCGCGGGTCTCATCGCGGGTCGGGGCGTCGGCGACCTGCAGGTCCCAGTCGGCGGGATCGAGCAGTGCCGTGACCTTCTCGGGAGCGAAGAGCAGGTGCGCCAGCCGATCGTTGCGCAGCCCGGTCCCGATGTCGGCGGGGTGGTGCGCGCCGACCAGCAGCGTCCCGCCGGGCCGTACGGCGGCCGCGGCGGCGGCGTACGCCCGCTCGAACTGGGGGTCGGGCAGATGCAGGAAGTGCACCGAGACCAGGTCCGCCTCCGGCAGGGGCCCGCCGGCCATCAGGTCGACCTGCTGCCAGCGGCACTGGCGACCCACGCCGTTCTGCTCCGCGTGCTCGGCGGCCCGGTCGAGGGCTACCTGGGAGACGTCGACCCCGACGACCTGCCAGCCGTGGCGGGCCAGCCAGACGGCGTCGGCGCCCTCGCCGCAGCCGACGTCCAGGGCGGTGCCGGGCCTCAACCCGTCGACGTGCTCGACCAGGCGGCGGTTGGGGTTGCCGGACCAGATCCGGTCGGACCCGGCGTACCGCTCGTCCCAGAACTCCTGCGTGAACATCTGCTCCTCAGTCATGGGAGCAAGCCTGCCGCTTCAGGTCGACCTGAAGGCAAGCGTGTCGTCCAGCAGGGCGGTCAGGGTGGTGATGACGCCCTGCTCGCGGTGCGACGGCGCGACGTAGCGCGCGCGGGCCAGCACGTCCGGGTGCGCGTTGGCCATCGCGAAGGAGAGGTCGGCCGCGTCGAGCATCTCGAGGTCGTTGAGGTAGTCGCCGAAGGCGGCCGTCTGGGCGCGAGTCACACCGAGCTCCCGCTGGAGCCGCTCGACCGCGACGCCCTTGTTGGCGTGCGCCGCCATCAGGTCGGTCCAGTGCTCGCCGGAGACGACCACCTGATGGTCCGCGCGGAAGCGGGCCAGCGCGGTGGCGACCCGCTCGGCGCCGGCGAAGGCGAACACGGCGATCTTGACGACGTCGTCGTCGACCGCGAGCACGTCGTCGACGGTCTCCAGCGCGGCGTAGTAGGGCCGGACGTGGGCGAGGAAGGCCTCGTCCGAGCGCTCGACGTACGCCGACCGCTTGCCACAGAGCACCACGCCCAGGTCGTGGCCGTCGCGGGCCAGCTCGCGCAGCAGGGCGATCGCGTCCAGGACGAAGTCGCGCTCGAGGACCACGGAGTCGACCTCGGCACCGTCGCGGACGACGTAGGAGCCGTTCTCGGCGATGTAGGTCAGGTCGCGCCCGGCGCGCTGGAAGGTGCGCACGAGGGTGGCGTACTGGCGGCCGCTGGCGGGGGCGAAGACGATCTCGCGCTCGCGCAGCCGGTCGAGCAGCGGCCAGAGGGCGTCGGGCACCTCGCCGCGCTCGTCGAGCAGGGTGCCGTCCATGTCGACCACGACGAGGCGCAGGTCGCTCGTGTCGGTGGTCATGGGAAGGATTCTCCCGGGCGCCGCCGCGTACGACGGCGCCCGGGCTCGCGCGCGCTCAGCGCACGGTGAACTTGCTCACCTCGGTGTTGAGGTCGGCCGCCATCGTGGCCAGCTCGGCGATCGCGGTCAGGGTCTGGTTGACGGCCTGGGTCGTGCTCTCCGCCGCAGCCGCGACACCGGAGATGTTGGTCGCGATCTCACCGGAGCCGGTGGAGGCCTCGGCGACGTTGCGGGACATCTCGTTGGTGGTCGCGGTCTGCTCCTCGACCGCCGCGGCGATGGTGTTCTGGTAGTCGTTGATGCTGGTGATGATCTCGGCGATCTCACCGATGGCCACCACGGCGCCGGACGTGTCGGCCTGGATGGCCTCCACCCGACGCGAGATGTCCTCGGTCGCCCGAGCGGTCTCCTGCGCCAGCTCCTTCACCTCGTTCGCCACGACCGCGAAGCCCTTGCCGGCCTCGCCGGCCCGGGCGGCCTCGATGGTGGCGTTGAGGGCCAACAGGTTGGTCTGCTCGGCGATCGAGGTGATCACCTTGACCACGTTGCCGATCTCCTGGCTCGACGTCCCGAGCTTCGCGACGGTCTCGTTGGTGACCTCCACGGTGGTGACGGCCTCGGCCGCGACCCGGGCGGCCTCGTTGGCCGAGTGGGCGATCTCGCGGATCGAGGCCCCCATCTCCTCCGCACCCGCCGCGACCGTCCCGACGTTGCGCGAGACCTCGTCGGCGGCGCCGGACACCACGCCGGCCTGGACCGAGGTCTCCTCGGCACCGGCCGCGATCTGCTGGCTCGAGGCCGACAGCTCCTCCGAGGCCGCCGCCACCGCGACCGCGCTCGACGAGACGGTGCCCACGATGCCGCTGACGTTCTCGGCCGAGCGGTTGAACGCCTTCTGGAGGTCACCGGTGCACCCCGACGCCGTCTCCGGCAGCCGCTGGGTCAGGTCGCCCTGGGCGAAGACCTCCAGGGCATCGATCGCCGCTCGCAGCGGACGGACCAGGCTGCGGCTGATAGCGGTCGCGAGACCGGTCAGCAGCAGGAGACCGAGGACCGCGACGACCAGGACGGTCATCCGCATGCCCGAGGCGGTGTCCATCAGGTTCTGGGAGGTGCTGTCGGCGTCGGCGCCGATGTCCTCGACAGCACCGCTGAGCACGACGTCCATCGCGTCGTTGGCGGTCTGGATCTCGTCGGCGCGGGCGCGCTGGCCGGCCTGGTCCTCGGCCGCGGCCTGGACGAAGGCGGCGATGGAGGCGGTGTAGTCGGCGAACGCGTCCTCGACCTCGCCGACCAGCTGCTGGTCGTCGGCGTCGAGATCCAGGCCCTTCAGACCGGCGATGAGCTCGGCGACGGTCGCGGTGTCATCGGCGACGTCCGCCTCCAGCGCGGCCGGGTCGTCCGCGACCAGGGACTTCAGGGCGGAGACCTTCAGCTCGCTCGAGCGGGTGTCGAGCGACTGGTAGAGCGAGCGCGCGTCGGTGTGTGCCTTGGTCGTGTCCGCGTCATCCTCGACCGCGAACGCCGAGGTCCAGGCGACGACGGCGACCAGCGTGGTCACGATCAGTCCGATCGCCGTGATCGCGGCGATCCGACGTCCGACGGTCCAACGGATGTTCTTCATGCGTGCGTCCCCCCGGATGCATCGACGGCGCCCCGCGGTTGGAGCGTCCGCCGTCACCATCGGCCTGCACGTCGGGATGCTGAGTGACCGCCGACACCCAGATGTCGACGGTCCCCGGCTCAGACGGAGAACCTCCCGACCTCGGTGTTGAGGTCGGCCGCCATCGTGGCCAGCTCGGAGATCGCGGTCAGGGTCTGGTTGACGGCCTGCGTCGTGCCTTCGGCCGCGGTCGCGACACCGGAGATGTTGGTCGCGATCTCACCGGAGCCGGTGGAGGCCTCGGCGACGTTGCGGGACATCTCGTTGGTCGTCGCGGTCTGCTCCTCGACCGCCGCGGCGATGGTGTTCTGGTAGTCGTTGATGCTGGTGATGATCTCGGCGATCTCGCCGATGGCCACCACGGCGCCGGAGGTGTCGGCCTGGATGGCCTCGACCCGACGGGAGATGTCCTCGGTCGCCCGAGCGGTCTCCTGGGCCAGCTCCTTCACCTCGTTCGCCACGACCGCGAAGCCCTTGCCGGCCTCGCCGGCCCGGGCGGCCTCGATGGTGGCGTTGAGGGCGAGGAGGTTGGTCTGCTCGGCGATCGAGGTGATCACCTTGACCACGTTGCCGATCTCCTGGCTCGACGTCCCGAGCTTGGCCACCGTCTCGTTCGTCGTGTCGACCATCGACACCGCCTGGGAAGCGACGCGAGCGGCCTCGTTGGCCGAGTGGGCGATCTCGCGGATCGAGGCCCCCATCTCCTCCGCACCCGCCGCGACCGTCCCGACGTTGCGCGACACCTCGTCCGCGGCACCGGACACCACGCCGGCCTGCACGCTCGTCTCCTCCGCACCCGCAGCGATCTGCTGACTCGAGGCCGACAGCTCCTCCGAGGCCGCCGCCACCGCGACCGCGCTGGCGGAGACCGTGCCGACGATGCCGTTCACGGACTCGATGGACCGGTTGAACGCGACCTCCAGGTCACCGACGTCGCCCGAGGACCTCTCCTCCAGGCGGTGGGTCAGGTCGCCGCCGGCGAACTGCTGCAGCGCCCCGACGATCGCCGACAGCGGACGGACCAGGCTGCGGGAGATGAGGGTCGCGAGCACGGCCAGCACCGCGAGCCCGAGAACCGCGACGAGGAGGATCGTCGTCCGCATGCTCGACGTGGTGTCGATCAGCTCCGCGGCGGCGTCGGCGCTGGCCACGTTGCGGTCCAGCACGGTGGCGTGCAGCGTCTCGAACAGCTCCGCGTACGCCGCGGTCACCGCGGCCGCGTCGGCGCGTCCGTCGCCGTCGGCGGCGAGGATCTGCAGCACGGTGGCGCTGAACTCGTCGTACGCGGCCTCCGACGCCTGCGTGCCCTCGACGTCGGCCTGCGTCACGTGCGGGAGGTCCGCGATCATCGCGAAGTAGCCCGCGACCGTCGCGTTCTCGGTCTCGACCGCAGCGACGAGCTCCTCGGTGTCCGGCTCCACCGAGCCGCGCAGGCCGGCGGCCTGGACGACGCCCGCGCTGACCTCGACGGCCTGGTAGATGCCCTGGACGTCGGAGTCGGAGCGAGCCCGGTGGGCGTCGTCGGCGGCGGCCAGGGCCGACGCGATCGCCACGGCGGCCACCACGACGGTGGTCAGCAGGCCGATCACGGTGATGGCCGCGATCCGGCGACCCACGGTCCAGCGGATGTTCCTCATCACGAAGCTCTTTCCACGTTGTCCGACATCTGTCGCTTAGTGGTTCGACCAGTCGCCCGCGAACCTGAGATGTCGGCGGCGGCTGGCACGGTGACCCGTGATGGAATCTCGACGTGCAGGAGGTGGGAGTGAGCGAGGCGATGCTCCTCGGTGAGCGCAAGGCGTTCGGCGCCTACTACACGCCGACCGACGCCGCCCACGTGCTGGCGTCGTGGGCGATGCGCCACGACGGCGAGGTGCTGCTCGAGCCCAGCCTCGGCGACGGGTCCTTCGTCGCGGCCGCCCAGGAGGTCGCGGCCGCCCGAGGGTGGGCCCGGCCGGGGTTCGTGGCGGCCGAGCTCAACCCGCGCACCGCCGCCGGTCACGCCCACCACGGTCTGGTGCGGGCCGACGAGCTCGCGGTCGGTGACTTCCTCACCACCGCCGTCCGGCCGGTCGACGCGGTGGTCGGCAACCCGCCGTACGTCCGGCTCCGGGCGCTGCCCGACGACCAGGCCCGCAGCGCGGTGGCCGCCAGCCGCGACGACCTGGGTGAGCCGATGGCGTCCAGCGGTAGCGTGTGGATGCCCTTCGTCACTCGGGCGTCCCGCTTCCTGCGCCCCGGCGGCCGGCTCGCGCTGGTCCTGCCCTGGGACTTCACCTACGTCCGCTACGCCCGGCCGCTGTGGCGTCACCTCGGCGAGACGTTCGGCTCGCTGCGCGTGGTCCGGGTGCGCGAGCGACTCTTCCCCGACATCGGCCAGGACGTCCTGCTGCTGCTGGCCGACCACAAGGGCGGCCGCACCGACCGGGTCTCCTTCGAGGCCCACCGCACGGTCGCCGACCTGGTCGCGGACCGTCCCGAGGTGTCGACCACGATCTCGGTCGAGCGCGTGGTCCGCGGGGAGCGTGCCTTCCAGGAGGCGCTGCTGCCCGCCGGCGTGCTCGACGTCCTGGAGCAGACCCGGCCGCTGACCGTCGCCGCCCGCGAGCTCGCGACCTTCAACATCGGCTACGTCTCCGGCGACAAGGACTTCTTCCATCCGCCGGCCCGCGCCGGCCTGCCCGAGGAGAGCCTGCGCCCGGCGCTCACCAACGCGCGCCGGCTGCGGGGCGGCGGGCTGTGGACCTCGGAGCTCCCCGCCGACGCCCAGAGCCGGCTCTGGCTCCCGGGTGAGCGACTGAGCCCGGCGGAGGAGCGCTACGAGCGCCGCGGCCGCCGGCTCGGCGTCCACCGTCGCTACAAGTGCCGGGTCCGCTCCCCGTGGTACGCCGTCCCCGGGGTGAAGGTCCCCGACCTGGTCCTCTCGGTGTTCTCGCAGCGGCCGATCCTGATGATCAACGACGGCGGTCACGTCGCGACCAACAGCCTGCTCTGCGGCTACCTCCGCCCCGGCGTGGCCGCCGACGCGTTCGCCGCGGGGTGGTACACCTCGCTCACGCTGCTGCACGCCGAGCTGGAGGTCCACTCCCTCGGCGGCGGGGTGTTCGTGCTGGTGCCGACCGAGGCCGGCAACGTCCGGGTCCCCGTGCCCGGCACGGTGCCGGAGACGGTGCTGCCGCTCGTCGCAGAGGCGCTGGGGCGCGGCGACCTCGACGGGGCCTACCGCGCGGGCGACCAGGCCCTGGCCGCCCGGGTCGGGACCGAGGGGGTCCGGCTGGTCCAGGACGGCATCGCCGCTCTGGAGGCGTGGCGGACGGCCCGGCCGGTCAGTCCTTCGGCCTGAAAACGTCGAGCCAGATGTTGCGGTCGACGAAGGTGTCGACGAGCCGGTCGACGAAGGTCTCGATCCGCAGGTCGGCCTTCTCCAGCGGCACCCCCTGCTGGACGACGTCGTCGCGGATGCCCGGCAGCGGGACCTGGTCGAAGTCGACGACCAGGTAGGCGAACTGGTCGTAGATCCCGCGCAGGTCCTTGTAGCCCTTGCCGTCGCGGCCGGTGACCGCGGCGTACATCCGGGCGTAGCGCGCGTGGTCGGGACGCTCCTCGCGCGCCACGCGCTCCCCCGCGACCTTGCCCCACTTCCGGCTGATCAGCGGGTGCAGGTAGACGTAGCCGTAGACCGCCATCGGGAACCGGTCCTGCAGGCTGATGCACTCGCCAATGATCCCCTGGTAGTACTCCAGGACGTTGTTGCCGACCGAGGCCATCTGGCTGCGCACCCCGACGCTCAGCAGCACCCCGTTGTCCGGGTGCACCACCGCGACGTCCACGTCCTTCGGCTTGTGCGACCCGAAGACCCGCACCTCCTCCTTGACCTGGATGCCCTGTCGCCGGGCGTCGTCGGTGAGCCGATCCCGCAGGCCGTCGGCGACGTACTTGTGCAGCATCTTGATGAAGCCCTGGCTGCGGACGGCGGCGACCGGGTCGGCGTCGTACCTCGCCTTCATGTCGGCCAGCACGTCCTCGAGGGTCGGCCTGCTGAAGGGGAGCATCGCGTCGGTCATGGTGGCGGCCACCGTAGTCTCAGGCGGCCCGCTCGCGCCGCACCAGGTAGGCCGCGGCCGGCACCGCGGTGAGCACGGGGAGCAGCAGGGCCGCGAGGCTGAGGACCGCGTAGGCCGCGAGGTCCACCGGCGGTACGGCGGGGCCGAGCATCCCCAGGCCGACACCGAGCACGGTCGGCACCACCGCGAGCGTCCCGACCAGCCAGGCCAGCGCGCCGGTCACCAGGGCCTCGACCAGGACCATCCGGGTCAGCTGCCGGTCGGTCGCACCGGTACGCCGGAGCAGGCGGAGCTCGCCGCGGCGCCGTACGGTCGTCATCACCAGGGCGTTGGCGGCCGCCAGGAGCACGAAGCCGAGCAGGCCCAGGAGCAGCACCGTCGAGAGCCGACGCTCGGCCGCGTCGGCGCTCGACGCGTCCGCGGCGTACGACGCGGGCGTGGCCGCCTCGAGACCGAGGTCCGCGATCGCGGCCCGGCCGGCCGCGTCGGCGTCGACCAGCAGGACGTCGGCGGACCGGCCGGTCCGGTGCGCGTCGAGGGTCTGCGGGCCGACGAGGTAGTCGCCGAACCCGAGCCCGCGCTCGTAGACCGCGACCACGGCCGGGCTGCTGGTCGAGCCGTCCGGCCAGCGCACGGGGACGCTGTCGCCGAGGTCGAACCCGGTCTCGAAGGTGGCATCGCTGCTGACGGCGATCGTGCCGGCGCCGGCCAGGTCGGCGAGCGACCCCGCGCTGACGTCGGGGTCCAGCAGGTCCGCGTCGCCGGCGACGGACCGGACGACGGTCTGCTCCCAGGCGAGCGCGTCGACCACGCCGTCGAGGTCGGCGTCGGTGAGCACCCGGGCCGGCGAGGTGGCCAGGGCGGCCACGGCCGTCACGCCGGCGAGGCCGGTCACCGCGTCGACGTCGGTCGGGGTCAGCCCGCCCGGAGCGGTGACGACGGCGTCGGCGTGCAGGCCGTCGCGGAGCTGGGTCTCGGTGGCCGCGGCGACGGTCCGGTCCACCGTGGTCTGGGCGGTGCCGGCGGTGAGCGCGAGGGCCAGCGGGACCACGACCAGGGTCAGCCGCTGGGCGAAGCCGCGGAGGTTGGCCACCCCGAGGCGGCCGGCCGGGCCGAGGAACCGTTCGGCCCGGGCGGAGTGGGCGAAGGCCCACCCCACGAGCGACGGTCCGGCGAGCGCGGCCGCGCCGACCAGCAGGAAGGCGGACGTCGCGGCGCCGGCGCTGCCGACCGTGCCGGGGACGACCAGCGGGCTGAGCGCCGCGGCCAGGCCCAGCAGGGCGAGCGCGACGGCCGCGCCCCGCCGTACGACGCCGATGGTGGTGGTCTCGACGGCACTCGCCCGGGCCGCCGGGCCCGGGGCCGCGCGCAGGGTCTCGCGCACCGAGAGCCGCGCGGCCACCCAGGCCACCGGCAGCAGCAGGACGGTGGCGGACAGGACCGGGAGCGGGCTGAGCGACAGGGCCGCGTCCGCCTCGACCAGACCGGCGTCGCGGAGCAGCGGGGCCAGCAGCGGCGCGAGGAACAGACCCACGGACGCCCCCAGCGGTACGGCGGTCAGCGTGACCAGGACGACCTCGGTGCCGACCTGGGTGCGCAGCTGCCCCCGGGTCGCGCCGACGGTCCGCAGCAGCGCCAGCTCGCGCCGCCGCCCCCGCAGGGCCAGCGACACGGTCGCGGCCACCACCAGCACGACGACGGTGAGCACGGTGCCGGCGTACGAACCGGCGAGGACGACGAGCAGCCCGCTGTCGCGCAGGCCCGACTCCCCCAGCACTCCGGCGACGGCGAGCAGGAGGCCCGCCAGCACGAGCACGAGCGCCGTACCGGTGAAGCCGGCGCGGTGCGCCCAGGCGCTGCGCCGGGCGAGCGACCAGGTGGTCATCGGGGTGGTCATCGGGGTGGTCATCGGCCCAGCCCGATCATGCGTGCGGTGACCTGCTCGACGGTGGGGTCGTCGAGCTGGCCGACCAGCCGCCCGTCGGCGAGGAAGAGCACCCGGTCGGCGCTCGCCGCGACCTGCGGGTCGTGGGTCACCAGGACCACGGTCTGGCCGAGCTCGCGCGCCGTCGTCCGCAGCACCTGCAGCACCTGGGCCGCGGTCGCCGAGTCGAGGGCCCCGGTCGGCTCGTCGGCGAGGACGACGTCGGGGCTCGTGACGAGCGCTTGGGCGATCGCCACCCGCTGGGCCTGCCCGCCGGAGAGCTCCTGCGGCCGCCGCTGCTCCATCCCGCCCAGCCCGACGCTCGCGAGGAGCCGGTCGAGGTGCGCGTGGTCCGGCCGACGTCCGGCCAGTACCAACGGAAGGGTGACGTTCTCGACGACCGAGAGGTGGTCGATGAGGTTGTAGGCCTGGAACACGAACCCGACGTGCTCGCGGCGGAACCGGGTCAGGGCGTCCGGCGAGAACGCGCTGATGTCCTGCCCGCCGACCACGACCCGGCCCCGGCTCGGGACGTCGAGCCCGGCCGCGCAGGCGAGCAGTGTGGACTTGCCGGACCCGGACGGACCCATCACCGCCGTGAAGGAGCCGGTCGCGAGGGTCAGCGAGACGCCGCGCACGGCGGGCACCGGCGCGGCGCCACCGGGGTACGACTTGTGCAGGTCCTCGAGGTGGACGGCGGCCTCCGTGCGGACGGCCGGGCGGGGCGCTGAGTGCTGGATCGTCATGCCGTCAACGCTAGGAATCGCAGGCCCTCGCCACGAGCCGCTCAGGACGGAAGTCTCGGGCTCCACCTTTCGATGGAGGACCCCTGGTGTGACCCCGAGCGAGTACAGGTGCCCCCGGTGGGACTCGAACCCACACCACGCCGCTTTTAAGGCGGCTTCCTCTGCCGATTGGGATACGGGGGCGTGCGCCGCAACCTACAAGTAGGTCTTGCGCGGGTGGATGGCGTGCGCGCCCGCGGCGCGGTCGAGGAAGAGCAGACCGGAGCAGTGGTCGATCTCGTGCTGGAGGGCGCGGGCCTCGAACGCCTCGGCGGTGAGGACGACCTCCTCCGCCGTACCCGGCAGCTGCCCTCGTACGACGAGCCGCGTCGCCCGCTTCACGTCGCCGGTGAGGTCGGGCACGCTCATGCAGCCCTCGCGGGCCTTCTCGTTGCGGCTGGCCTCGACGACCTCGGCGTTGCAGAGCACGAAGGTGCCGTGGTGGCCGCGGGTCTTGGGGTGCGCGGAGACGTCGACGCAGAAGACCCGGGCCGAGACGCCGACCTGCGGAGCGGCCAGCCCGACGCAGCCGGGGCTGACCCGCATCGTGGCGACCAGGTCGGCGGCCAGCTGCACGGTCGAGCGGGCGCTCGGGTCGACCACCTCGCCGAGGGTGGCGAGCACGGCCGCGGGGGCGCGGACGACGTCGAGGACCCGGCCCTCGACGCCCAGCCGGGCCTCCGACCAGGAGGTGACCAGCTCGTCGCTCACAGCTCGTCGGCCTCCGCCGGGCGCAGGGTGGCGCCGACGCCGAGCGCGTCGGCGGCGGCCCGGATCGCCGCGGCCACGGCCTCGACGTCGGTGTCGGCGGGCAGGTCGATCTCGGCGACCAGGAGGTAGAGATCGCCGGCCAGCCGGGTGGTCAGGTCGGTGATGTTGCCGCCGACGTGGGCGACCTCGCCGACGACCGCCGAGACGATGCCGGGCCGGTCGCCCCCGTGGACGGTGAGCACCCAGGAGGTGCCGGTCGCGGCGGGCGCCGGCTCGGGCGGCACCTCGCGGACCGTGACGGTGAGGGTGCCGGCGGCGGTCAGGGGCGCGAGGGCGGCCTCGACCTCACCGGCAGCGGCGTCGCCGGCACAGACCAGGGTCATCGCGAAGTGGCCGCGCAGCAGCGTCATCGTCGAGTCCTCGAGGTTGAGGCCGAGCGCGGCGAGGACCTCGGTCGTCTCGGCGATGATGCCGGGCCGGTCGTGCCCGAGGACGGTGATGGCGTGGAGGGTCACCGGTCCATCCTCGCAGCGACGCTCGCGGCCCGGCCCAGGACGTCGTCCAGCATCGCCTCCGTGAGCCGGCCGGTGAAGGTGTTCTGCTGGCTGGGGTGGTAGCAGCCGAGCAGCAGCACGTCGTGCTCCGGACCCCCGAGGACGGCCGTCGCCCCGTGCCCGAAGCGCGGCTTGGGCCGCGGCACCTCCCAGCCGAGCGAGCGGAAGGTGCGCAGGGTCGCGTCCCAGCCGATCGCGCCCAGCGCCACCGCGACCCGGACCGTGCCGGCGAGCAGGCCGACCTCGGCCTCGATCCACGGCGCGCAGGTCTCGCGCTCCCGCGTCGTGGGCTTGTTGTCGGGCGGCGCGCAGCGGACGGTGGCGACCATCCGGGTCCCGACCAGCTCCAGGCCGTCGGTGGCGTGCACGCTGGTGGCCTGCGTCGCCAGTCCGACCCGGTGCAGGCTCGCGAAGAGCCAGTCGCCGGAACGGTCGCCGGTGAAGATCCGGCCGGTGCGGTTCGCGCCGTTCGCGGCCGGGGCCAGGCCGACCACCAGAATCCGGGCGGCGGGGTCGCCCCAGCCCGGGATCGGCCGGCCCCAGTAGGGCTCTCCGGCGTACGACGCCCGCTTCGTCACGGCGACGTCCTCGCGCCACTCGACCAGCCGCGGGCAGGCCGCGCAGACGCTGACCCGGGCGTCCAGCTCGGCGAGCGCCGCACCGCGGGCGAGCCGGCGGACCGCCGCCGGCGTACGAGCCACGGGCGTGTCCGGACGCGCCGGATCGCCGGGCCATCCCGAACCGGGTGGCACCGGCGATCCGAAGAGCTCCCCGGTCGCGGGGTGCGGGAGCAACGTCAGGGAGCGGGCTGGATCGACGCCTCGCGCTTGACCTTGTCGGCAGCCGTCGAGGCGACGTCAGTGACCTTGTCCTTGACCACGGAGGCGGCCGCGGCTGCCTGGGTCGCCGCGGTGTCCTGGACCTGGTGGGCGGCGTCCTGAACCTTCGGGTTGCGCGCGACCTTCTGGGCCTGCGCCTTGATCTGTTCGTAGCGCTCGTGCCCGGCGCGGGCGCCGAGCACGTAGCCGACGCCGGCCGCGGCCAGCAGGGAGAGCTTGCTCATGAGGTGCTCCTTCGGGTGGTGGGGTTCGGGGTTTCAGCGGCGGATGCGTCGTACGACGACGACGCCGAGCAGGACGACCACCGCAGCGCCGGCGACGACGCCGGCGAGCTTGGCCTGGTGGATCGCGGTCGCCTTCACGCGGGTCTGCAGCAGGTCGACGGTGGTGGCCAGCTGCTCGCGCTGGCGGACGATGTCGGCCTCGATCTCGGCCGGGGTCTGGCTCATCGGTGGGCCCCCTTCAGCGTCGCGACGTCCTCCTTGACCCCGGCGACGGCCCGCTCGGGCGTCGCGGGGGTGGCCTGGGCGATCTCCTTCTTGCCGAACAGCGCGAGCGCGCCGGCGACCAGGAAGACCGCCCCGCCCACGATCAGCGCGGCGGCCCAGACCGGGAGCACCAGGGCGAGCGCGGCGATGCCGGCCGCGAGGAACGCCCCGAGGCCGTAGAGGGCCAGCACGCCGGCCGCGCCGAACCCGGCCAGCCCGAGACCGGCGGCCTTGCCCTTCTGCGTGAGCTCGGCCTGCGCGAGGCGCACCTCGCTGCGGACCAGCTCGGGTACCTGCTCCGAGAGCCGGTGCACGACGGCGCCGATCGGCTCGTCCGTGGTCACGCTGGTGGTATCGGTCATGACCGTCCGGTGACCAGCCGCCCAACCCGGCAAACCGCTCGGAGGGGTGGTCAGCGGCCGATCGACCAGGCGATCCCCTCGAGGATGTCGGCCTCGGAGACGACCAGCTCATCGACGCTCGCCCGCCGCAGCACCCGCGAGAGGATCAGCGCGCCGGCGTCGATGACGTCGGCGCGGCCGGGGTGCATCCACGGCAGCTCGAGGCGCTCGGCGACGGTCATGCCGACCAGCCGGCCCACCATCGCGTGCACGTCGTCGAAGGACAGCCGCACCTGGTCGATCGCGTCGCGGTCGTAGGCGGGCAGGTCGAGGACGCCGGCGGCGATGGTGGTGACGGTCCCGGCGACGCCGACCACGGACGCCGCCGCGGCGATGTCGACCGGCGCGGACTCCAGCGCGGTGTCGATGTCGCGGACGCAGGCGTGCACCTCGTCCATCGAGGCCGGGTCGGAGCGCACGTGGCGCTCGTGCAGGCGGACCGAGCCGAGGTCGAGCGAGCAGGCCACCTGGGGCGAGGTGTCGCCGAGGATCAGCTCGGTCGAGCCTCCGCCGATGTCGAGAACCAGCACCGGCTCGGCCGGATGCTCGCGCAGGTCGCGGACCGCGCCCGCGAAGGCCAGGCCCGCCTCCTCGACACCGCTGAGCACCTCGGGCTCGACCCCGAGCCGCTCGCGCACCCCGGCGGCGAAGACGTCGGCGTTGCTGGCGTCGCGGGTGGCCGAGGTGGCGCAGAAGCGGATGCTCTCGACGGGCACGGCGTGCGCGCGCACGAGCTCGGCGTACTCGTCGAGGGCGGCGAAGGCCCGCTCGAGCGCCTCGTCGGCGAGCCGGCCGGTGGCGTCGACGCCCTGACCGAGCCGCACCATCCGGGTCTCGCGCACGGCGATCTCGGGCAGGTCGCCGATCAGCAGCTTGACCGTGTTGGTCCCGCAGTCGATCGCGGCTACCGGTCCACGCACGGACCCGCCTCCCACCAGGGCCCGAGCAGGGCCAGCACCTCGTCGCCGAGGGGGTTGGCTCCGGGACCCTGGGCCAGGGCCTGGCCCGCGAGGACGTGGAGGCACTTGACGCGATCGGGCATCCCGCCGGCGGAGATGCCCTCGATCTCGGGGACCTCCAGACCGGCGTCGCGGCCGATCTCGGCGCGGGCCGCGAGGTAGCGCTCGTGAGCGGCGCGGTAGGCCGCAGCGAGCTCCGGGTCCTCGCCCAGCCGCTCCTGCATCTCCTTCATCGTGCCCGTGCCCTCGAGGGTCCCGATCCGGGAGGCCGCGCGCGGGCAGGTGAGGTAGTAGGTCGTCGGGAACGGGGTGCCGTTGGGCAGCCGCGGCTCGGTGGTCACCACGTCGGGGTTGCCGCACGGGCAGCGGTGCCCGACCTCGTGGATGCCCCGGGGCTCCCGCCCCAGCTGGGCCGCGACCGCTTGCTGATCGGCCGATGGGATCACTGGTCCTGCTCCTCCGAGCCGTCGAGCTCCTTCAGGGGCACCGGGTCGCCCGCCGGCGGCGGGTCGCCGGCCAGCTCGACCGAGCCCCACGCGTCGCCCCACCAGGCCTCGGGCTCCTGCGGGTCGACCTCGGACGGGTCCGTCAGCGTCGAGCCCGGCTCGATGGGGTCGCCGTCGGCGTCGAGGGCGACGTACGCCGTCTCCCCCGGCATGACGTAGCCGAGCCGCTGCCGGGCCTGGCTGCGGACGTACGCCGTGTCCTGCCAGCGCCGCTTCTCGCGGGCCAGGTCGTCGATGCGGTCCTGGCGCTCCACGATCTCCTGCTGCAGGGCCTGCATCTCCGAGCGCTGCTGCAGGAACGCCCGCAGCGACGAGGCGGAGCCGACGGCCAGCACCGCGAAGACGACGGCCAGGATCGCCAGCCGGCTGGTCGGCCGGAGCCGGGCCCGCTCGGGCGGCCGCGAGGTCGGCCGGCCGGCCGCCTCGGCGGCCGTGCGCGGACGACCGGTCCGCCCGGCACCCGGGGTGCGCCCGGGTCCGGTGCGGCCGCGAGGGCGTGCCCCGCGGGCCGGGCGGCGGTCGTCAGCCATCGATCGGTCCCTGCTCAGCCCTGGAAGCGCGGGAACGCGCCGGCGCCGGCGTAGCGCGCGGCGTCGCCGAGCTCGTCCTCGATCCGCAGGAGCTGGTTGTACTTGGCGACGCGGTCGGACCGGGCCGGGGCGCCGGTCTTGATCTGGCCGCAGTTCGTCGCCACCGCGAGGTCGGCGATGGTGGTGTCCTCGGTCTCGCCCGAACGGTGGCTCATCATGCAGCGGTAGCCGTTGCGGTGGGCCAGCTCGACGGAGTCGAGGGTCTCGGTCAGCGAGCCGATCTGGTTGACCTTCACCAGCAGCGCGTTGGCCTGGCCGCCGGCGATGCCGCGGGTCAGGCGCTCCACGTTGGTGACGAACAGGTCGTCGCCGACGATCTGGGTCTGGGTGCCGAGCTGGTCGGTGATGGCCTTCCAGCCGTCCCAGTCGTCCTCGTCGAGCGGGTCCTCGATCGAGACGATCGGGTACGACGCGACCAGGTCGGCGTAGTAGGCGGTCATCTCGTCGGCCGACTTGGAGCCGCCCTCGAAGGCGTACGAGCCGTCCTTGAAGAACTCGCTCGCGGCGACGTCCATGGCCAGCGCGATGTCGCGGCCCAGCGTGAGGCCGGCGGCCGAGACGGCCTCGGCGATCAGGTCCAGCGCGGCGCGGTTGGAGTCGAGGTTGGGCGCGAAGCCGCCCTCGTCGCCGAGGCCGGTCGAGAGGCCCTTCTTCTTCAGCACCGACTTCAGCGCGTGGTAGACCTCCGCGCCCTGGCGCAGCGCCTCACGGAAGGTCGGCGCGCCGATCGGCGCGATCATGAACTCCTGGATGTCGACGTTGGAGTCCGCGTGCGAGCCGCCGTTGAGGATGTTCATCATCGGGACGGGCAGCAGGTGGGCGTTGGGCCCGCCGACGTAGCGGTAGAGCGGCAGCTGGGCCGAGTCGGCCGCGGCGCGGGCCACGGCCAGCGAGACGCCGAGGATCGCGTTGGCACCGAGCTCGGCCTTGTTGGGGGTGCCGTCGAGCGACAGCATCGTCTGGTCGACGAGGCGCTGGTCGTCGGCGTCGATGCCCTCGACCGCGGGGCCGATCTTCTCGATCACGCCGGCGACGGCGTTCTGGACGCCCTTGCCGAGGTAGCGGTCGCCGCCGTCACGCAGCTCGACCGCCTCGAACGCGCCCGTGGAGGCGCCGCTGGGGACCGCCGCGCGGGCGAACGAGCCGTCGTCGAGGACGACCTCGACCTCGACGGTGGGGTTGCCGCGCGAATCGAGGATCTCGCGCGCGCCGACAGCTTCGATGGTTGCCAAGGGACCTGCTCCTGAGGAAGTCGAGTGGATGCGCGACCAGCCTAGACCCGTCGAGACGGCGTTCCGTGCAGGCCGCGCGGCCGTGGCTCAGAGCAGCCGTCGTACGGCGTCGCGCAGGGCCTGCTCGGGATCGGTCCCGGACCCGTGGGCCTCGGCGACGAGCGCGAGCAGGCGCTCGCCGAGCCCGTCACCGTCCGGTACGACGGGCCGCCCCGCCCGCTCGAGCCGGTCGAGCACCTTGTCGGCGTACAGCAGCGCGGGCAGCGAGGCGGGCAGCCCCTCGGTGAGGTCGGAGCGGCCCTTCTCGGCGGCCTTGATCGCCTGCCAGGCGTCGTTGATCTCGGCGGCCGTCCCGCTCGACGCGTCGCCGAAGACGTGCGGGTTGCGGCGGACCATCTTGGCGGTGATGCCGCGCGCGACGTCGTCGATCGTGAAGCCACCGGCCTCCTCGGCGACGGCGGCGTGGAAGTAGACCTGCAGCAGCAGGTCGCCGAGCTCCTCGCGGAGGTGGTCGGGGTCGCCGGACTCGATCGCCTCGACCGTCTCGTGGGTCTCCTCGAGCAGGTAGCGGACCAGCGAGCGGTGGGTCTGCTCGGCCTTCCAGGGGCACTCGGCGCGCAGCCGGCGCATCACCTCACGGAACTCGAGGAGCGGCTCGTCGGTCACCGGATCAGCCGCCGCAGCGCTGGGACTCCGGCAGGTCCTTCGCGAAGCCCTCGGGAGCCTCGGCGGCGCTCGCGTCGACAGCGAAGTCGGTGGTGGCGACCGACAGGTCGTCGCGGGTGGTGAGGATCTGGTCGTCGCCGACGGAGATGGCGTCGAAGGCCGGGTTGGTGTCGATGTCGGCGTCGGCCTGCCAGTCCTGGACCGCCGCGACGCCCGCGGCGACGACCGCCTCCTGGGCGGCGTTGGCACCGGCCTCCTCGGCCCCGATGGCCAGCAGCACGTTGGAGAAGTACTGGTCGGCGACGAAGACCGGCTCGGCCGCCGCGACGTCGTCGGGGTCGGCGCCCGCGTAGGTCTCGCGGTAGGCCTGGGCCGTCTCGTCGGTGTCGGGCACCTGGACGTCGAAGGCGTCGACCAGCTGGTCGGCCATCACCTCCAGCGAGAGGCCGCGCTGGGCCGCGTTGCGCAGGGTGGTGCCGGCGATCGCCTGGCCGTCGAACTGCGGGTCGGAGCGCAGCACGGCGCAGGCGCTGCTCGCGACGTCGTCGACACGGGTGACCGAGATCGTGGTCCCGTTGATGCTCACCGCCTGGCCCGGTCGGATGCCGGCGTCGGTCACCCCGCACCCGGTCAGGAGCCCGGCGCACACCGGGACGACAGCGGCGAGGACGACGGCGAGGGGGCGACGCGGGCTCACGTGGGCTCCTAGGACTGGGCGGCCGGGGCAGGCGGATCGATGATGGCGTCGATCACATTCGCGGCCCATTGAAGCAGGGCGATGCCGTCGATCGGGCGACCGCCCACGACCGCCGTCTGCGGGCGCGGCACCAGGATGGTGTCGAGCTGGGTCTTCACGATCGACCTCGGATACATCCGCATCAGCCGCACCTGGCGCGACTCGGGCAGGCTGACCGGCGCGAACCGGACGTTCTTGCCGGCGATGGTCACCTCGCCGACGCCCGCCCGGCGGGCCCGGGCCCGGAACCGGGCGACCAGCAGCAGCGACTCGACCACCTCCGGCGGCGCGCCGTACCGGTCGACCATCTCCTCGCGGATCAGGTCGACGTCCTCGTTGGCGCGGACCTCCGCGAGCCGCTTGTACATCTCCAGGCGCAGCCGCTCGCTCGGGATGTAGTCGTGCGGCAGGTGGGCGTCGACGGGCAGCTCGATGCGGACCTCGTTGAGCTCGGGCTCGCCCTCGCCCTTGAACTCGTGGACCGCCTCGCCGACCAGCCGGACGTAGAGGTCGAAGCCGACGTCGGCGATGTGGCCCGACTGCTCGCCGCCGAGCAGGTTGCCGGCGCCGCGGATCTCGAGGTCCTTCATGGCGATGGCCATGCCGCCGCCGAGGTCGGAGTGCTGGGCCAGCGTCGCGAGCCGCTCGTGGGCGGTCTCGGTCAGCGGCTTCTCCTGGGGGTAGAGGAAGTAGGCGTAGGCGCGCTCGCGCGAGCGGCCCACCCGGCCGCGCAGCTGGTGGAGCTGGCTGAGGCCGAGGGTGTCGGAGCGCTCGATGATCATCGTGTTGGCGTTCGACACGTCGAGGCCGGACTCGACCAGGGTCGTGCAGACGAGGACGTCGAAGCGCTTCTCCCAGAAGTCGAGCATCACCTGCTCGAGCTGCTTCTCCCCCATCTGGCCGTGCGCGGTGGCGACCCGGGCCTCCGGGACCAGCTCCTTCAGCTTCCCCGCGGCCTTCTCGATCGAGTTCACCCGGTTGTGGATGTAGAAGACCTGCCCCTCGCGCAGCAGCTCCCGGCGGATCGCGGCCACCACCTGGCGGTCCTCGTAGGCGCCGACGTAGGTCAGCACGGGGTGCCGCTCCTCGGGCGGGGTGGTGATCGTCGACATCTCGCGGATGCCGGTGATCGCCATCTCCAGCGTGCGCGGGATCGGCGTCGCGCTCATCGAGAGCACGTCGACGGACGTGCGCATCCGCTTCATCTGCTCCTTGTGCTCGACGCCGAAGCGCTGCTCCTCGTCGACGATGATCAGGCCGAGGTCCTTGAACCGGATGTCGGGGTTCAGCAGCCGGTGGGTGCCGACCACGATGTCGATCGAGCCCTCGGCGACCCCGGCCATCACCTCCTTGGCCTCCTTGTCGCTCTGGAAGCGGCTCAGGGCCTTCAGCACGACCGGGAAGCCGCTCATCCGCTCGGCGAAGGTGCTGAGGTGCTGGGTGACCAGCAGCGTCGTCGGCACGAGCACGGCGACCTGCTTGCCGTCCTGGACCGCCTTGAACGCCGCCCGTACGGCGATCTCCGTCTTGCCGTAGCCGACGTCGCCGCAGACCAGCCGGTCCATCGGGACCACCTGGCGCATGTCGCCCTTGACCTCCTCGACGGTGGTCAGCTGGTCGGGCGTCTCGGTGAACGGGAAGGCGTCCTCCAGCTCGCGCTGCCAGGGGGTGTCCGGGCCGAACGCATAGCCCTTGGTGGCCTGCCGGGCGGCGTAGAGCTTGATCAGCTCGGCGGCGATCTCGCGGACCGCCTTGCGGGCCCGGCCCTTGCGCTTGGCCCAGTCGGCGCCGCCGAGCCGGTCGAGGCTTGGCTGCTCGCCGCCGACGTACCGGGTCACCTGGTCGAGCGCGTCGGCCGGGACGTAGAGCCGGTCGGGCGGGCCGCCGCGCTTGGAGGCGCCGTACTCGAGGACGAGGTACTCGCGCACCGCTCCCCCGGCCTCGCGCTGCTTCATCTCCACGAACCGGCCGACGCCGTGCTGCTCGTGGACGACGTAGTCGCCGGCCTTCAGCTCCAGCGGGTCGATCTGCTTCTTGCGGCGCGCCGGCATCTTGCGCATGTCGCGGGTGGACGCGCGCTGACCAGAGATGTCCTCGCCGGTCAGCAGCACCAGCCGGTTGGTGTCGTCGACGAAGCCCTGGGTGAGCGCGCCGCAGGTCACGCTGACCGTGCCGAGCACCGGGTCGCCGTCGAGGACGGCCGGGACGTCGCGCTCGCCGAGCGCCTCCACCATCCGCTCGGCCGGGCCGTGGCCGAGGTGGAGCACGACCGTGCGGTAGCCGTCGCCGCGCCAGCCGTCGAGGTCCTTGATGGCCTTCTCGACGTCGCCGCGGTAGGCGTCGACGGGGCGCATCGGGAGCACCCGGCCGCCGTCCTCCGCATCGACCTCGCCGTCCAGACCGAACGGGCTGACCGTCCACCAGGCCAGCGACCGGCCGATCGTGTGGTCGCGCACGTCGGCCAGGGAGCGGTACGACGCCGCGCCCAGGTCGATCGGGGCGGTGCCGCCGCCGGCGGCCGCCGCCCAGCTGGCGCCGAGGAACTCCTCGCTGGTGGCGACCAGGTCGTGCGCGCGCCCGCGAGCCCGCTCGGGGTCGAGGACCAGCACGTGGGTGTCGTCGGGCATCAGGTCGACGAGCAGCTCCATCTCGTCGACGAGCACCGGCGCCAGCGACTCCATGCCCTCGACGGCGATGCCGTTCGCGATCTTGTCGGTCAGCTCGACCAGCTGCGGGTGGGTGCGGCCGAGCTCGGCCGCGCGGGCGCGGACCTCGTCGGTGAGCAGCAGCTCGCGGCACGGCGGCGCCCAGAGCCGCTCGACCTGCTCGTGGGTGCGCTGGTCGGCCACCGAGAACGAGCGGATCTCCTCGACGTCGTCGCCCCAGAACTCCACGCGCAGCGGGTGCTCCTCGGTCGGCGGGAAGACGTCGACGATGCCGCCGCGGACCGCGAACTCACCGCGCCGCTCGACCAGGTCGACCCGCGAGTACGCCGCGTCCGCGAGCCGTCGTACGACGTCGTCGAGGGGGGCCGACTGGCCCGGCACCAGCTCGACGGGCTCCAGGTCGCCGAGGCCCTGGACCTGGGGTTGGAGGAGGGAGCGGACCGGGGCGACGACGACCTTCAGCGGGCCGTTGCTCGCGTCGGTGCCGGGGTGGCAGAGCCGACGCAGGACGGCGAGGCGACGGCCGACGGTGTCGCTGCGCGGGCTCAGCCGCTCGTGGGGCAGCGTCTCCCAGCTGGGGTAGTAGGCGACGGCGTGGGGGTCGACCAGGTCGGCCAGGGCCGCGGTGAGGTCCTCGGCCTCGCGCGAGGTCGCGGTCACCGCCAGCACCGTGCGACCGGCGCGGACCAGGCCGGCGACCACGAACGGCCGCATCGCCTCGGGGGCGGTCAGGTCAAGGCTGGGGACCAGGGCGCCGCGGGCGTCGTCGAGGGCCCCGCGGAGCGTGGGGTCGGCGAGGACGGCGTCGGCCAGGCCGGCGAGCGCGGTGGAGGACACAGGGCTCCTTGCAACAACACGGAAGCCCCCGGTCACGGATGACAGGGGGTGGACGCCCCCGATCCTACGTGGCGCCGAAGGCCCGCAATTTGGTGATGCTCCCCCGGCTCCGTGGGCCGATGGTGGGAGACCGGAGGTCCAGACCGGCCCGCCACCGCACGTCCCGAGGCACTACTCAAATTGTGGTATCCGTCTCGGAATCGCCATCGCGCTCCCGGACCCACCCCTAGGTTCCGAGTCACGGGACGAACTGGGGGTCGTCCGCTGATCATGATGGGACCGGCCGACACACCGTCCCATCCCCGGGACGGACATGGGGACGCTCCGACCGCAGGTACGACACCACGAGTCATCGGGGCTCGGACGATCTGCAGGGGACACGATGAGCAAGTTGCGCAATCCCGCCGACGCCTGGACCTGGCGGGGCTACACCCTCGCCCTCGGGCTGACCGCCACGCCCCCGGCCCTCGCGGGCTGGGCCGGCGCCGGTCGCTCGGGGAGCCAGGCCGTGACGACGGGCCACATGACGATCGCCCTGCTGGCGCTGCTGGCCGCCGCGGTGATCTACGTGCAGTACCGGCTGACGGGCGACGACGTCGTCGGCTGGCTCTGCCTGGGTGCGGTGATCCTGGGGGCCCGGTGCCTCAGCGTCGCCGCGGTGCACGGCACGTCCGGCGGGTCCGTCCTGCTCGGGCACGAGACCTGGACCCTGGTCGCCGACCTGACGCTGGTCGTCCTCCTGGTCGCGCTGACCCGGTCGCGCCGCTGGTCCTTCGACCGGACGGCCGGGCTGCTGGTCGCCGTCACGCTGACCGTCGGTCACCCGGCCCTGCTCGGGCGCGTGCCGGCCCCGGACATCCCGCACGACGCGGCCCTGGCCGCCCAGGCCGTGGCCGCTGCCCTCATCGCCTCCCTGGTGCTGCGGGTCGCCCGCACGCGCCGGCTGACGGTGGGGGCCCGGCAGCTGGTCCTCACGGTCGTGCTCTTCTCCGCCTACCAGGTGCTGGCCAGCCGGCCCACCGGCTCCTACCCGGTCGACCTCGCCGTGCTCGCCGCCGGCCTCTGCGGCACCGTGCTCCTCCTCCGGGCCTCCCTCGGCGGGCTGCGGCGGACCATCCGGACCCAGATCGACGAGCTCCGACAGGTGACCCGGCAGCTCGCGACGGCCGAGCGCGACCTCTACGAGCAGCGTGCCCAGCTGCACGAGGTCACCAACAGCGTGGCGGGCATCGCCTCCGCCTCGCACCTGATCAACCAACGGCGGGAGATCACCGTGCCGCACCGGATCCGACTCGAGCAGATGCTGGACCACGAGTCCGCCCGCCTCGCCCGCCTGCTGACCCGCCAGCAGCAGCTCTCCGAGGCGGCCCGCGGGTCGGTCGACCTCGACGAGACGCTGGAGCCCCTGGTGGTCGCGCACGAGGCTGCCGGGCACCCGGTGACCTGGGCGCCCAGCGGACTGCGCGCGCACGCGGAGGCGGACGACGTGGCCGAGGCGGTCAGCATCCTGCTCGACAACGCCCGCAAGCACGCCCCGCGCGCCGCCGTACGGCTCGACGTCCGCACGGCCGGGGACGGCACGGTCGAGATCGCGGTGTCCGACGACGGCGCCGGGGTCGCGCCGGACCTGCGGGAGCACCTCTTCGACTGGGGCCGGCGCGGGCCGGACTCGGCCGGGCAGGGCATCGGGCTGCACGTCGCCCAGCGCCGCCTGGAGCACAGCGGGGGCTCCGTGAGCCTGCTGCCCACGGCCGCCGGCACCACCTTCCTCGTCCGCCTGCCGTCACCCGCGCTGGTCCGGTCGTGAACCGCGCCGGGCCGAACGGCTCCCGCACCGTCCTGATCGAGGACCACGCGCTGTTCGCCGAGTCGCTCGAGATCGCCATGTCGATCGAGGGCTACGACGTCCGCCGCCTGCCCGTCCCGACCTCGGCCAGCGGCTCCGCGCAGCTGCTGGGCTCGATCGCCCGGCTGCGGCCCCGCATCGTGCTGCTGGATCTGGACCTGGGCTCGTTCGGCGACGGGGCCAGCCTGATCAACCCGATCGCCCGGATGGGCGCCAACGTCGTGGTCGTCACCGCCTCGCTCGAGCGGGCCCGCTGGGGCGAGTGCATCCGCTACGGCGCACGCAAGACGCTCTCGAAGGCCCAGCCGCTCCAGGAGATCCTGGCCGTCGTCCGGCGGATCAACCACGGGCTCCCGGTCATGGACGTCCAGGAGCGCGAGGAGCTGCTGGCCCTGTGGCACCACGAGCGCCAGGAGCGGCAGGAACGACGGCGCCGGATCGAGGAGCTCACCGCCCGCGAGCGGGAGGTGCTCGGTCACCTGATGGCCGGCCGGCCGGTCCGCGACATCGCCCGGCTGAGCGTCGTCTCGGAGGCCACCGTGCGCACGCAGGTCAAGTCGATCCTCGCGAAGCTGCAGGTGAGCTCGCAGCTGGCCGCCGTCGGGATGGCGTTCAGCCTGGAGTGGCAGCCGCCGACCGACCTGCGGGCGTCAGCCGGCCGCTCGACGTCCTGACCGCGATGGACCTGGTCATCGAAATCGGGGAAAGCGATCCTCGCCCGCCCCGGGCCCGTCCGGGAGGCGATGGGGTGGGTCCACGGCGCGGGACCCGGCCGGTCCGGCCGGACGGGAGGGCAGGCCGGGTCCCCGTCGTCCATCCGATCGTCGAGCCGGTCGTCCGGCCGAGCGGTGGTTGAGCCGCCGTGTACCTCTCGCTGCGGGAGCGCCCGGACGCCCCCTCCCTCCCCGACGCGACCCGGCGCCGACCGGTCGGCCGGACCGTCGTCCTCCTCGGCTGCGTCAGCCTGCTGACCGACGTCTCGTCGGAGTCGGTGGCGGCGATCCTGCCGCTCTACCTGTCCGTGGTCGTCGGCCTCTCCCCCGCGGCGTACGGCGTGGTCGAGGGCCTCTACCAGGGCGTGAGCGCGCTGGTCCGGCTCGGCGCCGGCTGGGTCTCCGACCGCACCGGTCGCCCCAAGTGGGTCGCCGCCTCGGGGTACGGCGTGTCCGCGGTCAGCCGGGTGCTCCTGCCCCTGGTGTCCGGCCTGGGCGCGGTGTCCGCGGTGGTGACGGCGGACCGGGTCGGCAAGGGCATCCGCACCTCCCCGCGCGACGCGATGATCGCCGCCGACGCCGACCCCGAGCACCTCGGCCGGGCCTTCGGCGTGCACCGCGCCCTCGATGCCGTCGGCGCCTTCCTGGGGCCGGTGCTCGCCTTCGTGGTCCTGTGGCTCGTGCCCGGCGGCTACCGCTCGGTGATGGTGCTGTCGATCGCCTTCGCGGTGGCCGGCCTGGCGCTGCTCGTGCTCTTCGTCCCGGCCGGCGCGGGCGCGGTGCCCGTGCCTGCCGGTCCCGCCCCGCCCCGGGTGCGCTGGCGCGACCTCCGCTCGCCCGCGCTGCTGCGGGTCAGCGTGGTCGCCGGCGCGCTCGGGCTGCTGACCGTCGGCGACGGGTTCGTCTACCTGGTGCTGCTGGAGTCCGGCGGCTTCGCGGCGCACTGGTTCCCCGTCCTGTACGTCGGCACCAGCGCGGCGTACCTCCTCCTCGCGCTCCCGGTGGGCCGGCTGGCCGACCGCTGCGGGCGGGCCCGGGTGCTGGTCGTCGGCCACCTCGCGCTCGCCGCCGCCTACGCCGGCGCGACCCTGCTGGCGACCCGGTCGGTGGCGGTCGGCACGGTCGCGACAGTCCTGCTGCTCGGCCTCTTCTACGCCGCCACCGACGGGGTGCTGGCCGCGGTGGCCGGCCAGGCCGTGCCGGTCCGGGCCCGCGCGAGCGGGATCGCGCTCGCCCAGACCGTCGTCGCCGTCGCCCGCCTGCTCTCCGCGGTCGGCTTCGGCGTGCTGTGGCTGGTGGTCGGCCCGACGGTCGCCCTGCTCGGGGTGGCCGCCGGGCTGGTCCTGCTGGTCCCGGCCGCGCTCCGCCTGCTCGCCCCGGCGTCGCGATGAGCCGCCGGACCCGCCCCGCCGCCTTCGCGGCCCTGTGCCTCGCCCTGGCCGGCGGCAGCACGGCGTACGTCCTGCAGGAGCGCGCGGACACCCAGGAGCGCATCAGCTCCCCGCCGAGCGTCCCCGTGGCGACCGCCCCCGCGGCCGCCGAGGGTCCGGTGCTGGTCTTCCGGCACACCGGCGTCGACCAGGAGTACGGCGTCGTCGCCACCGTCCCCCTCGCCGACCCGTCGGGCCCGCGCAGCTTCACCGGGGTGGTCTGCGACCGGGTCGACGCCACCGCGACGACCCGCAGCTGCCTGCGGACCGGACGCGGCGTCGTCACGTCGTACGACGCGCTGGTGCTGGACGCGGACTGGGAGGAGACCGGGTCCGCGCCGCTGCCCGGCCTGCCGAGCCGGACCCGACTGTCGCCGGACGGGTCGCTGGTCGCGACGACCGCGTTCGTCAGCGGCCACTCCTACCTGACCCGCGGCTTCTCGACCGCGACCGAGGTCCGCCGGGTCGGCGGGACGTCGTACGGGAACCTGGAGGAGTTCGCGCTGGAGATCGACGGCGAGCCTGCGGCCCCGCGGGACCGGAACGTGTGGGGGGTGACCTTCGCGGACGACGACCGCACCTTCTACGCCACCGTCGGCACCCGCGGGCGGACCTACCTGGTCCGCGGCGACCTGGTCGAGCGCACCCTCGAGACCGTCGCCGACGACGTCGAGTGCCCCTCCCTCTCCCCCGACGGCACCCGGATCGCCTTCAAGCAGGCCGACGGCCGCGGCAGCGGACGCCGCTGGACCCCGGCCGTCCTCGACCTGGCCACCGGCGAGCGCACCGTCCTGGGCGGCGAGGAGCGCAACGTCGACGACCAGCTCGCGTGGCTCGACGACGACACCGTCCTGTACGGCGTCCCGCGCCCCGACGAGCCCGGCGTCAGCGACGTGTGGTCGCTGGACACCGACCCCGATGCGGAGCCGGAGCTGCTCGTCGAGCAGGCCTGGTCGCCGGGGGTCGTGCGGTAGACCGCCGGGCCCGGTCGTCGTGCTTCCCCGGACACGAGACCGCGCAGTTGCGATCATGACGGGACCCACGTCTCGTGGGCTCCGCGATGCTGACCCACAGCACAGGCGGTCGCGTCAGCGGGAGGAAGGGCGTGGGCATGGGAATCGGTACGTACCGGAGCCGTCACGGCGTGGCCCACGTCTCGATGCAGTTCGACAACCGGGGCATGGCCGAGGCCGAGATGCTCGACGCCGGTCTTCGCAAGGCGTGGGACCAGCTGTGCGACCAGTCCAGCTGGCGCTACTGGCACCAGGGGATCCGGGACGACCTGACGAGTGCGGACACCTTCTACTTCATGCACTTCGACGAGAACCGCGACGCGATCGGGTTCCGCAGGACGAAGGACGGGCTGAACATGTACATCCCGCTGCGGCACCTGCGAGCGATGCGCTCGAACGCGGAGCGTGTCGACTACCTGCGCGACGTCTACCTCCGCTTCTTCGAACGCTATGCCACGGTCCGCGAGATCGACCCGCCTCCGGTCTGGACGGGGTGACGGGGTAGTCCGATCGCGGAGCCGCGATCGGGCTCAACGGAGGCCGACGTACGGCTCACCGGGTCTCGAGTCGGGACTTCGTCCCTCCTCAACCACCGGTGGGGCTTCAGCGCACCACGTCGCCCGTCTCGAGATCGGGGTGCCGGTCCAGCCAGGTCGCGGCGACGTCGTCGCGGACGGCGTCCCACAGCTCCCGGCCGAGGGGGCGGTCGAGGTGCACCACGGACTGCGCACCCTCGCGGCCGAGACCGGCGACCGGGGCGGTCAGGAACCGGACGTCGGCGGTGCGGAGGTCGCGCAGGGAGGCGCAGAAGCCCAGGATCCCGGTGAGCGACCAGGTCTCGTCGACGGCGACGTGCCGCAGCACCTCGGTCACGAAGTGGGCCGACTGCTCGGGGTCCTTGCGCATCTCGGCGTGCAGGCTGTCGGTGAGCAGGGCGCGCAGCACCGCCTGCTGGCGGCGGACCCGGTCCAGGTCGCCGCCGGGCAGGCCGTAGCGCTGGCCGACGTACGCGAGGGCCTCGTCGCCGCTGAGCAGGTGCTCGCCGGCGGTCCAGGTCGTGTCGCGGATGCTGTCGACGACCGTCTCCGGCACCCGGACCCGGACGCCGCCGGCCAGGTCGGCGAGGGCCCGGAAGCCGGACCAGTCGACGACCGCGACGTGGTCCAGCCGGACCCCCGTGAGCGTCTCGACCGTCTCGACGGCGCGCGGCAGGCCGCCGAGGGAGTACGCCGCGTTGATCTTCGCGCGACCGTGCCCGGGCACCCGGACCCAGGAGTCGCGGGGCAGCGACACCACCTGGACCGAGCGTCGGTCGGCGGCGACGTGCACCAGCATCATCGTGTCGGTGCGCTGCTCGCCCGGCTCCCACGCCGCCGCCCGGGCACCCTCCCCGGTGGTCGGCACGTCCGAACGACGGTCGGTGCCGAGCAGCAGGAGGTTGAGGGCGCCTCCGGCGGGGCCGGGCACCCGGGCGGGGCGGTCAGTGAGGCCCGCGAAGGCGGGCTCGGTGTGGCGGACACGGGGGATCTTGGACTGCGCCCACACCACGGTGCCGGCGACCAGGGCCGTGACCAGCGCGGTGCAGACCAGCAGCCCCAGCAGCGCGCGCAGGTCCCGGCGCTGGTCCTCGCGCTCGACGGGCGACATCCTCGGCCTCGTCCCGTCGGCCCGAGGCGGTCAGGCGCCGAGGGCGTGGTCGTGGCGGGCCGGGGCGACCGGTCCCCGGGCGAGGACGAAGCGGCGCAGCTCCTCGTCGCTCTCGACGTCGACGTACGACGCCGCGACCGCCTCGCGCGGGACGTCCTGCCGGTCGCGGCCGGTCAGCCGGTCGTAGACCCCGACGTACGCCGCCGCCTGCGGGCGCCAGTCCAGCACCTCGCTGGCCCGGGTCCGCGCGGCCCGCGCCAGCCGGCAGCGCAGCCCCGGGTCGTCGAGGAGCCGCTCCACCGCGTCGGCGAACCCGGTGAGGTCACCGGACTCGACGTACAGGCAGGTCTCGGCGCCGGAGACCCGGGTCTCGACGAGGTCGAACGCGACCGACGGCAGCGCGTAGGCCATGTACTCCATGGTCTTGTTCATCGTGGACACGTCGTTGAGCGGCGTCTTGCGGTCGGGGCACAGGCCGACGGCGGCCGCGCTCAGCCGAGTGGCGATCTCGGGGAGGCCGACCCGGCCGGTGAAGGTGACGACGTCGTCGAGGCCCAGCTCGTGGCTGCGGCGGACCAGGGCGTCGAAGCAGTCGCCGAAGCCCATCAGCACCGCTTCGACGTCGTCGCGACCGCGGACGTGGACCAGCTCGTGGACCACCTCCAGGACGACCTCGACGTTGTCCTGGGGGCCCATCACCCCGAGGTAGGCGAGCTGGTGCCGCGGCGGCGGCACCGAGGCCGCCGGCAGGACCGGGCGCATCACCCGGGTGTCCGGCCCGCTGCGCACGACCGTGACCTGCTCCGGCGCGAGGTGCCCGCGCTCGATCGCCACCCTCTGGTAGGAGCCGTTGGTCGAGATGACGTGGTCGGCCATGCTGTAGGTCCGCCGCTCCAGCCAGCGCAGCAGGCCGAGCTGGGCCCGCCCGCCGAGGCCGGTCGGCTCGCCGAAGCGGGACAGGAACAGCTCGGGGTTCAGGTCGTGCTGGTCGTAGACGAACCGGACGCCGCGCGGCTTCCAGAGCCGGGCCAGCGCCCAGTAGGTGTCCGGCGGGTTGCAGGCCTGGAGGAGCTGGAAGGGCTGCTCGCGCCAGACCCGCACCGACAGCAGCGCGGTGCGCACCCAGCTGTAGACGAACTCGACCAGGTAGCCCAGCGCCCCGGAGGCCTCGGGGGCGGGCCGGTACTTGTGCACGCGGACCCCGTCGAGGGTCTCCCGCGAGGGGTCACCCGGCCCCTTCGGGCAGATGACGCTGACGGCGTACCCCGCCTCGCGCAGCGCCCGGCACTCCAGCCAGACCCGCCGGTCCAGCGGGACCGGCAGGTTCTGCACGACGATCAGGACGTGGGGGGCGCTGGCCGCTTTCCTCATGCCTGCACCCTGCGAGCCCGCCGGCCCCGGTCAGGACGACCGGGACCGGCTTTCCCCAATACTGGTCAGGGGCTGACCACGCCGCCGTCCTGCCAGACGTTGCCGCTCCACTCGTTGCCCAGCGCGGAGCGGTCGAAGTCGAGCACCGGGGCGTAGGCCCCGCACTTGCCGGTCCGGCCCTTGACGAACACGTTGTCGAGGAACCGGACGCGCACGGTGAGGGCGGAGAACGGCTTGCCGCCCGACGAGCCGCCGTACGCGCAGGTGCCGCCGGTGCTGGGCAGGAACAGGTTGCCCTGGACCAGGACGTCGCGGACCGCGGCGAAGTCGCCGTACCCGGTGAGGCCGGCGGAGCACCCGGCGTCCGGCGGCACGTCGGGCGCGTCGCAGGCGATCGTGTTGCCGGTGATCGTCGAGCCGGAGCCCATCCGGATGCCGGACTCGTGGTAGGTCCCGGTCTCGTCGGTGAACTGCCCGTGCACGTAGGAGTCGCGGATGGTGCAGCTCATCCAGCAGTTGACCGACCGGTTGCCACCGGTGACCTCGACCCGGGTGGCCACGAAGTCGCGCGAGCCGATGCCGGTGCCCGGCCCGTCGCCGACCCGGACCTCGCTGTCGGTGATGGTGAACGACCGGCCGCCGGTGTTCTCGTCGTTGCCGACCGTCCCGTTGATCACCGAACGGCGGATCTCCACGCCGGCGGCGCGGATCTCCAGGTCGCAGTCCACCGTCTTCGCGTCGATGACCGCGCCGGCCTGGGTGATCGTGCACGGACCGGTGTACGGCGTGAGCGCGGTGCCGGCCGGCACACCGGTGCTGGCCGCGTCCGGGAAGCCGCCCGCCGGGGGTGTCGGCGTGGACGTCGGGGTCGGGGAGGGCGTCGGGGTGGGCGTCGGGGTGGGCGTCGGGGTGGTCGGGTCGTCGGTGGGCTCCTCCGTCGGGTCGTCCGTCGGGTCCTCGGACGGCTCGTCCGTGGGCTCCGTCGGGTCGTCGGTGGGCTCCTCGGTCGGCTCGTCCGTCGGGTCGTCCGTGGGCCCGTCCGTCGGGTCGGTCGCGCTTGGGTCCGGCGTGCCGGCCGTCCCGGACCCGTCGGGCACGAACAGCACGTCGACGTAGTAGTTCGTGTCGCGATAGGTCAGGGTCGGCACGGAGCCGGTCGCCCGCGTGTAGACGCCGCGCCAGGCGGTCAGGGCCCGGTTGACGACCGGGTCGTCGGCGTCCAGCTCCCCGTTGTCGCCGGCGTACCGGCCCCGCGGGGCGTCGTACGACGCGACGTAGCGCTGCCCGGGCTCCAGCCGGACCGGCTCGGACAGGGTCGCCGTGACCCAGCCCGTACGGCGGGTCCCGGTGAACTCGGCCGACGCGAGCGGGGTGCCCGTCGGCGACCAGAGGGTCCCGTCCTCGGGGACCGCGCCGCCGCGGCCGCGGTAGACCTCGACCGCGGTGACCACGCCCGGCGTGCTCGTCGAGAAGCTCACGCCGAGGGTGGCGGCCGCGGTGTCGGTGTCGACGGCCGAGTCCGGGACCAGGTCGGCCGGGAAGATCCCGTAGGCGGCAGCCACGGCGGCGGCCGGGCGGGAGGGCCGGATCTTGGACACGGCCGCGTAGGCCGTGACGGTGGCGGAGACGACCAGGGTGGTCGCGAGCGCCGCCACGAGGGCCGGGCGCCACCGGCGGACCGGGGGGCGGGCCGGCACGGCGGCCCGGTGGGTGCCACTCATGGCCGCACCCGCCCGCCGTCGATCCACCGGTTCCCGGTGAAGACGTTGCCCGGGGCGGACCGGTCGAAGTCCATCACCGGCTCCCAGTAGCCGCAGCGGCGCGTCGAACCGCGCTCGAAGCGGTTGTCGATGAACCGGATCCCCCGCGCGTGGCCGGAGAAGGGCTTGCCGCCCGAGGAGCCGCCGTACGCGCAGGTGCCGCCGGTCGTGGCCACGAAGAGGTTGCCCTGGACCAGGTTGTCCCGGACCGGGCCGTAGTCGCCGTACCCGGTGAGGGGGGCGGAGCAGCCGGCGTCGGGGGCGACGTTCGGCGCGTCGCAGGCGATCCGGTTGCCGACGAACCGGCCCCGGGTGCCCATCCGGATGCCGGACTCGTGGGTGCGTCCGGTCGCGTCGGTGTCCTGGCCGTGCACCCAGCTGTGCCGGACCAGGCAGCGGTCCCAGCAGTTGATGCTGCGGTTGCCGCCGCGGATCTCCGAGCGGACCACCCGGAACCGGCTCTCCCCCACGACGGTGACCATCCGGGACGAGCCCGGCGAGGCGTCGACGGTGGAGCGGACCAGGCGGAACGAGCCGCGGCCGGCGGTGGCGATGGTGCCGGCGACGTACGACCGGCTGATCCGGACGCCCCGGGCGCGGATGCGGAGGTCGCAGCCGACCGTCCGGCCGACGATGCGGGTGCCGTCACGGGTGATCGTGCACGGTCCGCGGTAGGGGCGCAGCCGCTGTGCGGCCGGGACCCCGGTGGTGGCCGCGCCGGCGATCCGGGGGGTCTCGCGGCGGTCGGCGGGCACCGCTGCCGACGCGCCGGCCGGCAGCAGGGCTGCCAGGACGACGCCGGCGACGAGCGCGACGAGTCGGGTCGAGATCTGCATAACACTCCTGCCCGAGGCGCGCTGAAGGGACGCGCGCACACGGAACTGTGGTCCGTCGATGATCCCACGCGCCGGACGGCACGTGGTCGAGGACCTCGCAGGTCCCCTCCCTCGTCGCGGACCGTAGCCACGGCAGGAGGTCGGGAATCCCGACTCTCCCTCAAATGGGTGATGCGCTCACTCGTCGGTCGGGTGGCCGCTGGGGAACGAAACGGCGTATCGAGACCCCCGCAGTGGGTCTCGATACGCTCGCTGGCGCTCGCTACTCGACCAACGAACACCACCCCATCCCTCGTCGGTCCTCGACCAACGAACACCACCCCATCCCTCGTCGGTCCTCGACCAACGAACACCACCCCGTCCCTCGTCGGCCCTCGACCAACGAACACCACCCCATCCCTCGTCGGCCCTCGACCAACGAACACCACCCCATCCCTCGTCGGTCGAGTAGCCGCTGAGGAACGAAGCGGCGTATCGAGACCCCCGCAGCGGGTCTCGACACGCTCGCCGGCGCTCGCTACTCGACCAACGAGCGTGGACCGGCCGGTGCGCGCTCGGCCACGGAGGCGGCCAGGGTGAGGTTGACCACCAGGGCGGTGCTGGCGGGGTCCGGCGCGACCTCGCCGCGGACCACCCGGTCGAGCCACTCCTCGCGCAGCAACCCCGTGGCACGCACCGGGTCGAGCAGCTCCGGGCGGTAGCGCCAGTACGACGTCACCCGGCTCGCGAGGGTGTCCCCGCCCGCGGGGGCACGACGCCCCCCGGCCAGCCGCTGCCCGGCCTTGCGGACCGCGGCCGCCCCCGTCGTACGGACCCGGGCGGGCACCGCGGTCCAGCCCGGCTCCGCGTAGAGGCGGGGCGGGGGCCGACCGTCGAGGGGCAGGTCGGCCAGCTCGGGGTCGAGGGCCACCGACAACCGGCCGAGGAAGCGCGAGGAGCGCTTGGCGGCCGGGGAGAGCGCGGACACGGCGGCGACGAACCGGTCGTCGAGCATCGGGTTCGCGACCGCGCGCCGCTGGCACACGGCCGTCTCGGTGGCGCCGGCCCAGCGCTGCATCCGCTCGTCGAGGTAGAGCCGGTCGGTGGCGGCGAACCACGGCTCGCCATCGGCGGCCAGGACCCGGTGCACCTCGTCGAGCGCGAACTCGCCCGCCCAGGTGGCGAAGCCCGGCGCCAGGACGTCCGGCGCCACCGCCTCGTTGGCGTACATCCGCCACCGGGCCAGCCGGTGCGCCCGCCGGGCCGTGACGGGCGACGTCGTCCCGAGGCCGAGGTAGTAGAAGCCGCGGGCGACCTCGCCGCCGAGCCCGGACAGCCGGGGGCCGGGCTCGGCCCGGGTCTCGGCGACGTCGAGCGCCGCGCGGGCGACCGGGTCCGCCGCCAGCTCGAGCGCGTCGGCGGCCGCGACCGTGAGCGTCCAGGCGGTCGCCGGGTCGAGGTCGTCCAGGCCGGCGAGGTCGAGGACCTCGTGCCGCATCCCCCCGCGGCGGGCCAGGTCGGCGGCGATGGCGACGTCCGGGCTGCCCGGCACCCCCAGGGTCAGCACCCGCAGCCCGCGCCGGCGCGCCGGGTCGATCGCCGAGAGCAGCAGCCGGGAGTCCTGGCCGCCGGTGAGCTGCAGGACCGGGTCGGGATGATCGTCGAGGTACGCCGTGAGGTAGCCGCGCAGCAGGTCGCGGCAGGCGGCGACGGTGGCCGCCACGTCCGTCGCCGAGCCCGCCACCGGTCGCGCGGGGCGGACGTCGCGGAGGTCCAGCCGGCCGTCGTGCAGGCGCAGCAGGCTCCCGGCGGGCACCTGCTCGACACCGGCGAAGAGGGTGCGCCGGCCGAGCTGCCAGCCCAGCCGGCTCTGGATCGCGACCGCCTTGAGGTCCAGGCCCGTCGGCGCCAGCGCCGCCAGCACCCGGGCGGAGCTGGACAGCGCCGCCCAGCCGGGTCCTCGGCGCAGGTAGAGCTGCCGCAGGCCGAGCGGGTCGACCGCGGCGACCACCGCCCCGTCGTCGTCCCGGGTGAGCGCGGCGAAGGGCGGCAGCACCTCGGCGAGCAGCGGGAGGTCCGGTCCGCAGAGGGCCCGCCGTACCGCCGCGGGGGTGAGGGGTCGGTCGTGCCGGCGGGCCTCGGCGGTGAGGACCAGGGCCGGCTCCGGCCCCCGATCGGGCCCCCAGGTCGCCAGGGCCACGCCGGCGGCCGCCGACCGGCTGGCGGGGACGCCGAGCACCCCGAGTCCGCGGTCGAGGAGGCCGTCGGCCTCCCGCCCGACGGCGGAGACCGCGACAAAGCCGGGCGCGGACGCGTCGCTCACGCCCCGCCGGCCCGGTCGTGCACGTACGCGCTGAGGCTGCCGAGGGTGGCGAACAGCTCGCCCGTGACGTCGGCGTCGTCGACGACGATGTCGAACTCCTCCTCGAGGGCGACGGCCAGCTCGAGGACGGCGAGCGAGTCCAGCTCGGGCAGCTCCCCGAGCAGCGGCGTCGTCGGGTCGAGCAGGTGCGCGCGGTCCTCGAGGCCGAGGACACGGACCAGGACGGCCCGCACCTGCGGGAACGGGTCGGGACGGGTGGCGGACTGGGACACGGTGACTCCTGATCTCCTGCGGGACGGGTGGGTGCTCAGACCAGGACCTCGGCGGGCGCCGGGTGGCCGAGGAACTGCTGGGGGCTGGCCGTGCGCCCGTAGGCGCCGGCCTGGAAGAGCACGACCAGGTCGCCGACGTCGGCGACCGGCAGCTCGACCTCGTGGCCGAGGACGTCGAGCGGGGTGCACAGGCAGCCGACGACGTCGACGGTCTCCACCTCGCCGCCGCCGAGACGGGTGCCGACGGCGATCGGGTAGTTGCGCCGGATCACCTGGCCGAGGTTGCCGGTCGCGGCGAGCTGGTGGTGCAGGCCGCCGTCGACGACCAGGTAGGTCCGCCCGCGCGAGACCTTGCGGTCGACGACCCGGGTGACGTAGACCCCGGACTCACCGACGAGGAAGCGACCGAGCTCGAGGACGACGTGCGCGTCGGGCTGCCGGGGCCGGACCCGCTCCTCGACCAGCCGGGCCAGCGTCCCGCCGACCTCCGCCGGGTCGAGCGGCCGGTCGCGCTCGGCGTACGGGATGCCGAGGCCGCCGCCCAGGTTCAGGTAGCGCAGCGGGGCGGGGAGCCGCTCGGCCAGCGCCAGCAGCAGGTCGACGGTGTGCTCCTGGGCCTGGCGGAGCAGGTCGGGGTGCAGGTTCTGCGAGCCGGCGAAGAGGTGGAAGCCCTCGACCGCGAGGTCCAGGTCGGCCAGCAGCACCAGCAGGTGCGGGACCTCCTCGGCGTCCACTCCGAACTGCTGGGGGCCGCCGCCCATCCGCATCCCCGAGCCCTGCACGGCGAAGTCGGGGTTCACCCGTACGGCGACCCGCGGGCGGATGCCGAGGTCCTCGCCCACCCGCACCACCCGGACCGCCTCGCGGGCCGACTCCAGCTCGATCAGCACGCCCGCGGCGACCGCGACGGACAGCTCGGTGTCGGTCTTGCCCGGGCCGGCGAAGCTGATCCGGTCGGGCGACTTCCCGGTGTCCAGGGCGACCGCCAGCTCGCCGGCCGATGCCACGTCCAACCAGTCGACCAGACCCGCCAGGTGGCCGACCAGCGCCGGCATCGGGTTGGCCTTGACGGCGTACCCGAGCTCGACGGCGTCGCCGAGCCCGGCCCGCAGGGCGCCGACCGCGCGGGTGACCCCGGCCCGTTCGTAGGCGAAGAACGGGGTCGACCCGACCCGTGCGGCCAGCCGGCCCAGGGGCACGCCACCGACCAGGAGCTCCACTCCAGAGCTCCCGAAGCGGTCGAGGTGCCGGTCGGTCGCAGCGCTCGCGGAGCGGTCCACGGTGCTCACGAGACGTCCTCGCGGATCCGCACCCGGTCGAGCTTGCCGTTGGGCGAGCGCGGCAGCCGGGCCCGGACCCGGACCTCGCTCGGCACCATGAACAGGGGCAGTCGGCGGCGGAGCGCGGCGAGCAGCGCGCCGGGGTCGGCGAGGTCGGCGTGCTCCTCGGACCGCGGGCTGACCACCAGGAGGATCCGCTGGCCCAGCCGCTCGTCGGGCACGCCGAGCGCGACGGCGTCGCCGACCAGGCCGCTGTCGTGGGCGGCCTCCTCCACCTCGGTCGGGCTGACCCGGTAGCCGGAGGTCTTGATCATGTCGTCGCGCCGGCCGACGAAGTAAAGGAAGCCCTCGGCGTCGGTGCGCACGGTGTCGCCCGACCAGACCGCCAGCTCGGGGGTGCGCCAGCCGGCGACCGTGCCGGGCAGCGGCCGGAACCGCTCCGCGCTGCGCTCCGCGTCGTTCCAGTAGCCGAGCGCGACGAAGGGTCCGCGGTGCACCAACTCGCCCTCCTCGCCCGGCGCCGCCGGCGTCCCGTCGGGGCGCAGGACGAGGATCTCGGCGCCCGGGACCGCCTTGCCGATCGAGTCCGGCCGCCGGTCCACCTCGGCCGGATCCAGGTACGTCGACCGGAACGCCTCGGTCAGGCCGTACATCAGGAACGGCCGGGCGTGCGGGAAGAGCGCCCGGAGCCGGTCCAGCGTGGCCCGGGGCAGCCGGCCCCCGGTGGTGGCCAGGTAGCGCAGCCGGACCCCCTCGGCCGGCCACGCCGCCTCGGCCAGCTGGGCCCAGAGCGGGGGCACGCAGGTCAGCCCGGTCACCCCGTGCTCGACGCAGAGCCGGACGACGTCGGCCGGCGCCAGGTAGTTGACCAGCACGACGTGGGCGCCGACCGCGAAGGTCGTCGTCAGCTGGCTCAACCCTGCGTCGAAGCTCAGCGGCAGCGCCGCGAGCACGACGTCCTCGGGCCGGTGCTCCAGGTAGCCGGCCACGCTCTCGGCGCCGGCCAGCAGATTGCGGTGGGTCAGCACGACGCCCTTGGGCCGGCCGGTGCTGCCCGAGGTGTAGAGGATCGCGGCCAGGTCCCCCTCCGCCCCGCGGTACGACGGGCCGCGCCGGTCCGGTCCGGCGGCCAGCGCGTCGGCCCACGGCACGAGCTGCGAGCCGTCCTCGTCGCCGCCGCTGCCCGCGGGCGCGTCGACCAGCACGACGACCTCCGGCGCCGGTCCGGGGCCCGGCTCGGCGCGGAGCGCCTGCCACCGCTGCCGGGTGGTCACCAGCAGCCGGACCTCGCAGTCGGCGAGCACGTGCCCCACCTGGGCCGGCTTGAGGACCGGGTTGACCGGCACGAACACCCCGCCCGCGGCCGAGGTGGCGAAGATCGACTCGACGGTCTCCAGGCGCTTGTCGAGCAGGATCCCCACCCGGTCGCCGCGGGTCAGGCCGAGGCCGCGCAGTCCGGCCGCGAGCGCGTGCACGCGGGCCGCGAGCTCGCCGTACGGGACGGTCGCGGCGCGGTCGGTCAGCGCCGGCCGGTCGGGATGCAGCCGGGCCTGCTCGTCGAGCAGGTCGTGGAGGTGGACGCGCATCGAGGGACTCCTCGGGACGGGGATGGACGGCGCCGTCACCACGGCACCAGGACGAGCTCGCTGTAGAGGTCGTCGACGGCCTCGACCGGGACGTCGCCGCGGACGAGCTTCGGGCGGGGGTGACGGAGGAGCACCGAGCCGGCCGGCCGGCCGCCGGTCACCCGCAGCTCCGCGAGGGTGAACGGCAGCCCGCGGGCGAGCAGGTGACGGGCCAGGTCGCGGCGGCAGCGCCGCAGCACCGCCGGGTCCGACACGTGCAGCAGGGACGCGAACAGCCGCAGCCCCCGGCGCCGGGAGGGCCGGTAGACGACGTAGCAGCACGCCCCGGACGGCTCCTCGAGCAGCACGTGGTGGACGGCGCGGGCGTGCCGGTGGTCGCGGAGGACGGCGCGGTCCGACCCGGTCAGGCGCCGCTCGATCTCCGCGGGGTCGTCGTGCACCCGGGCCCGGCGGAGGCCCGGCAGGTTGGGGAACAGGGCCGTCGTGGTGTCGAGGTGGCGGAACCCCAGCCGCTCGTCGATGGCCACCACCGACCCGCTGGGCGAGAGGTCGGTGAAGACCTGCCCGCGCTGAGCGAGCGCGGCCAGCAGCAGCCGCAGGCCGCGGTCGCGGTAGGGCTCCAGGACACACCAGGCGCCGAGGTTGCAGAACCGGACCTCGCGGCCCTCGACCTCACGGTCCGCGTAGAACGCGAGCTGCACGCCGACCAGCAGGTCCCCGGCCCGCAGCAGGAAGCCGTGGTTGGGCGCGGCGACCGGCCAGGTGGGGACGGCGGCGCCGGCCCAGGCGGCGGCGCTGAGGCGCGGGTCGAGGTGGTCGTGCAGGAACGCCCCGACCTCCGGCAGGTCGGACCGGTGGACGGGCGACACCCGGACGGGGGCCTCGGTGACGAGCCCGGCGGGAGGGAGGACGGCCATGACAGGGACGCTAGGGAGGCGGCGGCGCCGTACCGTCGGGTCGCGGTGCGCGTACCCAATCCTGGGGAGCGACCGACGCGAGCACCGCGGCCCCGGGGTCGCGCGCCCACTCTCGCACCATGAGCGAGACCGTGCCGTCCTCCCCGCCCTCCCGCGCCAGCGTGGTGGTGGCCGCCCACGACGAGGAGCAGGTCATCGAGCGGACGCTCGGCGCCCTGCTGGCCGGCGCCGACCCCGGCGAGCTGGAGGTGGTGGTCGTGGCGAACGGCTGCACCGACCGGACCGCCGATCGGGCCCGCCGGGTCGCCGGCGTGACGGTGCTGGAGTCGGAGCGGCCGAGCAAGACCGAGGCGCTGCGGCGCGGGGACCGGGTCGCCACCGCGTTCCCCCGGATCTACCTGGACGCCGACATCCCCACCTCCGTGACCGCCGTACGCCGGCTCTGCGCCGCCCTCGACGGAACGGGCGCCCCGCTGGTGGCCGTGCCGTCGCGCCGGGTCGACGTGACCGGCCGGCCGTGGCCGGTCCGGGCCTACACCGCCGTGCACCTCCGGCTCCCCGTCGTCGAGAACGGGCTCTTCGGACGCGGGATGATCGCGCTCTCCGAGGCCGGTCGGGGCCGGTTCACCGACTTCCCCGACGTGGTGGCCGACGACCTCTTCCTGGACTCGCTGTTCACCGACGCCGAGCGGGTCCGGCTGCCGGACGTCGCGACCACCGTCGAGGCGCCGCTGCGGACCGGCGACCTGGTCCGGCGGCTGGTCCGGGTCCGCCGCGGGAACGCCGAGCTGCGCCGGCGCCCGACCACCCCCGGCGCCGTCGTACGGCGGAGCGAGCGCAGCGCCTGGCTCCGCGACGTCGTCCTGCCCCGGCCCTGGCTGGCCCCGGCCGCGACCGTGTACGTCGCCCTCACCGGGTGGGCCGCTCTGCAGGCCCGCCGGGTGCCGCCGGCCGGCGCCGCCGCCTGGGGCCGCGACGCGTCGACCCGCACCGGGCTAGCCCGGTGACCACCCACGTCAACCTCTGCTTCCACGGGATCGGCCGGCCGGGGCCCGAGCGCGAGCCGGGCGAGTCGTCGTACTGGATCGGGACGGACCTGTTCCAGCGGGTCCTGGACCTGGCGGCCGACGACCCGCGGGTGCGGCTGAGCTTCGACGACGGCAACGCCTCGGACGTCGAGGTCGCGCTCCCCGCCCTCGTCGAGCGCGGGCTGCACGCGACCTTCTTCGTGCTCGCCGGGCGGCTCGACGACCCCCGGAGCCTGGACGCGGACGGGGTGCGGCTGCTGCAGGCGCACGGCATGACCGTCGGCACGCACGGCATGGACCACCGACCCTGGCGGGGGATGGACCCCGCCACCGCGACCCGCGAGCTCGACCGGGCCCGCACCGACCTCGCGGCCGTGACCGGCCGACCGGTGGAGCACGCGGCGCTCCCGCTCGGGCGCTACGACCGGGTGCTGCTGAGCCGGCTGCGCGCCCGCGGCTACGCCGGCGTGCACACCAGCGACCGGGCCTGGGCCCGCGACGGGGCCTGGCTGCAGCCCCGCTTCAGCCTGCGGGCGACCGACACCCTCGACGGCCTGCGGCACGACGTCCTCCGGCCGCCCGCGCTGCCGCGCCGGCTCCGTCGCGAGCTGGTCGGCGGGCTCAAGCGGCTGCGCTGAGGGGCCTGAAGGACTACCCCACCACCTCAGCGCAGCCAGTCCGGCCCGGCCGGCTCCCGCAGCCGAGTCGGGTCGACGAGGGCCCGGAGCGCGGCCCGGGAGGTCGGTCGGCCCAGGCCGGCGCGGCCGCCCTCGCGCAGGACCAGGGCCAACCAGAACGGCACCGCGGCGAGCAGGCCGTGGCGCCGACGGAACAGCCGCAGGCGGTTGACGACCAGCAGCGGCCACAGCCGCACCGAGCCCGCGGAGCCGCCCTGGAGGTGGACGGCGCCGGCGGCCGGCACGTAGCGGGTGCTCAGGCCGGCGTCGCCGGCGCGCAGGTCGAAGTCGGTCTCCTCGGAGTAGAGGAAGAAGGTCTCGTCCCAGGGGCCCACCCGCGCCCAGCAGTCGGCCGAGACCAGCTGCACGGACCCCTCGGCCCAGTCGGTGTCGCAGGCGGCGGCGTACGCCGACTCGTCGGTGACCACCTCCCCCAGCCGGCCGATCCGGCCGGCCCGCGCGGCTCCGAGGCCGGCGTCGGCGAGGGCGCGCAGCAGCGTCGGCTCGCGGCGCTGCGAGTCGATCCGAGCGCCGGTCCCGTCCCGCAGCCGCGGCACCGCGATCCCGACCCCCGGCTCGCGGAGCGCGGCCAGCAGGATGGGCACGCAGCCGGGGTCGAGGCGGACGTCGGGGTTGAGCACCAGCACCGCCGCGTGGTGGCCACCGGTGGCGACGGCGGCGTTGATGCCGGCGGCGTACCCGCCGTTGCGGCCGGTCGCCAGCACCCGGGCGTCGGGGGCGAGCCGACGCGCCACCGCGACGCTGTCGTCGCGCGAGGCGTTGTCGACCACGACGGTCTGCCAGGTGGCGCCGGCCATCGCGGCGGGCAGGCTCGCCAGCAGGCCCGGCAGCACGTCCGCGCTGTCGTGGGTGACGACGGCGACCAGCACGTCCACGCCGCTCATCGCACGGCCTCCGGCCGCGCCGAGGGTACGGCGAGCACCTCCCGCGGCCGTTGCTCGACCGCGAGCTGGGCGGCGGCCCCGGCCAGGCCGACCAGCAGGAACGAGAGCCCCGCGGCCATCGGGAAGCCCCAGGCGTCGAAGGTGACCATGCCGACCGCACCGCCGAGGATCGACGCGGACAGCACCAGGCCGAGGTGCCGCGAGCGGGCGGTGCGGGCCCGGCGGCGCGCGCGGCGGCCGTTGGCGAAGCCCGTGACGATCAGCAGCAGGACCGCCGCCAGCCCGACGGCCCCGAGCTCGACCAGGATCATCAGGTACTGGTCGTCGAGGATCCGGTAGTGCCGCGGCACGAACGTGAACAGCCCGCGGCCCAGCCACGGGTGCTCGCCGTACAGCGAGAAGACGACGCCGTAGTCGTCGGTGCGCCCGCTGACGCTGGGGTCGTTCCCGACGTTCTTGAACAGCGACACGATGGTCCCGACCAGGCCGGGGATCGCCAGCCGCAGGCCGACCACCGCGAACGGCGCGAGCATCAGCGCCCGCAACCGCCACCGGGCCGGCCAGCCGAGCAGCAGCACCACCAGGGTCACCGCGAGCACGAGCACCGCCGACCGCGAGACGGACAGGGTCGAGCCGACGAAGACGAGCACCACCGGCAGGGAGGCCCCGCGGTGGCCCCACCGGTGGATGCTGTGGTGGAGGGCCAGCGGGAACAGGCAGGCGAGCACCACCCCGAACTCGATCGGGTGCACCGCGGTGCCCGAGACCCGGTTGAGCGCCGAGCGCGACAGCACCGCCCCGAAGTCGGAGTTGGCGCTGAGCCCGGGGATCTGGATGTAGCGGGCGATGTCGACCCCCGCGACGAACTGCAGCAGCCCCACGCCGGCCAGCAGCGTGCCCAGCCAGGCCAGCCAGCTCACCACCAGCTCCAGGTCGCGCCACGAGCGCAGGCCCTCGGCGGCGACCAGCACGACGGCCATCCAGCCGGCGAACGACAGCAGCCCGCGGTCGGCCGCCTTGATCATGGTGGCGGTCGTGTCGGCGACGGTCGGCGGGACCAGGGTCCACAGCTCGTCGGTGGCCTGCCGGATGTCGGGCGGCGCGTACCAGCCGGAGGCCGTGCCGTTGGCGTACGCCGCCAGCACCGCCGCGGTCAGGAGCCCGACCGCCACCCGGGTCGCCGTGAGGCCGCGGACCGGGTTCAGGCCGCCGACCGTCGCGCAGACCCAGCACAGCAGCCCGCCGAGCGCCCACAGGTTCGCGGGCGTCCCGGGGGCGCCGAGCGGCTGCAGGATCAGCTGCGAGGGCACCCCGATCAGCAGCACGGCGTACCCGACGAGGAAGAACGCGGCGGCCCGCGGGGCGCCGCGGTGCAGCCCCAGCCCCAGCCGGGCGACCAGCCAGCGCATGCGTCAGCTCGCGATCCGGGGGCGTTGCCGGCGGCCGGCCGGCTGGGCCGGGGCGGGCTCGTCGTCGGACTCGTCGTCGGCGGCGGCCGCGGCCTCGACCTCGGTACGGCGCTCGCGGCGTACCCGGCGCCAGGTGCGGAACCGGTCGGTGCCGAAGACCAGCAGCAGGGTCAGCAGCAGCCCGCAGCCGGCGGCTCCGGCCAGGGCGCGCATCCGGCTGCCCGGCAGCACCTCCGCCTGCTTCGACGTGTTGCTGATCTGGGCGCTGATGACCTGCTGCTTCGGCACCCGGGCCTCGGTCTGGATCCGCGTGAGCTCGGCCGCCACCCGTGCCATCACGGCGTCGCGGGTCGCGAGCGCCACCTGCGGGTCCTTGTCCTTGGCCGTGATCACCAGCAACGGGCCGGCCTCGGGCGCCAGGGCGACGGCGTACGTCGCGTCCAGGCCGTCGGCGGCGAGCGCCCGGTGCACGTCCTTCGTCGCGACCGCGCCCGCGACCAGCGAGCCGGTCGTGGACAGGCCGTTGGGGAGGTTCAGGAACGGGCTGGTCGGCGTCGCCGCACCGGTCGCCTCCGGGGGCAGGAGGAACATCATCTGCCCCGAGGCCTGATAGTCGGGCTCGACGTTCTGGATGACCCAGCCGCAGGCCGCCCCGGTCAGGAGCAGCCCGACCAGGGCCACGAGCCACTGCCGCAGCAGCGCGGCGAACGCGTCAGCGAGATACATAGGACCCCTCCTCGACCCGGTCGGTCAGCAGGTCCAGCAGCAGCCGCTCGACCTGGACGCCGGCGCGCTCCCAGCCCACGTCGTCGACCGACGCAGCGGCGCGCGCGGCCCGCAGGCGCGCGGCGGGAGCGGCCTGGTCGACCAGCTCGCCGAGGGCTGCCGCCAGGTCGCGCGGCGTGGGCCGGGCGTAGCGGACGTGCGGGTTGGCGAGCACCGCCCGGTGCTGGTCGGCGTCGTTGACCACCGGCACGCAGCCGGCCGCGAGCATCTCCAGCGGGACCAGCGAGACGTTGGTCGCCGAGAGCACCAGTCCCGCGACGCAGCGCCGGTAGAGCGCGCCGAGCTCGGTCGGCGACAGCCGCCCGTGCTGGTGGGCGGGGAACGGCAGGTCGGCCACCACCGCTCCGTAGCAGTGGATCGGCACCTGCGGGTGCAGTCGGGCGAACCGCTCCAGCGCCAGCAGAGCCAGCTCGTGCGCCCGGCGGGGCGTGCCCGGGCGGCAGTAGTACGCCACCCCCTCGCGCTCCCCCGGTGGCTCGTCGGCACGGGCGCGGTAGGTCCCGAGGTCGCAGCCGAGGTCGAAGTGCTCGGCCGCCATCTGGTGGTCGGCCCGCAGCCGCTCGGCCAGCCAGGGGCCGGCGGTGATGCCCTGCATCTTGAAGCCGTACGTCGCCTCCGCGAGCAGCGCGGCGCTCCCCGCCGGGTAGAACATCGGCTCCAGGTCCTGGACCAGGTAGCAGCGCCGACCGCGGGCCCTCGAGGCCAGCACGGCGTACGCCGTCTCCCAGCCGGTCGCCACCACGGCGTGCGCGTCGGCGATCCCGTCGGCGAGGTCGTGGACCTCGGCCCGGACCTCCGGCCAGTGCGCGCGGACGGTCGCCCGGTGCTGGTCGACCGACCAGCCGTGCCGGTCGCGCAGGTAGAGGTCGCACCGGTGCCCCGCCCGCTCGAGCGCGGCGACGAGGCGGAACATGGTCGTGTGACCGCCCGAGCCGGGGGCCGGCGGCGTGCAGACCCAGGCCACCCGGAGCGGCTCGCCCGGACGCCACGGCAGCGGCTCCGGGGCGGGGGCGTCGCCGGCCGCGACCGCGGTCGCGCGGTCGATCTCCTCGGCGGTGACGGTCAGGCCGGCCGAGCCGGGCGGGACCAGGGCCTCCGCGAGGCGGACCCGCACCCGCCGCCGCAGCCCCGCGACGCCCTCGGTGCCGAGCAGCCGCCGCAGCTGCTGCCAGCGCTGGACGGCGCCGGCCTCGGGACGCATCACGACCCGACCTCCTCGAGCGCGGCGCGCAGCGCGGACGCCACCCGCTCCTGCTGGGCGGCGCTCAGGCCGGGGTACATCGGCAGCGAGAGGATCTCGCCGGCCGCCCGCTCCGCCCGGGGGAAGCTCCCCGGCCCGAGGCCGAGGCGGGCGAAGGCCGGAAGCAGGTGCACGGGGGTCGGGTAGTGCAGCCCGGTCGCGACGCCGGCCTCGGCCATCAGCTCGCGGACCCGGTCGCGGTGCGGCACCCGGACGACGTACAGGTGCCAGACGTGCTCGTTGCCGGGCACGACCCGGGGCAGGGTGACCCGGTCCAGGTCGCCCAGCAGGTCGGCGTACCGGGCGGCGGCCGTCGCGCGCTGGGCGTTCCACTCCTTCAGGTGCGTCAGCTTCGTCGACAGCACGGCGGCCTGGAGCGAGTCCAGGCGCGAGTTGGTGCCGACGACGTCGTGCCGGTAGCGCTCGGTGCCGCCGTGGTTGCCGAGCATCCGCACCCGGGTCGCGAGGTGGTCGTGGTCGGTCGTGACCGCGCCGGCGTCGCCGAACGCGCCCAGGTTCTTGCCCGGGTAGAAGCTGGTGCCGGCCACGTCGCCCAGGGAGCCCGCGGCCCGGCCGTGCCGGGTGGCGCCCTGGGCCTGGGCGGCGTCCTCGACCAGCACCACCTCGGGGCCGACCACGCGGCGCAGCCGCTCGAAGGGGGCCGGCTGGCCGTAGAGGTCGACCCCGACGACCGCCCGGGTACGCCGACCCGCGCGACCCGCGACCCGGTCGACGTCGATCAGCAGGTCGTCGTCGCAGTCGACGAGGACCAGGTCGGCGCCGGCCAGGACCACCGCCTCGGCGGTCGCGACGAAGGTGTTGGCGGGGACCAGCACCTCGTCACCCGGACCGACGCCGGCGGCGCGGAGCGCGAGCTCGAGGGCGTCGGTGCCGTTGCCGACGCCGACGCAGTGGTCGGTGCCGCAGAAGCCGGCGTACTCCTCCTCGAAGCGGGACACCGCCGGACCGAGCACGAAGGCGCCGGACCGGCAGACCTCCTCGAGGGCGGTGCGCGCCTCGGGCCAGACGGCGTCGAACTGGTGCTGCAGGTCGACGAGCGGGACGGGATGGTCGTTCATGGCTCTCCTCACGGGGACGGACGGGTGAACGGGTGGTCTCAGAGGCCGGTGCGGGCCCAGCGCAGGTAGGCGACCTCGTCGCGCAACCGGTGGCGGGCCGCGCGCACGACCGCCCCCGGCCGGGCGGCCCGGCCGCGGCGGCGCGCGAGGGCGTCCCACCGGGCGGCGACGAGCGGGGTACGACGCAGCGGCGCCGTCTCGAGCGCGTAGGCGCGCAGGTCGGTCAGCAGCGCGTCGTCGTCCCGGCCCCGGTCGACGGCGCGGGCGGCGTGCCGGAACGCCTCGTCGGCGAGGGTGTCGCGCCAGGTGTCCTCCAGCTCCGCGCGGTCGGGGAACCGGTCCCCGACGGAGGACAGCAGCTCCCGGAAGACCCGGCGACGCTCGACCAGGTCGACCATCAGCCCGGCGCCGACGGTGACGCTCATGCTGGCGTCGTGGTCGCGGTGCAGCGCCTGGTCGACGTCGTCGATGCGGCCCACCTGACCCAGCGCCGCGACCCGGAGGCAGAACTCCATGTCCTGGGCGAAGCGCAGCGCCTCGTTGAGCGGGCCGGCCTGCTCGACGACGGCGGAGCGGAACACCACCTCGGGAGTGGTCAGGCAGTTGACGCCGCGGCGGCACCGCTCCCGGACCCAGTCGCGCCCGTCCCAGACCGTCCACGACGGCCGGCCGACCCGCGCCCGCGGCGGGGTGACGGACGTGAAGTGGCGCGGGTGGCCGTAGACCAGGCCGAGGTCGGGGTGCTCCTCGACGAGCGCGGCGGCCCGGCTCAGCGCGCCGGGGGCGAGGAGGTCGTCGGCGTCCAGCCGGACGAGCAGCTCGCCCCGGGCCTCGGCGAGGCCGCGGTTGAAGGTGGCGACGTGGCCGAGGTTGCGCGGGTTGCGCAGGACCCGGACCCGCGGGTCGGCCGCCAGGGCCTCGCTCACCTGCGGCGTCGCGTCCGTGGAGGCGTCGTCCACGACGACGACGTCCACGGCGCAGCCCGGCTGATCGAGCGCGCTGGCCACCGCGGCGGGCAGGAAGCGCGCGTAGTTGTAGCTGGGGATCACGACGGTCGCGGTCGGCGATCCGCTCGGTGCCGACCGGGTCGGGCGGCCGCGCTCGACCAGCGGGCGCACGGTCGGGCGGTCGAGCAGCAGGGCGGCGCGGTCGAGTCGGGGTCGACGCCAGTCGGCCTCGGCCACCCAGTCGTGGAGACGGTCGCCGACGACGGTGGGGTTGAGCGTGGGGATCACAGCAGCACTCCTTGCGAGGCGGTCGGCACCGGGACGACGGGCGTGACCGGTGGCGCGGCGGAGGGACGGTGCCGGCGCAGCCAGGGCCACGCCAGCAGGAGGTAGACCGCGCCGCCGACCAGGCCGGCGCCCAGGACGTCGGTGCCGGGACCCGTGCCGGCGGCACCGGCGAGGGCTGCGACCGCCAGGGCGGGCAGGACGAGCAGGACCGGCGGCCACAGCGCGGCCGCGACCGGTCGCAGGTCCGCGCCCGCGCGGGCCACCGCCACGAGATAGCAGGGGGCGACGACCACGAGCCCGACCACGACGTGCGCCCAGCCGACGCCGACCAGGCCGCCGACCTGCAGGCCGATCACGACCGCCGGCACCAGCGCGACGAACCACACCACCTGGACGACGAGCGTGGTGGCCGCCCGCCCGCGGGCGAGCAGGTAGGTCGCGAACAGGTCGAAGAGGACGCGCAGTGCCCCGAAGAGCGCGAGCGGGACCAGGACGACGGACGAGCGGGCCCAGGAGCCGCCGTACACGAGGACGACGAGGGGGGTGGCGAGCAGGGCGAGGAACGCCCCGGTCGGGACGGCGAGCGCCCAGGAGAGCCGGACGCCGGTCGCCAGGGTCGGATCCGGGCCGCCGGCGCTGCGGTCGGCCCGGGCGAAGGCGGGCAGCGCGACCGAGCGGACCACCTGCCCGAGGACCGACATCGGCCAGGTCGAGATGTTGAAGGCCAGCACGTAGAGACCCAGCTCGACCCCGCCGAGCCCCCGGGCGACGACGACGGTGTCGATGCTCAGCAGCGCCCACGAGAGCAGGTTCGCGAGCGCGACGGGCAGGCCGAAGCCGACGGCGGAGCGGCCCAGCCGGCGGTCCAGCCCGAACCGGGGCCGCACCTGCGCGAGCCGGAACTGCAGCAGCAGCGCGAGGCCCTGGCCGAGCACCCGGCCGATCGCGATCGAGACGATCCCGACGTCGGCGAGCACCAGCGCGACCGTCACCGTCGTGCTGACGACCAGGTCGGTCAGGGCGACCGCGAGGAGCCGGCGCTGCTGGAAGCTGCGGACCAGCCGTGCGTAGGGGACGACGCCGAGACCGCCGAGAGCCAGGGTCAGGGCCAGGACCCGGACGGCCGGGGTGCTCGCGCTGCTGCCCATCGCGGTCGCGAGCGGGCCGGCCAGGAGCGCCATCAGCGCGGCGAGGACCAGCCCGGAGACCAGGCCGAGCGTGGCCACGGTCGGGGCCCGGCGCTCGGGGTCCTCGGACCGGACCAGGTCGGCGCTGAGCCCCAGGTCGGCCAGGGTCATCAGGACGGTCTGCACGGTGAGCGCGACGGCGTACGCCCCGAACTCCTCCGGGGAGAGCAGCCGCGCCAGCACGATCCCGACGCTGAGGGACCCGGCGCGCAGCACCAGGTTGCTGAGCGCGCTCCAGCCCAGGCCGCGGCGGACCGCTCCGGCGAGCCCGTGCTCGGTCGCGAGGTCGGTGGTCACGGGGCCACCCCCGGCTCCCAGGTCGACTCGTGCACCCCGAAGCGCAGCCGGGCCGCGGAGCGACCCGAGCCGTTGCTCCACCACACCTCGTCGACGCTGGTGCTGGCCGCGACGACCTGGGTCAGGGCGACGCACGCCCGGCCCCGGCGGCTCGGGGCGACGACCACCACCCGGGTGGGCTGGGTCCGCGCGAGCAGGCCGGCGAGCTCGGTCTCCAGCGCCCCCGTGCGCCACAGCAGGGTGCGCAGCCGGGAGCGCCAGCGCAGCCGGAGGCGCCGGTAGCGCGGGCGGAGCGCGGGGACCGGTCCCGCGGGACCGCGGTGGATCCGGAAGGGGCGCCCCTCCCCCGGGTCGACGGGGACGAGCGAGGCGCGGCGGCGCGGGTCCGCGGGGTACGCCGCGGCGAGCCGCGCGGCCCGGTCGGGCCGGTGCGCGGCCGTCTCGGCGCGGACCAGCAGCGCCAGCATGCCCGGGTCGGGCTCGCCGCCGATCGAGGTCGACATCTCCACCCCGCGGGCCGCGACGTCGGCCGCCGAGGCGGCCCGGCCGACCGCGAGCCGGCAGCGGGCCAGCTCGGCGAGCGGCTCGATCGCCGGGTGCAGGTTGGCCGCCCGCAGGGCCCGGACCTCGGCCTCGGCGACCCGGCCGCCGCGGCGCAGCTCGCCGGCCTCGGCGAGCAGGATCCGGTCCCGCCCGTCGGCCGCCAGCGTGGGCGCCTGCGTGCCCACCTCCAACGGCAGGAACGGGCCGCGGTGCCCGATCCGCGCCCCCGGGTGCTGTCGGCGCAGGTCGTGCCACTGGCGGACCTGGTCGCGCTGCGCCGCGGTGTGCCGCTCCAGGACCAGCGCGCGCCCGGCGGCGGCCAGGCGGGCGAGCTCGTCGGGCTCCTCGAGCAGGTCGCGGGTACGTCGTACCGCCTCACGAGGCTCGGCCAGCACGCAGTTGACCCCGTCGCGGAAGCCGGCCGCCGCCAGCGCCGCCGACGGCTCGGCCACCAGCAGCGCCCCGGCGGCCGGCACCTCCAGGTGCTTGCGCACCAGGTCCCGCGCGATGCTCCCGCAGGCCGGGACCACCTGGGAGGACTCCAGCTCGGCGACGTAGGCCGCGCCCGAGACCATCCGCGCGTCGGCGGCGCGGTCGAACCACCCCGCGTGCGGCGTACGACGGGTCGCGATCCCCGCCTGCTCAAGCTCGCGGGCGACCGCCACCCGCCACGGGTAGTGGGCCGCGTGGCTCCCGGTCATCAGCACCGGCACCGGCCGGCCGGCCGGTGGGAGCGGGTCGTCGCCGCTCGGCACCACGAAGTTCGGCCAGACCACGAGCCGCTCGGCCAGCGCGGGCGTGTAGGCGGCCATCGAGACCGAGGTCGTGAGGACCTGCTCGACCTCCCAGTGGTCGAAGTCGGCGATCGCCCGCGCCCGGGTCGGGCAGTAGGCGTCGGCGTGCAGGAAGCCGAGGCGCGGCACCTCGGGGCGGGCGGCCAGGCCGGTGATCGTGCGCGGGGCCGTGTAGACCCCGGACTCCAGGAGCGCGAGCGCCGGCTCGTGGCGGTCCACGAGCGCGGCGTAGTCCGCGTCCCCCTCGACCACCACGACCCGGAACCACTGCTCCAGGCAGCGGCGCTGGTCGGCGAGGTGCCCGCGGACGAACGCCGGCAGGTGGGCGGTGCCGGTGCGCAGGTGCAGCAGGGTCGGCCGCGCGCTCATCGCCGGGCTCCGGCGGTCGCGCGAACGGGCCGGGCCGGTACGCCGACCCAGGTCTCCCCGGCCGGCACGTCCTCCAGCACGACCGCGCCCATGCCCACGGTGGCCCCGGGGCCGACCGTCCGGCCGGGGTGCACGCTGGCGTTCATGCCGACGTACGCCTCGGCACCGACGTGCACGCCGCCGCCGAGGCTGACGCCGGCGCAGAGCGTCGCGTAGTCGTCGACCACGTCGTCGTGGGTGAGGGTGACCTGGGGCATCAGCACCACGTGCGCGCCCACCTGCACGTCGCTGGTCAGGCTCACGTGGGCGAGCACGACGCTCCCGGGACCGATCGTGCAGCTTGCCGGCACCGGTACGCCGGGGTGCACGAGCCGCGCGTAGCGGTCGGCCGTGACACCGAGCCGGGCCAGCCGCCCGACCAGGGTGCGCCGGGTGCTGCCCCGGCCCGCGCAGACCACGACCTCGCTGGTGGTCAGGTCGGCGAGCTGGTCGATGCCGCCGATGACCATCGCGCCGGTCGGGTCCCCGAGCCGTCGGCCGGCCAGGTCCCGGGCCCACCGGCGCGGGTCGTCGTCCACGGCCACGACGCAGTCGTGACGACCGGCCACATCGACCACCGTGAGCGCCTCGCGGGCCAGCCCGCCGGCCGCGACGAGGACCAGAGTCCTCATCGCCCCGCCCCCACCAGCACCTCGAGCACGCGCTGCTGCTCCGAGTCGGTCATCCGGTGGAAGAGCGGCAGGACCAGGGTGTGGTCGGTGAGCCGCTCGGTGACCGGGAGCGGCGCCCGACCGGTGTCCCGGCCGGCGTACGCCGGGTGCCGGTGGGCGGCCATGATCCCGCGCCGCGCGGAGATGTCGGCGCGGGCCAGGTCCTCCAGCACCTCGTCGCGGTTGCGCGGGTGGTCGGGTCGGACCTCGATCCAGAACGACTGGTAGCTGGTGGTCCCCCAGGCCGGGTCCGCGACCGGCCGCAGCCCGTCGATCCCGGCGAGGACCTTCTGGTAGCCCGCCGCGAGCACCCGGCGCCGGGCCACCATCTCGGGGAGTCGCCCGAGCTGGACCAGGCCGACCGCGGCCTGGAGGTCGGTCATCCGGTAGTTGAACCCGACCTCGTCGTACACCTCGGGCGGGGCGAGCACGCTGCGGTGCCGCTCGGCGGCCGAGACGCTCATCGCGTGCTCGCGCAGCCGCCGCGCCCGCGCGGCCCACTCCGGGTCGGACGTCGTGAGCATGCCGCCCTCGCCGGTGGTGAGCACCTTGCGCGGGTGGAACGACCAGGCGGTCAGGACGGCGCCCGCCCCCACCGGGCGGCCGCGGTACGTCGACCCCGCGCCGCAGGCCGCGTCCTCGACCACGACGATCCCCCGCGGGTCGCACAGCTCCCGGACCGACCCGAGGTCGACCGGTACGCCCGCCTGGTCGACCGCGACGACCGCCCGGGTGGCCGGGGTCAGCGCCTCGGCGACCGTGGCCGCCGTGACGTTCCCGGTGACCGGGTCGACGTCGCAGAACACGGGGCGCGCACCGACGTGCACGACCGCGTTGGCGGTCGCGACGAACGAGAAGGACGGGACGACGACGTCGTCGCCCGGCCCGATGCCGGCCACCACGAGGGCCAGGTGCAGCGCGGTGGTGCAGCTGGACAGGGCGACGGCGTGGTCGGCCTGCTGGGCCTCCCCGAACCGCTGCTCGAACTCGGCGACGCGGGGGCCCTGGGCCACCCAGCCCGACTCGATGACGGCGACGACGGCCGCGGCCTCCTCGGCCCCCAGCCAGGGCTCCATCACGTGCAGGCGGCCGGCCTCCCCGGTCACGACGCGACCCAGTTGCGGTCGTCGATGCGCTGCAGCATCTCGCGCGGCGTCCGGTCCTGGGCGGCGAACCAGTCGACCAGGTCGGCCAGGCCGGTGCGCAGGTCGACCCGCGGGCGCCAGTCGCAGAGCGTCCGCATCTGCGCGTCGTCGACGAGCAGCCGTCGTACGTCGCCGGGGCGGGCCTCGAGGTGCTCGGCCACCGGGCCGTCGTGCCCGACGAGGCCGTGGACGAGGTCCGCCAGCTCGTTGACCGTGACCTCCGAGCCGGAGCCGAGGTTGACCGTCCGGCCCACCACGTCGGGCGACTCGGCCAGGGCCACCAGGCCGGCCGCGGTGTCGCTGACGTGGGTGAAGTCCCGCGACTGCTCGCCGTCGCCGAAGACCAGTGCCGGCAGGCCGCAGAGCGCCCGCACGATGGTGCGCGGGATGACCTCGCCGCTGTCGCCCTCGAAGTGGCTGCGCGGGCCGTAGGTGTTGAACGGCCGAGCCACCACGACGGGCATCCCGTAGGTCCGGAAGTGGGCGCGGGCGTAGGCCTCGCCGGCGAGCTTGCCGGCGCCGTACACGGTCTCCGGGCAGGTCGGGTGGCCCTCGTCCATCGGCGCGTACTGGGCGGTGCCGTAGACCTCGCTGGAGCTGACGTGGACGAACCGGCCGACCCCCTCGTGCAGCGCCGCCTGCAGCATCGTCAGGCTGCCGGACGCGTTGACCCGGTGGTTCTCGACCGGGTCGTGCAGGCTGTGCCGGACCCCGAGACAGGCCAGGTGCAGGACGACCTCGGCGCCGGCCACGGCCGCGGCCGCGTCGGCCGGGTCGGCGACGTCGCCGACCCACAGGTCCAGCCGCGGGTCGTCGGCCAGGTGGGCGAGGTTCTCGCGGCTGCCGGTGGCCAGCGAGTCGAGGACGATCACCCGGGCGACCCCGGCGTCCTGCAGCAGGGTCGTGACCAGGTGGCTGCCGATGAAGCCGGCGCCGCCGGTGACCAGGACGCGGGCTCCGCGCAGGGTGCTCATCGGACGATCTCCAGCGGCCGGTCGAGGATCGCGACGTCGACCAGGGCACCCCGGGCCCGCAGGCTGGTGGCCGCGGCCTCGAGGACCGACAGCACCCGCAGTCCCGCCTCGCCGTCGGTGGCCGGCGCCCGCTCCTCGCGGATGCTGGCGGCGAACTCGTGGACCATCGCGCCCAGCGCCTCGCGCTCGGGCAGGGCCGGGGACCAGGTGTCGCCGAGCCGGTAGGACACCGACGCCGTACGACGGTCCGCGCTGTCCACCGACTGCTGGACCAGGTCCACGCCACGGTCGTAGACGCTGATCCGCTGCTGCGGGTTCAGGTCGTCCCAGACCAGGGTCCGCTCGCTGCCCCCGATCACCATCTGGCGGATCTTGGTGGGGCTGAGCCAGTTGACGTGCACGTGCGCCATCGCCCCGCCCGGCAGCGGCAGGCTGAGGTAGCCCACGCAGGGCCGGCCGGCCCCCACCGGGTCGGCCCCCTGGGCGGCCACGCCGAGCGGCCGCAGGCCCCCGGGCAGCACGTGGTCGAGCACCGACAGGTCGTGCGGGGCCAGGTCCCAGAAGACGTCCACGTCGGGCTGGACCAGGCCCAGGTTGATCCGCACCGAGTCGACGTACAGGATCTCGCCGAGGGCGCCGTCGGCGACCAGCTCGCGGATCTTCTCGACCGCCGGCGTGTAGCAGTAGGTGTGGTCGGCCATCAGCACGAGGCCCTGGCGGCGGGCCAGCTCGACCATCGCCCGGCCGGCCTCGACGCCGTCGGCCAGCGGCTTCTCGACGAGCACGTGCTTGCCGGCGCGCAGCGCCTCGACGGCGATCGGGTGGTGGGTGCGGGCCGGCGTCGCGATCGCGACGGCGTCGACGTCGTCGCGGGCGAGCACGTCGGCGAGCGAGTCGGTGACCTGGACGTCGTGCCGGCCGGCGACCTCGCGGGCCCGCTCCGGGTCGAGGTCGCACACGGCGAGCAGCTCCCAGTCGGGCGAGCGGACCAGGTTGCGGACCAGGTTGGGACCCCAGTAGCCGGCCCCCACGACCGCGATGCCGAGCGGTGGTCCGCCGTCGGTCCCGCCGGTGGCGGAGGGCGTGGACGGGTACGACGAAGCGGGCATCGGACGGGCTCCTGACGGGTGGTGGCCGGACAGTCCCATCGAAGGTCGCCCGGCTCCCGCCCGGGCGGGAGCCGGTGGTGTATCCCCTCAATTGGGGAGGGTCGCTCAGGGCGTGCGGAGGACGACGTCGACGAAGTAGTTCGTCGACCCCCAGCTCGACCCCGGGTAGCCGCTGCTCGCGCCGTACCGGTAGCGGCCGTTGCCGGCCGCGGGCGCGGTCAGCCGGCCGCGGGTCCAGGGGGCCGAGAAGAAGCCGCCGGTGACCGCGTAGTGCCCGTTCGGCGCGAAGTACGACGCCACGTAGGTCTGCCCGCCCGTCACCGGGTACGGCGTCGCGAGCTCGGCGGTCTGCCAGCCGGTGGCCGACTCGTCGGCGAAGGTGACCCGGGCCAGCGGATCGCCCGCGGCCGACCACAGGGTGCCGGTGTGCGTGCCGGTGTTGCCCGCGCCCTTGTAGAACCGGATCGCCGTGACGACCCCGTCGACCGCCGGGGTGAAGGCCACCCCGAGCTCGAGCGGGTCGCTCTCGCCGACCGCCGCGGTCGCCGGGGTGACGCCGGCGAACAGCGAGTCGTAGGTGACGGGGGCGGCCTCGGTGCGGAACGTCCACGACCCGTCGGGCAGCACGGCCCCGTCGACCGAGACCACGCCGGCGTGCTCGACGGTGACCGGGCGGTCCGCGGGCAGCGCGGCGGCGGGGGTGAAGGTCAGCCGCCGGGCGTCGCCGGACAGCTCCACGCTGCCCGCGACGGGTGCCCCGTCCACGAGGACCCGCAGCGTGGCTCCGCTGCGGATCGCCGTGCTGAACGCGATCGACGGCCGGACGCCGGCGCTCACCCCGGTCGCGCCCGAGGTCGGGGTCCGGGAGGTGACCGCGATCGTCGCCTCGTCGGGCACGTACTCGACGTCGGCGAAGTAGCTCGACGAGCGGTAGCTGAAGGTCGGGAACCCGCCGGCGGCGCCGTACAGGTAGCGGCCGTTGTCGCCGCCGGGGGCGACGAGCAGACCCGAGGTGACCGGCTGGGTGAAGTAGTCCTGGGAGTAGGAGTAGTGGCCCTGCGGGGCCAGGTAGGACACGACGTACCGCCGGCCGGCCAGGACCCGGGCCGGCGTCGACAGCCGGGCCCGCTGCCAGCCCTGCGGGGTCTCGTTCGCGAACGTCACCCGGGCCACGACGGCGCCGGTGTCGTCCCACAGCGTGCCCACGTGGGTGCCCCCGTTGCCGGTGCCCTTCAGGAACCGCAGGGCGCTGACGGTCCCGTCCCTGCTCGGCACGAACGCCGTCCCGAGCTCGACCGGGGACGACGAGTCGTCGCTCGGCACCTGGGGCAGCGCGTCACCGAAGATGGTCTGCGCCGCGACGCCGGGCGCCGCCGTGGTGAACGTCCAGGTCCGGTCGGCCAAGACCGCGCCGTCGTCCGAGACGACGCCCGTGAGGCGCACGGTCACGACGCTCGCCGCGGGCAGGGCCGCGCTCGGCACGAACGACAGCCGGGTGCGGTCGGCCGAGGACTCGAGGGCGCCGGCGACCGGCTGGCCGCCCACCGACGCGGTCAGCGACGCACCGGTGCGCACCGGCTCGCTGAACCACACCCGCACCGGGTTGCTCCGGGGCACGTCGAGCGCGCCGGCCGGCGGGTCCTGCGCGGTGATCTCGATCGCCGGCGCGCGCCGCTCGAAGACGACGTCGACCAGGTAGCTCGTCGACGACCGCTCCCCCGGGAAGCCCGCGCCGTAGGTGTAGCTGCCCGCCGTCGAGGACACCCGCAGCGGGGGCCGCGACAGGTTGGCCGCCGAGAACGCGCCGGGGGTCTGCGAGAAGCGACCCTCCGGGCTGCGGTACGACACGACGTACTCGGCGCCGGCGACGATCGTCACCGGCTGCGCCAGCACGAGCGTCTGCCACCCGGCGGCCGACTCGTCGGAGAAGGTGCCGGAGGCGAGCTGCTCGCCGGCCGCCGACCAGAGCGAGCCCACGTGCGGCCCGGTGTTGCCGGCCCCCTTGTGGAAGCGCAGCGCGGTGACCGTGCCGGCGACGTCGCTGGTGAACCGGGTCCCGACGCTGAGGGCCCGGGCGTCGTCGGCCTGCGAGGCCGGCGCGGTGTCCTCCGAGAACAGCGAGCACGGGCAGACGCCGGGCGCCCCCGGCGGGACGGCGCTCGTGAACGACCACGAGGCCGGGCCGGTGAGGGCGATCCCCTGCGGGTCGGTCCCCGCGACCGTGGCGGTGAACCGGACCCCGCCGGCCAGCGGCGCGGCCGGCGTGAAGGTGACGATCCGCGTCGCCGCGTCGTACGACGTGCTGCCGGCGACGTTCGCGCCCGTGCTGTCGACCAGCCGGACGGTCGCACTGGCCGGGCTCACCGGCCGCGAGTACCGGGCGGTGACCGTCGTGGAGCGCGGCACGCTCGTCGAGTCCGCGAGCGGGGCGCGGGTGAGCAGGGTGAGCGGCGAGCTGTCGGTCAGGGTGAACACCGGCTCGACGAAGTAGCCGGTGTTGCGGTGTGACGACGTGGGGAACGCGCCGGGGCCGCCGTACACGCCGGCGGGCGGGGCGCCGAAGCCGCCGCGGATCCGGAACGGCGCGCGCTCCCATGTCGCGGACGAGAAGGCGTCGGTCTGCGAGGCGTAGCGCCCCTGGGGCGCGGTGTACGACGCGACCAGCTGCTCGCCGGCCGAGACCGCGACCGGGGTCGCGAAGTCCACGCGCTGCCAGCCGGTGGCCGTCTCGCCGGTGAAGGTCGCCGTCGCGAGCCGCTCGCCGGCTGCGCTCCACAGCGAGCCGACGTGGGTGCCGCCGTTGCCGCCGCCCTTGTAGAAGCGGACGCCGGAGACGAAGCCGGCCTCGGTCGCGGTGAACCGGAGGCCGAGCTCGACCGCGCCGGGGTCGTCGGTGGTGGGGAGCGCGGGGGCGGTGGGCACCGCGGCGCCGTACACGGTGCAGGGGCAGGTGACGATCACCGAGCGGCTCGTGACCGCACCGGTGTTGGCGCTGTCGTCGGTGGCCCGGGCGCGGATGCTCTCGCTGCCCACCCCGCGCTGGACGGCGGTGTAGGACCAGGCACCGGTCGTGAGGTCGAGGCTGGTCGCCGGGTGCCAGGTGTCGCCGTCGTCGGTCGTGACCTCGACGCCGGCCACGCGGCCGCCCCCGGTGTCGGTGGCGGTGCCCGTCACGGTCAGGCTCGCGCCGTTGGCCCGGCTCGCGCCCGCGGCGGGGCTGGTGATCGTGGTGGTCGGACCGGTGGCGTCGCTCGACGCGGTGGCGGCCGTCAGGTCGCTGCTCAGGCTCCGCGGCTGGGCCCCCATGTCGGCGAGCAGGTTGACCTGCGCCTGCTGGATCCGCCGGTCGGCGGGCTCCGCGGCGTACGGGCTGTCGTGCTCCTCGTCCAGGCCCCACGTCCACTGCACGCTGCCGGCACTGAAGACCAGCGCGCCGCTCGCGGCGCGGTAGAGCGTGAGGTGGTGGGTCGTGGTGCCCGACACCACGGTGTTGCCGTAGTCGGTGAGGTACTCCGGGGTCGGCCCGGTCGTGGTCGAGAGCCGGATCAGGCCCGGGGGCCGGAAGCCGTTGTCGACGTCCTCGTTGGACTCGTAGCCGACGGTGTGCGGCGCGAGCGTGGCCGTCGTACCGGCGGCCAGGGAGGCCAGGGTGGTCCCCCGCCAGAGTCGTAGTCGGCCCTCGCCGGCGCTGACCTGGACGGCGAGGTCGTCGTGGTTGACCTGGTACTGGGTGCCGGTCACCGCGTTCTCGGGCCGGCCGCCGCCGTCGGCGGGCGCGGCGAAGCGCGGGTCGCGCCAGGTGCCGGTCCACTGCGGCGACGTCGCGTCGATCTTGGCGCCGCCGCGCCGGTCGTCGTCGCCCCATGTCTCCTTGTAGGACACCAGCGTCCGGTACGGCGTGTGGCTCGCGTCGGCGGACGGCTCGTAGCGGGTGCGCCAGTACATCTCGTTGCCGCTGAGGAACTGCAGGTGCACGCCCGCGTCCCGGGCCGCCTCGACGTTGGCCCGCTGCGCACCGCTCCAGTACTCGTCGTGACCGACGGACAGGAACGTCTTGTGGTTGCGCAGCAGGTGGCCGCGGCGGTCGGTGTCGACGCCGGCCTGGTAGCTGACGTCGTACCCGTTCTTCTCGAGGAAGCGGATCAGCGGGTACTCGTTGGCGAAGAAGAAGTCGCGACCGCCCGGACCCCCGCGGGTCAGCACCGGCCGGTTGTAGCTGATCTTGTAGGCCCGGCCGTTCTCGCCGCCGGTGTAGAAGTCCGAGCCGCCGTACTCGTTGTAGGCCTGCCAGGTCGTGTCGGACGTCTGGAAGACGACGTCGGAGCGGCTGGCGTCGTCGCGCACGACGAAGGTGATGTGGCTGGCCGCGCCGGTCGACGGGATCTCCAGACGGGCGACGTACACGCCGGAGACGGCGGTCGTGGGCACCTGCCACGAGGCGGAGACCCCCCAGGTGCCGCAGTCGTAGAGCTCGGTGTCGACGTCGGTGATGCACTGGGGCTGGCGCTGCGGCAGGGTCGCGGTGACCGGGACCGAGGTGATCCGCCGGGCGCCGGCGCCGTCGTAGTAGCCGATCCGGAAGATCGTCACCGTGTACGCCGTGGCGTCGGTGTCGATCTTGAAGTCCACCCGGTTGCCGACGTTGACGCTGATGTCGGTGGAGAAGCCCTGGATGTCCGGGCTGCCCGCGCCCTGACCCCACATGCCGTCCCAGTCGGCCCAGTCGGCGCCCTCCTGGCTGTTCTCGCAGGTGATCCGGTTGCCCTGCGCACCGCAGGGGTCGGCGGCGACCGCGGGCGGCGGGGTGGCCAGCGCCACCAGCCCTCCCGCGAGGAGGGCCAGCACGAGGACGAGACGGAAACGGGCGTGGGTCACGGTGGCACCTGCCTGCAGGAGGGGCTTCCACGGTCGCGGGCCCCGGGCCTCCGGGCCCGTCCGGTCCCGTCAAGTTCCCCGGAATCGGGTAGCGACCCCCGCTTCCGCCCCCGCGCCTTGCGGTCGACGGCTGGCATGGGTCCATGACCGTCACCGAGACCACCCCGCTCATCGACCCGAGCGCCGACGTCGACCCCCGGGCCGAGGTCGGCGCCGGGACCCGCGTCTGGCACCTGGCCCAGGTGCGCGAGGACGCCCGCCTCGGGCGCGACTGCGTCGTCGGTCGCGGGGCGTACGTCGGCCCCGGCGTCCGGGTCGGCGACCGCTGCAAGCTCCAGAACCAGGCGCTGGTCTACGAGCCCGCCGTGCTCGAGGACGGCGTCTTCGTCGGCCCGGCGGCGGTGCTGACCAACGACGAGTTCCCCCGGGCCGTGACCCCCGACGGCCGGCTGAAGTCGGCGGACGACTGGGACGCCGTGGGCGTGACGCTCCGCGAGGGGGCGAGCATCGGCGCCCGGGCCGTCTGCGTCGCCCCGGTGGTCGTCGGCCGGTGGGCCCTGGTCGCGGCCGGTGCCGTCGTGGTCGCGGACGTCCCCGACTTCGCGCTGGTCGTCGGCGTCCCGGCCCGGCGGATCGGCTGGGTCGGCCACGCGGGCGTCCGGCTGGAGGCCGACCCGGACGACCTGCCGGACGGCTGGCGCTGCCCGCGGACCGGCCGGCGCTACGTCGGGTCGCCGTCCGGCCTGGTCCCCGTGGATCCGCCCGTCGACCCGCCGGTCGATCCGCCCGTCGACCCACGCTGCGCATAGAGCGCGACCGCCCCGAGCTGGGAGTTCACCCCCAGCTTGCGCAGCACCGAGCGGACCTGGCTGCGGACGGTGGCCACCGCGACGCCGAGCTGCTCGGCGATCCCCGGGACCGTCTCGCCCCGGTAGAGCAGGCGCAGCACCTCCAGCTCGCGCGGGCTCAGCGAGCCGATGCGCCCCCCGATCTCGTCGCGGGTCCGCACGGCCTGGTGCCAGGTGTCGATCATGGACCGCCGCTGGTCGGGCGCCAGCAGGAGCGCCCCGCGCTCCACGGCCCGCAGCACCAGGACCACCTCGTCGAGGGTCACCGACGCGGGCAGCACCGTCGACGCTCCGCTCTCGAGCACCGCGCCCCAGAGGGCCTCCTCCTCGGTCGCGGCCAGGACGACCGTCGGCAGGTGCAGGTCCTCGATGAGCGCGCGCGCAGCGGCGAGCCGGGGCTCGCGGGCCAGATCGGCCAGGACCAGCAGCACGGTGGGACCGAGCTGCAGCATCCGGGCCGCCTGCCCCTGGCTGACCGGCCCCGGCGCGATGGTGGCACCCACCGCGTCCAGGCCCTGGCTGCGCAGCGCCGTACGCACCGCGTCGGCGACGAGCGGCAGGTCCGACAGGACGAGCACGCGCACGTCGGGCAGTGGTTGCTCCACCGCCTCGGCGGAGACGTCCGCCTCTCGGGGCACGTCGCACACGACCGACATCACCCTCCTCGGGGTCCGGAACGGCAGGCATCAGGACGAGCCCGGGACGGCGGGCGCTGCCCATCCTCCCGAGCCGCCGATCCGCCGAGGGGCGTCTGGTGGAGCAGGTCCCCGAGTTTGGGGACGGGCTCCCCAGTTGTGGGGATCGGGCCCCGCCACCCTCCGCCGCCGGGGCTCGCGTCCCTACCCTGCGGGGTGGGATCGGGGTCGACGGACCAGCGGGGAGATCGGAGGGTCTGCGATGAGCCCGTCGTCTCCCGGCCGCCGGCCGGCGCGGCTGGTCGTGGTCGAGGACCACGCACTGCTCGGCGAGTCCATCGAGCTCGCCCTCACCGCGGCGGGGTACGCCGTGGCGCACCTGGCCCCCGGCCCGCCTCCCCTCGCGGACACCATCTCCGCCGTCACCCGGCTGCGTCCCGACATCGCGCTCGTCGACATCGACCCCGGCCGGTACGGCGACGGACTGCGCCTGGTCGCCCCGCTGTCGCGCAACCGGATCACGGTCGTCGCGATGACCTCCTCCCCCGTCCGTGACCGGTGGGGCGAGGCCGTGCGGTACGGCGCCGCCAAGGTGCTGTCCCGGGCGCGACCGCTGGCCGACGTCCTCACGACCGTGCACCGGATCCTCGCCGACCTGCCCGTCATGTCGGAGGAGGAGCGGACCCGGCTGGTCGAGCTGGGCCGGCGCCGGCAGCTCGAGCAGCGCGACGTCCGGGCGCGTCTCGAGAGCCTGACCACCCGGGAGGCGGAGGTCCTCGGCGAGCTGATCGAGGGCCGTCCGGTCCGCGAGATCGCCACCGGGTGGGGGGTCAGCGAGTCGACCGTGCGCACCCAGGTCAAGGCGATCCTCACCAAGCTCGACGTGTCGAGCCAGGTCGGGGCGGTCGGACGCGCCCACGAGGTCGGCTGGCGGCCGCCACCGAGGTGAGCGGGAGATGCCCCATTTGCGGCATGCCCGGACCCCCCGCCGGTTCCTACGGTGAGCCCACCTCGCCCGGAAGTCATCATGGAAGGAACCGACCACGTGGCCGCGACGACCTCCCTCCTCACCCCTCGGCCCGTGCTGGCCGCCCCGCTCGCGCCGGAGCTCCCCGCCCGGGTTCGGGCGCTGCGCCCGAGCCCCGCGGTCGTCCGGGCGACCGACCTCCTCGCCGCGACCGCGGGGACCCTGCTCGTGCAGCTGCCGAGCCCTCCGCCCGAGCCCGCGGTGCTGCTCGGCGTCCCCGTCATCTGGTGGTTCCTGCTGACCGGGACCAGCGTCCCGCGGGCCGGCCTCCTGCTCGGCCTGGTCGGCACGCTCCTGGCGACGACCGGTCCGGCGGCGGTGCCGCCCGGGCGGATGCTGCTGCTCACTCTCGGCCTGGTCGCGGTCGCGCTCGGGACGAGGCGCCTGGCGGCGGCGGGCGGGACGCGGGTGGTGCTGGTCGGCGACCCGACCGCCCTCGACGCGGCGAGCACCGAGCTGGACCGACCCGGCTCGCGCTTCTCGGTCGTCGACCAGGTGCCGACCGGACCCGGGGCGGTGCTCGCCGCGGGTGCGCTCGCCGACGTCGCGGGGCACCGGTCGGCGGACGCCGTCCTGGTGCTGCCGGGGGCCGGCCTCGACGCGGCGGCACTGCGACGGCTGGGCTGGGAGCTGGAGGACCACGGCGTCGAGCTGTACGTCGGCACCGGCCTGCTCGACGTCTGCGCCGCCCGGACGTCGTCCACCCGGGCCGGCGGGCTCGGGCTCGTGCACGTGCGCCGCACGGTCCACGCGGGCCCGGGTCGGCTCGTGAAGGCGGTCGCCGAGCGGGTCGTCGCGGCGGGCTCCCTCCTGCTGCTCGGTCCGCTCCTGCTCGCCCTGCTGCTGGTCGTCCGGCTCAGCAGCCCCGGCCCGGCGCTGTTCCGCCAGACCCGCATCGGCCGCGACGGGCAGCCGTTCACGATGCTCAAGCTCCGCACCATGACCATCGGCGACGACCGCCCGCACACCGACCTCCTGGCCCGCAACGAGGTCGGCGGGGGCGTGCTGTTCAAGCTGCGCGAGGACCCGCGGGTGACCCGGGTGGGACGCGTGCTGCGGCGCTATTCGCTCGACGAGCTCCCCCAGCTCGTCAACGTGCTGCGCGGCGACATGGCGCTGGTCGGCCCCCGGCCGGCGCTCCCCCGCGAGGTCGAGGCGTACGCCGCCGACCCGCGCCGGCGCCTCGTCGTACGGCCGGGGCTGACGGGGCTCTGGCAGGTCTCCGGCCGCTCCGACCTGTCCTGGGAGGAGACGGTCCGCCTGGACCTCAGCTACGTAGACAACTGGTCGCTCGGCCTCGACCTCTGGATCGCCGCCCGCACGGTGCGGGCCGTCCTCGGGCACCGGGGCGCGTACTGACGGCCGACCCTGCGGCGCGTCCCTGTCCCCCGACGGTTAAGTCCTTTAGCGTCCAGATACTGGGACAAGGGACGAGGTGGCGATCTTCGGAGCACCGGAACGGGTCTGAACAGTCACCGAGCGACGGACGGGAGGGCGGACGATGGCGAAGCTCAGACCGCCCGCGGACGTCTGGAGCCGGTGGGCGACCCTGGCGGCCCTCACCCTGGTCGCCGCCCCGATGCTGGTCCTGGTCACCGTGGTGCCCGGCATGCAGAGCCTCGCCCGGCTCTCCGCCGTCTCCGGGATGTCGGTGTCCGTGCTCTGCCTGGTGGCCGCGCTGCTCTTCCACCTCCACTGGCGGCTCACCCGGGCCGACACCACGGAGTGGCTCGCCGCCGGCGCGGCCGTGCTCGCCTCCCACGGGATGGCCCTCGCGCTCGTCGAGCGCAGCCGGGCGGTCGAGGACCTGGCGCCGTACCGCACGGCGACGACGCTGACGGTCGCCCTGCTGCTCGCGCTGCTCGCGCGGCGGGCCACCTCGCCCCTGGCCCCGGTCGGTCCCGACCCGATGGCCGCGGGCCTCGGCCTCGGCCTCGCCGTCGCCACGCTCCACCTCACCCTCGCGTACGGCGGCCCCGCGTGGCCGCTCCCCCTCGCCGTCCGCGTCGCGTGCTCGTTCGTCATCGTCGGCACCGGGGTGGTCCTGACCCTGGGTCTGCCGCGGGTGTCGGCGCTGCCCCCGTGGGCGCAGGTGCGGCTGCAGCTGGGCGTGCTGGCCGTCCTGCTGCGCCACGGGCTCGCGCTGCACGGGGATCTCGACGGCCCCGCCGGCGACGTCGTCCTCGCCGTGGGGACGCTGGCGGGGATCCTGGGCGCGGTGCTGCTCAGCACCACGGCGCTCGGCCTGGTCCGCTGGGCGATCCGGGACCAGCAGCGGATGGTCCAGGCCCTGCGGAACCGGCTGGCCGCCCTCGAGCAGGACTCCCGCACGGACCGGGAGCGCATGCACGAGGTGCGGGGCACCCTCGCCGGCATCGCCAGCGCCACCGAGCTGATGACCAGCTCACCCTCGCTGGACACCACCGAGCGGCCCGAGCTGGTCCGAATGGTGGCCCACGAGGTGTCGCGGCTGCACCGGATGCTCCACGACACGGTGCCGTCGCGGCCGGTCGCGGTCTCCCTCGACGAGGTCCTCGCCCCGCTGGTCCTCCGGCACCGCACCCAGGGTCACGACGTCCGGTGGGAGCCGGACGGGCGGTGGGTGCTCGTCGTACCCGACGCGCTCGCGCACGCGGTCAGCGTGCTGCTGGCCAACGCCGACCGGCACGCCCCCGGCTCGCCCGTCGTCGTCCGGGTGACCGACGAGCCCGGCTGGGTCGTCATCCGGGTGAGTGACTCCGGTCCCGGGGTACCGGCCTCCGTGCTCGAGTCCCTGTTCGCACGAGGTGCCCGTGCCGGGCCTCGCCCCGGCAGCGGCCTCGGCCTCCACCTCGCCCGCCGGCTGCTCACGGAGGGCTCCGGCCGGCTGACCTACGACCCGTCGCACCGTCCGGGCGCGTCGTTCCTCATCGGCCTGCGCCACGCCTCCCCGCCCGACCCCGGTCCCCGAGGCAGCACGTGACCGAGCGCCTGCGCCTCGCCGTCCTGGACGACCACCAGCTGTTCGCCGAGACCCTCACCCTGGCCCTGGGGCAAGAGGGCTTCCAGACCCGGCGGTTCGCCGTACCCGAGCAGCCAGGGGCCACCGAGGACCTGCTGCGCGAGATGAACCGGTTCCGGCCGAGCATCGCGCTCGTCGACCTGTCCCTCGGGCGGTTCGGCAGCGGCCTGCGGCTGGTGCGCCCCCTGGTCACCGCAGGCACCGCCGTCCTGGTCGTGACGTCCGCTCCCCGCTCGCAGTGGGGCGAGTGCCTCCTGCACGGGGCGAGCCGGGTGATCGCCAAGACCGCGCCGCTGCAGGAGATCCTGGCCTGCGTCCGCGACCTGGGGCAGGGGCGCACGGTGATCGACCCCCAGGAGTACGCCGAGCTGGTCGGCGAGTGGCAGGACGGCTCCCGCGAGCAGGCCACCCTGCGGGCCCGCCTCGCGGGGCTGAGCTCGCGCGAGCAGGAAGTGCTGGCGCAGCTGATGGAGGGGCACACCGCCCGCGACATCGCCCACGAGTGGATCGTCTCGGAGGCCACGGTGCGGACCCAGATCCGCGCGATCCTGACCAAGCTGGAGGTCTCGTCCCAGCTGGCCGCCGTCGTCCTGGCCAACCAGGCCGGCTGGACGCTCGACCAGGACTGACCGGGTGGCTCAGCCCTCGGCCGCGGCGAGCTCCTGCTTCCAGACCCGGAAGGTCTCCTCGGTCCGGCCGCGGCGCCAGTAGCCCGAGATCGACGCATCCTGGCGCGGTACCCCCCGCTCCTTCAGCAGGTAGGGGCGCAGGCCGTGCATGGTCACCTGGGCCTCGCCGTGGGCGAACACCTGGACCCGCCCCTCACGCCACAGAAGCGCCCGCACGGCGCCTTCCAGGTCCCCGTCGAGCACCCACCGGACCTCGACGCCCGCCGGCCCGATCAACGGCTGGACGTGGTCGGCGCCGTACGCCTCGACGACCGCGTGGCCGACCGCGTCGGCCGGCAGCGCCTCCAGCGCGGCCCGGATCGCGGGCAGCCCGGCCTCGTCGCCGGCGAGCAGGTGCCAGTCGGCGGTCGGATCGGGCGCGTAGCCGCTCCCCGGCCCCCGGACCTCCAGCACGTCCCCGGGCTTCGCGGCCGCGGCCCAGGGCCCGGCGTACCCCTCGTCGCCGTGGACGACGAAGTCGATGTCGAGCGTCCCGGCGGCCACGTCGGGGTTCAGCGCGGTGTAGGTGCGGACCACCGGCGACTCCGGCGTACCGAGGACGAGCTTGACGTAGCGGTCGGTGTCGGTGCTCCCGGCGAAGGCCGAGAGGTCGTCGCTGCGGAAGCGGACCCGGACCATGCCGGGGCTGAGCCGCTCGGTGGCGGTGACGACAAGGGTGGTGCTGCTGGGCACGGAGGCTCCTGACGATCGGTGTTAGGGAAGCCTAACTCGCCCGTGTGTACGGAACCTGAGGCTCGGACGTCGGGCCGGGTCCGGCGCGCCTCTCCTCGGCATCAGCTCGTGGCGAGGAGGGCCTCGGCGATGGCGATGGCGCGTTCTGTCCCGTCCTTGACGGTGACCCCCTCGGCCATCACCGCGTACTTCTGGACGAGCACGACGAGCACTCGGTCACCGACGTGGACCACCAGGTCCGCCATCTGACTCCCTCGATCTCCGCGGTCGCGGACAGGGCCGGCGATCCCGCGACCGTCACCTCGGTCGTCGACGTCGACGCCGCAGGTGACCCGAGGCGAACGAGGTCGTCTTCGAGCCCGTCATGCTCGCTCCACACCTCGACCGTCGCCACGAGCCCGGTGCTCGGACTCAGGGCGAAGCAACCGTCGTCTCGACCGGGTCGGGCGGGCGTGGTCTCGCCCGGCTCGAAGGACCCGCCGGTGATGTCGGACAACTCCTCCGGGGTGAGCCGGTCGCACAGGTCGCCCCGCTCCACGGCGCCCAGTGAAGCGGCGTCGGGTCCGCCCTCGGCGGCACGGTCGTCAGCACAGCCGCCGAGCGCCAGCACGGCCAGTGCGACCACGCCCGACAAGGGCCTCGCTCTCCGCACGAACGCCTCCTCTCCGGGTCGGGACGACGCTTCATCTCCCGCAGACGCGCCTGCGCCCTGGCGAGGACCGCGCACTCGGCGGCAGTCCCCGCCGACGTGACGTGCTACCACCTGGTCGCGCCGTCGGACTCGGCCCGTCCCGTCAGCAGAGGACGGTCGTGGAGAACCATGATCTCGGATCGCATGACGAGGCACCGTGGGGAGGCTCGTCCTCACCGAGGGGACGACGTAGAGCCTGATGGCGCCGTCGACCGGCTCAGGACTCGTCCACGCAGGTCAGCTGCAGGAGGATCCGCCGTCGCCGGAGCCACCATGCCCACCGCCGTCCGACCAGCCCGCACCGCCGAGAGCGCCGCTCCAGCCGGCCGCGTGGCCGGCGCGACGGCGTACGTCGGGGTTACCTGGCACCAGGACGGCGTCGAGGAAGGCGGCCAGGACGACCACGGCCACCAGCCAGGCGAACACGGTGGCGCCGACCGCCATCCGGCCACCGTCGTTCAGCACGACCGTCGAGATCGCGACGACCAACGCCACGACCGCAACCGTGGCGAAGGTGAGCCAGGCTGTGCGGGAGTGCGGGGCGAGGCGACGCGTGAGGGTACGCACGCGGTCAGTGTGCGCCGGTTCGGGCGGGACCGCCAGAGGTTCACGCTGCTGAGGCTCATCGGCAGGGGCGCGCCCGTGGCCCTGAGCGGGCGGGCCGTCAGGGCTGCGGGGTGGTGGTGCCGGTGTGGTCGCGAACGAACGTCAGCCCGTTCGGACTTCGCCAGACGAACGTGGTGTCGTCGACCTTGTCGTAGCGCCAGCGCGTATGTGTCTTGGCGCGGTGATGTCGCCGACAGAGGGGTGCGACGTTGCAGTCGCACGTGGCCCCGCCGTGGGCGGCGGGCTCGCTGTGGTCGTGGTCGCAGGACCTGGCCCTGCGGCGGCACCAGGGGAAGACACAGGAGTGCTGGAGCAGGGCCTGGCGTTCCTTCAACCTGTCCGGGACCTCGTAGGCATCCACGTGGACGTGACCGGCAAGGTCGATCACGGGCTTGATGACGACCTGACTGTCTCCGTCCTGACACCAGCTCTTGACCTGCTCGACCGAGATCATCGATCGGGTGTTCTCGACGCGGGCGATGGCGGCGTCGGCGAGGTGGACGTGGACGACGACCTGACGGGGTCGTTTGCGGTCGGGGTCGGGTTCGGCGTTGAGGTCGAGGGTGAGCTGGCGTCGGGCGAGGTCACCGACGGCGATGGAGCGGCGTACGTCGAGGGAGAGGTCGGCGGTGATGGTGCCGAGGTGGGTCGCGCCGCGGGCGACCGCGTCCTCCAGATCCAGTGCGTCGACCAGGTCGAGGGTTCCGCGGACTTCGACGTGGCCGTCGTAGGAGACCTGCTGGGTGTCGATGTCGAAGTGCCGCACCTCGGCCGCATCCCGGGCCCGCTGCTGGGCTGCTTCGGGGTCGAAACGGGTGCGGGCTTCTTCGATGGTGCGGTCGAGTTGGGCGATGGAGATCTTGTGCGCGGTCGCGGCGACGTGAAGGTCGACGAACTCGGCGCCATCTTCGGGGAGGTCGATGGTCTCGGCGGCGATGCGGCGGGCCTTCCACACCGGGAGGTCGAGGGATTGGACGCGTTCGTAGACCCGTGGGAGTCGGTGGGCGAGCTCGACGGCGTGGCCGAGGTAGATCCGCCCGGAGTCCGACGACATCCCCAGCGCGGCGGAGAACTCCAGCACGGAGAACTCGGCGATCAGGGGTGCGCCGGGTCCGGCGATGGCCATCTCGTCCTCACAACCAGGGATCCACACCGCTGCCGCATCCTGCAGGGAGCCGGTGGAGTGCATGCCGGCCCAGGCGACCGCAGCAGCGAGCTGGTTCGCGGCCGCGCGCAGCTCGTCTCGTCGCTCGAAGCGCACGTACGACAGCACCGCCGAGGCGGTGTCGCAGTCGTCGAGGTCCCGAACCATGCCCACATCCTAGTCGAACAGGTGATCGAATGCGAGGGTTGTTCACAGCCTTGTTCGAACGGTCGACCCCAGGTGACCGAAAGCTAGAAGCAGGCTCGTGATGGCCCTTGATCACCGCGGACGGTGAGCCCCCTTGTCTCTGTAAATGTCTTTGAACCGGCCTGGTGCCAAGCGCAGACGGCGCGGCAGGGACCGGCCTACCGCGAGGTCGCTTGCTGGCTGCGGGGGTCTCGACGGGCGCTCAGGACTTCGTCCTTCACTGCTCGACCACCGGCGGCGGGGACCGGCGGCAGCTACCGGCGGCAGGGCCCACCTACCTGAGGTCGCTTGCTGGCTGCGGGGGTCTCGACGGGTGCTCAGGACTTCGTCCATCGCTGCTCGGCCGCCGGCGGCAAGGGTCGGGCGGATCAGCTCGAGGTGCGCTCGGCGTACGCCGTGGCGGCGGAGTGGACGGCGTCGACGTAGGTCTGGGCGTGGTTGTAGGAGAAGATCGCGTCCGCCCAGCCCTGGCCGGTGGTGAGGTCGTGGCCGTCGGCGCAGAGGTAGCGGGCGGCGGCGTAGGCGGCGTCGTCGAGGTCGTTGGGGTCGCTGACCCCGTCACCGTCGCCGTCGGAGCCCCAGGTGTCCCAGGTGGTGGGGATGAACTGCATCGGGCCGACCGCGTGGTCCCACCGGTCGTTGCCGTGCCACAGGGTGCTCTCCGGCGTGGCCGGGATGGCGGCGAAGCTGCCGGACCCGTCGAGGGCCGGACCGAGGATGCGCGAGGAGGAGTGGCCGTCGGCCTGGAGGACCCGGTCGCCGATCGTGCCGTGCTGGGACTCCACCCAGCCGATGCCGGCGAGGGTCGTCCAGCCCAGCGAGCAGGACTTGTCGACCCGCAACTGGGCCGTGGCGTAGGCGCGCAGCGCCGGCTCGGGCACGCCCGAGGCCTCGGCGTTGGTGGCGAGCCAGCCCGCGTCGACGACCGGGACGCCGACGGGCTCCCCCGCGGGCGCGACCGGGGCCGCCGCCTCGGCCGGGACGGGCGCGGCGACGTACGCCTGCTGCTGAGGTACGTCGATCTCGGCCGGGGCGAGCAGGGTGAGCGAGGCGAGGTAGCCGAGCCCGGCCACGGCGACCAACAGGGCCGCCAGCAGGCCGATGAGTCGGGCAGGACTCACCCGAAACGACCGTTGACGTAGTCGTTCGTGCGCTGGTCCTGCGGGTTGGAGAACATGGCAGCAGTATCCCCGTGCTCGACGATGACGCCGGGGGTGCCCTGGGCGGCGAGGAAGAAGGCGCAGGTGTTCGACACCCGCGCGGCCTGCTGCATGTTGTGGGTCACGATGACGATGGTGACCTCCTTCGCCAGCTCGAGCATGGTCTCCTCGATGACCCGGGTCGACGTCGGGTCGAGGGCCGAGCAGGGCTCGTCCATCAGCAGCACGCGGGGCTTGATGGCCAGGGAGCGGGCGATGCAGAGCCGCTGCTGCTGACCGCCCGAGAGGCCGCCGCCCGGGGCGTCGAGGCGGTCCTTGACCTCGTTCCAGAGGCCACCGCGGACCAGGCAGTACTCGACGAGCGCGTCGCGGTCGGACTTGGACGCCTTGGCACCGGTGAGCTTGAGGCCGGCGAGCACGTTCTCGCGGATGGACATCGCGGGGAACGGGTTGGGCTTCTGGAACACCATGCCGATGCTGCGCCGCGCGTCGGTGAGCTTGCGCTGCGGGTCGTAGATGTCGTCGCCGTCGAGCAGCACCTCGCCCGCGAGCTGGGCCGACGGCACCAGCTCGTGCATGCGGTTGAGGATGCGCAGGAAGGTCGACTTGCCGCAGCCGGAGGGGCCGATCAGGGCCGTGATCTGGCCGGCGGGCATGTTCAGCGAGACCCGGTCGAGCACCTTGCGCTCACCGAACCAGGCGGTGATCTCGCGGGCGTCCAGCGCGGCGAGCGGCCGGGTGGGCGGCACGGCGACGTACGCGTCCTCGACGGCGGGGATCTGGGTGGTCGGGGCCTCGGGCAGCGTGCTCATCGGGTTCTCTCAGGGTTGGTACGACGGGGAGCGGGTCCGGGCCCGGGACGCGGAGTGCGCGTCCCGGGCCCGGCCGGGGATCACTTCTTCTTCTTGGCCTTCGCCACCTTGACGGTGACGGCCTTCACCGAGCCGACGCTGTTCGCGTCACCGGCCCAGACGACGCGCAGCTTGTTCTTGCCCGCCTTCAGGCCCTTCTTCAGGGTGAGCTTCGCCTTGCCGTTGACCAGCTTGCCGGAGGCGATGGTCTTGCTGCCCTTGGTGACCTTGATCGTGCCGGTCGCCTTCGCCGGCACGCCGGCGAGGGTGACGGTGGCGGTGCCGCGGACGGCCTTGCCGGCCTTGGCAGCCTTCTTCGGGAAGACGACCTTCAGGACGGAGGAGGTCTTCACCCGACCGGCACCGGTGGCCTGCGAGGGCTCGAAGACCGAGCCGGCGGCCGGGACGAACTCGGCGCGGTAGCTGCGGTTGCCCGGGGCCAGACCGGCGACGGTGGTCGTGGCCTGACCCGAGATGAGGGCGACGCCGGCGCGCAGCACCTTCGCACCGTCGTAGAAGGTCACGGTGCCGCGCGGGGCGGTCGAGCCGGAGACCACGGCGGTGAGCTTGGCGGTGCGAGCGGTGGTGCTGGCGACCGACAGGCGGACCGAGGTCACGACGGCCTGGTTCAGCGTGAAGTTGCTGGTCGAGCTCTGGGTCGGCAGACCGCACTCACCGCCCTTGGCCTCGGTGGCGAGCTGCTTGAGGCCGCCCTGCTCGATGAACGGCCGGGCCGCGGTCGAGCAGAAGAAGCCGTCCTCGCCGAAGACCGCCTGGACCTTCGGGTCGGTCAGCGAGGACTGGCGCACGACGTTGTAGACCGCACGGTCGGCCTTCCAGCCGGTGCCCGCCGCGTCGCTGGTGAGGCGGAGGCTGCCCTTCAGGAGCTCCGCGCGGCCGAGCGAGAACGGCGCCACGGCGTTCGGGTTGTTCTTGACGGTCGTGTCGTCGTGCTCCTGCACCTCGACGACCGTGCCGGCCAGGGTCACGTCGCTGCCCTTAATGGCCTTCAGCTGGGCCAGGAAGAAGTCGCGGGTGCCGGAGCCGCCCTGCGGGACCTTCGGCGCGATGACGCCGGCCTTGCCGCCGGGGAGCTGGTTCCAGTTGGTGATGTCACCCTCGTAGATGTCCACGATCTGCGCAGGTGTGAGCGACGACGGGGCGTTGGACGCCACGCTGCCCGAGACCGCGATGCGGAGGGTGTCGAGGCCGAACGGGTAGAGGCGCAGGCCGGCGGCCTTCTCGTTGTCGTTCAGGCCGGACGACGACCGGGCGAAGTCGAGCTCGACCTGGTTGTTGGCGCCGTAGAGCAGGCCCTTGCCACCGCCGGAGCCGTTCGGACGGTTGATCACCGTGGCGGTCGGGGTCGAGGGCAGGCTGATCGTGTTGGCCGGAGCGGGGGCGGCCGGCTGCGGCTGGGCCGCGTAGCTGGCGACCTTGAACCCGGCGTTCGGGAAGGCCGAGTTGAACGCCTCCGCGACGTAGTGCACCGAACCCATCGTGGTGTCCGAGCCGCCGCCGATCAGGTCCGCCGAGACGGGCGTGAAGCTCGGGTCGAGCTCGTGCTTGGTGTAGACGGCCGAGGCCGGTGCGGCAGTCAGGGCGATCCCCGACACGGCCACCGCAGCGGTGGCCAGGCCGGCGAGCAGCTTGCGTGCGTGCATCAGTTGGATTTCCTTCTCGATGTCGGCCGCGGTGCGGCCTGGTTGGGTTGCGGCTCGATCGTGGGACGGATGTCCCGCTGCCGCGGTCGGTTTGGTCTGGAGTTGGCGTGGTCGCCGTCTGTCGTTCAGACGAGGTTGGGCAGGAGCCGCATCACCACGTCGGTCGTCTGCCAGGCGAGGGCGAGGGCGACCGGGGTCGCCACCACCCACACGAGGACGGCGGAGTAGCGCTGCCGCGCCGCGACGACCGCAAGGGTCAGCGCGAGCAGCAGAGCCAGGCAGAGGGAGAGCAGCGGGAGCGCGGACGACCGGTCGGTGGCCATCGGCTTCTCGGCGGCCGGGATGCCGGCCGGCCGGCCGGCCGGAGCACCGAAGGCCTCCGGCGCCTCGGCGTCGACGTACACGACCTCGCCGGGGCTGAGCGCGGCGAACCGCCCCTCGCCCTCCGCGCTGATCAGGGTCAGCCGGGCGGTGCCGGCCGGACGTGGCTGGGGCTCGGGGTCGCCGGCCCGGCGCACGCCGAGGACGGTGAACGTCTTGACCCCTTGGCCCACGGTCACCGTGATCGGATCGCCCGCCTCGAGGTCACCGATGTCGCCGAACGGGGCGCCGTACGACGCGCCCCGGCCCATCAGCACCGACTCGCCGTCCTGGCCGGGCAGCACCGAGCTGCGCACGTGTCCGGGTCCGGCGAGCAGGTCGCCGGACGCGGTGCCCTCCACGACGACCTCGTCCATCCCGATCGCCGGCACCTGGACCAGCGCCACCGGAGTGCCCGGATCGATCGGCTGGTCGCCCATCGGGGCGGTCAGGTTGGCGAGCTGGCTCCTGAAGTCGCCGTAGAGCAGGTCCTGGGACCGCTCGTGGGAGAGCCCGCCCAGCACCAGCATCTGCAGGAAGACCCAGCAGGTGACCAGCGCGACCATCGTGACGGCGGAGGAGACACCGGCGACCTTGGCGTCCTGGGGACGCGCGGCCCGTGGTGGGCGAGGAGCCCGCGGGGGCCGGGGAGGCTTGCTCTCGGCCCGCCGCTGCGGCGCCGACGACGGGGTGGGCTCGGTCACCGGGCTGTCCGGTCCGGACATCGTCGTCGTCATCGCCGCCTCGGTCCCTGCACGACGAACCGCAGCAGGCTGGCGAGCGCGATCCCGAGCAGGCCGATGAGCAGCAGCGTCGGCATCACCCGGCTCGCCGTACCGGAGCTGATCGACGCGGTCGGATCGGTCGCCACCGGGGCGGTCGTGGCCGACACCGTCGGCGCGGCCGAGGGTGCGGCGCTGGGTGCCGTCCCCGTCGGCGCGGCGGCCGGCGGGTCGACGGCATCGACGGCGGGCGCGGCGGTGCTCGGGGTCGACGACGCTGTCGCGCTCGGCTTCGCCGTCGGGGCCGGCCGCTGCTTCTCGACCGCGGTCGCGACCTCCTGCGCCGCCTCGTACAGCTCGGCGGTCACCCCCCGCTTGGTGATCGGCAGGAACCCGCCCGGGAGCTGGCCGTTCCCGCTGCCGGGCCGCTGACCCTCGGTGATCGAGACCCGGATGAACTGGGCGACCTTGTCGGCGTCCTCCTGACCCGCGTTGCGGAGCCGGGCGGCGGTGTAGACGACCATCGTCCCCGGGTAGGCCTTCGTGGAGCGACGCAGGTCCTGCTGGCTGATCTCGAAGGCGCCGTACCGCTTCTCCCGCTCGGCGAGCTTCACGGCCGCGCCCAGCGAGGCGTCCGTGGCCGCGACGTACGACCCGCCCTTGGCCTGCAGCGCGGCGGTGCGGATGCCGAAGCGAGCGGCGTCACCCAGGCTGACGAGTCCGAGCATGAAGCGCGCGCCGTACGACTGCCGGTCGACCCGGCCCACCTTGTAGAGCGCGGTCGGAGCGTCGTACTCGCACTTGGTCTGCACGTTCGGCCAGGCGTCGAGGAGCGACTCGCTGATCCGACGCATCGTCGGGACCGGGGCGGCCAGCTGGCTGAAGTAGACCGCCGGGTTCTGCTGGCGGCAGGTGCTGCCGGTCTTGGGGATGTACTCGTCGAGCAGGGGCCAGCTGGACCGGGGCAGGGAGACCTTGCGGTAGGCCGGGTTGACCTTCATGCCCCAGGGGTCGGCCTTGCCGTTGACGAAAGCCATGGCGGCCTCGTCGGCTGCGATGTAGGCCGTCAGCTGCTCGACGACGTCGGAGGCGTTCGCCAGGCCGAGCAGCGTCGCGCCCGTCTCCTGGGAGTCGAGCTTCAGGCCGGGGTTGAGCTTCGTGAACTCCGGGTCGCTCATCAACCCGAGCGGGTTCTCCTTGATGCCGGGGTGGTCACGCCCGAGGTCGGAGCCCAGGTAGGACTGGGTGAGCAGCTTCGCGAGCAGGCGCGGGTTCAGCCGCAGGCGCTCGTACTCACCGGCGTTGTTCGGACGGTCGATGACGTAGCCGATGCCGAAGCCGGTGACCGCGGTCGGTGCGTAGCCCACCGGGTCGTCGCCCTTGCGCTCGTGCGCGGAGGAGACGATGGCGGCGGCACCGCCACCCTTCTCCATCAGGTTGAACCCGGCCTCGTCGGACATCTGGTTGTGCTGGAACTTGAACCGCTTCTTGTCCAGGCAGTACGCCGGGGCCCACTGGAGGCCGGCCTGCGCGAGCAGCTCGGAGCCGTAGAAGCCGGTCGCCGGGCGCGAGTCGAGCACGTCGCAGGTGTTCGGCGGCAGGCCGAAGGTGATCGGGACGGTGAACCGGTGCTTCCAGTTCGACGGCGACCACCAGTACGACGGCGAGACCGCCGCGTCGACGCCCTGGCCGGCGAAGTTGCTGGAGCCGGGGAGGTGCTGGCCGCCCCGCCGGCAGGCCTGGTCGACCGGCGTCGCCGGACTCTCCTCCTGCGCGCAGCTGAGGCCGACGATCGGGATCACCACCACGGCGCACTTCACCTTGCTGCTGCACCCGAGCGACTCGTTCTCGACGTCGCTGCGGACCTCGAACTGGATCGAGCCGTTGCCCTCGGTGTCGGTGAAGGCCGCCACCTCGGCCGGCGGGAACGCTGCGCCGACGGCCGCCTCGGGCGGCATGGTGTCGGACGAGCACGCGGGGAAGGCGGTGCCCTTGAGCGGCCGGAACGGCGTCAGCCGGGTCCAGAGGTCGGGAACGACGGCGCTCTTGCAGGACGCCGGGTTGGGGTCGATGCCGGAGAACGGCTGGCGGTAGTCGGCCGAGGCGTCGAGGTCCTTGGTCCAGACCGCCGCGCCGCGCGAGACCGCCACCTGGGACCGCTGGAGGTTGGTGGCCGTCCAGCAGGTCTCCGGGGTCAGTCGCTGAGCAGCCGCGACGCTCGCGCTGTCGACACCGCGGCACTGCAGGACGACGACCGGGTACTCCTGGGCCATCCCCTTCTCGCCGTACGGGCTGCTCGCGCGGCCACCACTGGGCTGGGCACCCTTCCAGGCGATGTTGATCCGCTGGCGGCCCCGCAGGTTCCGGGTCTGGTCGGCGGTCACCGTGACGTCGTTCTGGATCTGGACCTCGCGCTCGCCCGCGGCGTTGACGAAGACCCGCTCCAGCCTCTTGGTCTGCGAGTACGCCGGCTTGGCCGCGGCCGACCGGCCGACGACGACCGGCTCGTCGGCCGCGGAGGCACCGACCGGCGCCCACGTCAGCAGGGCCGCTCCGACGAGCGCGACGCCGGCGACGGCCAACGGCCGCTTGCTGCGCTCGGACCACCAGGCGGAGAGGGCGCTCATCGGCGGGCCCCCGTCGTACCGGGACGGCGGCGCAGCGAGGCGGCGTACACCCCGGGCAGGACGACGAGCGCGACCAGCAGCCCGACGGCCAGCCAGCCGAACGGCGCGTTGTCGGCCGGGCGGGACGCCTCGAGCTCGGTGGCGCTCGCGAAGACGGCGGTGTCGGTCGTGGTGCCGGCGCCGTCGTCGGTGACGACGCCGGGGTCGCCGGCCGCGGGGTCGGTCCCGGGAGCGGCCGCGTCGGTCGGGGCGTCACCCGGGGCGGCCGTGGCACCGCCACCGGCAGCCGGGGTCTGGGCCCCACCACCGCCGGCGGCCGGGGCCTGGCTCGGGGTGTCGGCCGGCTTGGCGCCGCCCTGGCCGGTCTCCGTGCCGCACGGGCCGGCGCCGGTCTTGTCGCACGCCTCCGGCTGCGGGGCCTTCTCGGCCAGCAGGTTCTTGTTGAGGTTCTTGCCGTCGAAGGTCGGGTTGTTGCACGACTTCACGTCGCGGTTGGTGACCTCGACCTTCGGGTCCGCGGTCTTCAGCTTGGCCAGCTGCTGGAACCCGGCCTGGACGAGGTTGAGCGGCAGCGGGCTGTAGCCGTACGGGCCGGCCTTCGACTGCCCCGCGCACAGCGAGTAGAACATGAAGTCGGCGATGGTCTGCCGCTTCGCCGTGGTCATCCGGGTGTCGGTCTTCCCGGTGGGGATGATCATGTAGGAGTAGGACGAGATCGGGTACGCCCGCGGGTCCTTGTTGGTGTAGACCCCGTCCAGGATCTGCGTCAGGTAGAGCGGGCTGCTCTTGTCCTGGTTGATCTTGGCCTTGGTCAGCGCGACGGCGGTGTTGTACTCCGTCGGCTCGACGAAGTAGCCGGCGGCGTTCTCGACCTTGACGACCGGGTAGTCCTTGTCGAGCGGGTAGGCGTACTCGACGTAGCCGATGGTGCCGTTGCCCGCGCTGCTGGCGATGTAGTTCATGACCTGGTCGGAGCCGGCCTGGCTCACCGCGCGTCCCTTGCGGGGGAAGTACGACGTGAGCCCGGACTTGCCGAAGAACTTGCGCCACGGACCGGGGTGGGCCTTGTCCATCCAGGTGGTGAACTGCGCCGTCGTACCGGAGCCGTCGGAGCGGACCACCGGGGTGATCGGCAGCTTGGGGAACGAGCGACCGTTGTTGTCCTTGGTGATCGCCGGGTCGTCCCAGCTGGTGATCTCGTTGGTGAAGATCTTCGTCAGGGTGTCGCCCGACAGCCGCAGGTTGCGGACCTTCTGGTTGCCGATGTTGAGCTGGTAGGTGAAGGCGGTGCCACCCGCGACGATCGGCAGGTAGGCGTACTCGCGACCCGCGCTGGTGTCGGCGTTCCCCTGCTCGTCCTTGCCCTGGTAGGGGATCTCGGAGATCGCGAAGTCGGTGCTCTTCAGCGAGAAGTCCTTGCGGCCCTTCGACGAGCCGCCGCCGGTGTAGACGACCTGCATGCCGTTGGAGTTCACGTCGGCGATCCACTGCTGGACGATCAGGTCGGACCAGGTGGATCCGGTGCCCTCGATCTGGGCGTAGGTGGCGGCCGCGGCGGTGCCGGGCGTGCTGAAGGTGCACCCCAGCGCGATCAGGATCGCGATGACCGCACGGATGCTGCGGTGACGGGTGGACGGGCGGTTCACGAACGGACCTCCGGAGGACGACGAGCGAACAGACGGGCGCGCAGGGACGGCTTGCCGCCCCGCGGCCGGGCGAGCAGACGGGCGACGACGAAGAGCGCGAGGACGAGGATCAGGAGTACGGCGGCGGCCGCGAAGGCCCGGTCCTCGGCGGTCCCCTGGCCACTGCGGACGTTGGTGTAGATGAACAGCGGGAGGCTGTTCATCACGCCGTCCGTGGGGTTGGCGACCACGAAGGCGGCGGCACCCGAGGTGAGCAGCACCGGGCTGGTCTCGCCGGCTCCGCGGGCGATGCCCAGGATCAGTGCGGTGGCGAGGCCGGGCCGCGCGGTGGGCAGCACCACGTGCCAGACGGTCTTCCAGCGGCTCGCGCCCAGGGCCAGGCTGGCCTCGCGCAGGCCGCCCGGGACGACCCGGAGGACGACGTCGGAGGCGCGGGCGATGATCGGCAGCATCATCACGCCGAGTGCCAGGCCGGCCGCGAGCCCCGAGCGGGGGTAGCCGAGCGCGACGATGAAGACGCTGTAGATGAAGAGGCCGGCCACGATCGAGGGCAGCGCGGTCATCGCCTCGACGACGGTCCGCACCACCTTGGCGAACTTGCCGCCCACCTCGGTCATGAAGACGGCCGTGCCGATCCCGAGCGGCAGAGTGATCGCGACCGCGATGGACAGCTGGACGATCGTGCCGACGATCGCGTGCAGCACGCCGCCCTGGGTGAAGGGGTCCGACGGCCCGACGCCCGACATGTCCTCGAGGAAGAAGTTGGCGTGGAGCAGCGGCTCCCAGCCGCGGTAGAAGATGTAGCCGATGGTGCTGACCAGGGCCGCGCCGACCAGCACCGCTCCCCCGGTCACCATCGAGCCGGCGACCCGGTCGCGGACCTCGATCAGGCCCCCGTGCATCGCTCCGGTCACCGCCGACATCAGCAGGCCGCAGACGAAGAAGACGACCACGAACCACGGCACACCGGCCAGCGGCAGCAGCCGCTGGGTCACCAGCCAGGCCAGTCCGAGCGCCGCGGCCCAGGTGCCCCAGGCGAGGAAGCTCTCCTCCGGGCTGGGCCGACCGAGCGACGTGCGGGGCTGCGCCGGGGGCGCGTCGTCGTCGAGGACCGGCAGGTACGTCGTACCGCGGGTCGGCGGGGTCTCGACCTCGTCCTGGAAGAGCGTCATCAGGCGTCCGTCCCGGCGCCCGAGCGGCTGCGGTTGACGACCACGGCCGCGGCCGTGTTCACGAGCAGGGTGATGAGGAAAAGCACGAAGCCGGCGGCGAGCAGCGCGGAGAGCTGGCTGGCGCTCGCCTCGCCGAAGCGGTTGGCGATCAGCGAGCTGATCGTCGAGCTGCCGGTCTCCAGGACGTTCCACTTGACCTCGAAGGCCACGGAGAGGATGAGGGCGACGGCGATGGTCTCGCCGAGCGCACGGCCCAGCGCGAGCATGGTGCCGCCGATGATGCCGCCGCGGCCGAAGGGCAGCACGACGCTGCGGATCATGCCCCACCGGGTGGCGCCGAGCGCGAGCGCGGCCTCCTTCTCCCCGGGAGGGGTCTGCGAGAAGACCTGGCGCATCACCGCGCAGGCCATCGGCATCACCATCATCGACACCGCGATTCCTGCGCAGAAGGCGCTGGAGTAGTAGCGCGAGGCGTCCCAGTACGCCGCGTCCGGGTCGGCTCCGCGGACCTGCAGGAACGGCAGCCAGCCGGCGTTCGACTCCAGCCAGCGGGCGAGCTCGGCGGCGTACGGCATGATCAGGAAGTAGCCCCAGATGCCGTAGACGATGGAGGGCACCGCGGCCATCAGGTCGACCATCGAGACCAGGAACGACTTCGCGCCGGCCGGGGCGTACTCGCTGATGTAGAGGGCGGTCAGCAGGGCGAGCGGGAAGGCGATGATCATCGCGACGAAGGCCACGGAGAAGGTGCCGGCCAGGACGCCGGCGATCCCGATCCGGTCCTCGTCGGGCAGCCACTGCTCCTCGGTGAAGAAGCTGAAGCCGTACCGCTTGATGGTCGGGTAGCCCTGCCAGCCGAGGAACAGGCCGACGCCGCCGGTGATGACGAGGACGGAGGCGCCGATGGCCCGCGAGGACCACTCGAACACCGCGTCGGCGCCGGTGGCCTTGCGGGAGATCTTGCGGGGCGTGACCGCGAGGTTGCCGCGGTCGTCGTGCACGGGAAGCGTGGTCACCTGGGATCCATGACTCGGTAGGACGGGCTCGGCGATCGCCGAGCCGCCCTGAGTGTCAGGATCTCTGCGGAACGAAAACGTCTTCTCGCGTGAACGCCGGGAGAACAGCCCAGCGGCCTTTCCCGAACAGGCCAGGCGAACGAAAAACGCCTAGTCCGAACGGACTACTCGCCTCTAGTCCCGCCCGAGCAGGGCGGTCCTGGGGAGATGGATCAGGGGTGAACTGCGGGTGGCGCGGCGGCGCGTTCGGTCTCCGAGCGGAGGATGCAGAACTCGTTGCCCTCGGGGTCGGCCAGGGTCACCCATCCGGAGCCCGGTCCGTACTTCCCGCGGAGGTCGGCGAGCACCGTCGCGCCGTGCTCCAGGAGCACCGCCAGCTCCTCGTCGCGGGTCCCCTCGCGCGGAGCGAGGTCGAGGTGCAGGCGGTTCTTCACGACCTTCTCGTCGGGCACCTCGATGAACAGCAGCTGATGACCGGTCTCGGGGTCCCGGTTCATGCACTCCTCATGGCCCGGCTCGTTCGGGTCGCCGTCGATGTCGACGTACCCGAGGACCGGCTTCCACCACTCCGAGAGCTCGTAGGCGTCGCGGCAGTCGATGGTCGTGTGCGAGATGAACGCGGTCATGGCGCCCACTGTGCTGAGGGGCGGGGTCGGGCTCAAGAGAGTTTCATCGGCTGGCCGATGAACCTGGAGCCTGGACGATGAACCTTCGTCGTCCCGGCGTGAGGTTCATCGGCCAGCCGATGAACCTTTGCGGGCGGCCCCTACCAGCGCACCCCGTGCCCGGCCAGCAGCCCGTAGAGCCGCTCGTGCCCCTCGGCGAGCTCCCACCGCTCGGCGTGCAGGCCGGCCACCCGGGCGCCGTCGACGTTCTCCTGCTTGTCGTCGACGAACAGCACCTCGTCGGCGGGGGCGCCGATCATGGCCACCGCCTTGTCGAAGTACGCCGGGTCGGGCTTGGCCAGGCCGATCTCGCAGGAGTAGACCGCCACGCCGAAGCGGTCCTCGTCGAAGCCGAGGGTCTCGCGCATGTGGCGGCCGCGGTGGTGCTCCTGGTTGGTGCCCAGGTGGACGCCGTACCCGGCTGCCAGGAGCGCGTCGACCAGGGCGGTCGAGGTCGGGTCGACGACGATCGAGCGCCACATCAGCGGGAACAGGTCGGCGGGGTCGACGTCGACCCCGTGCTGCCGCGCGAGTCGGCTGAACTCGACGAAGAAGTCGATGTCGCCGCGCATCGCCGGCGCGTTGAGGGCGCCGAGGTCGGCGATCAGCTCGGCGGTGATCAGCTCGGCGTACGGTCCCGCGGCCTCGCCGGGCACGCCCGGGTGCTGGAGCACCTCGTCGGCGTCCAGGAGCAGGTGCCGGATCGTCGAGGTCATCCGGCGGAGGTCACGCCGTGGCGGCGGACGAAGTCGACGATCGTGTCGGCCAGCTCGGGGCGGCAGACGATCAGGTCGGGCAGGTAGACGACGTCCTGGTTGTACTCCAGCGGGCGGCCGTCGATGCGCGAGGTGAACAGGCCGGCGTCGCGGGCGACGGCGACCGGGGCCGCGGAGTCCCACTCGTACTGCCCGCCGGCGTGGACGTAGGCGTCGGTCAGGTCGCGGACCACCGACATCACCTTCACCCCGGCCGAGCCCATCGCCACCAGCTCGGCGTCGATCTCGCCGGCCAGCACGGTGACGAACTCCGGCGGCCGGCTCCGGGACACCGCGATCCGCGGCCGCCCCTCCGCCCGCGGAGGTACGACGGGCGCCCCGTCGCCGGTCACGAAGGTCTCCCCCAGCGCCGGCTGCGCGACCGCGCCGGCCGTGAGGTCGGCCGGACCGCGCTCCCAGAGCGCGACGTGCACGGCCCAGTCGTCGCGCGGCGGCTCGGAGAACTCGCGGGTGCCGTCGAGCGGGTCGATGATCCACACCCGGTCGGCGGCGAGCCGGACCTTGTCGTCCTTGCCCTCCTCGGAGAGCACGGCGTCGCCGGGGCGGTGCTCGGCGACCAGCGCCATCAGCAGCTCGTGGGCGGCGGCGTCGCCTGCGTCCTTGAGCGCCCGGCCCTCCAGGCCCTCCTGGCGCACCTCGAGCAGTCGCCCGCCGGCGGCCTCGGCCAGCCAGGCGGCCAGGACGTGGTCGTCGTGCGCGGCGGCGGGGGGCGGCGTACCGGGGTCGAAGGTCACGGCCGTGAGCCTAACGGGGCGCGCCGCCGTTCAGCGGAGGATGCCCACCACCAGGAGAACGGTCCCGGCGAGCATCGCGGGCGCCAGCGTGACGAGCAGCAGGTCGACCACCCGCTCGCGCCCGGGAGCTGCGCGGTGCTCGCCGGCCGCTCCCGGGGCGAACCGGCGCCCGGCACCCCACAGCGCGCCGAGCTGGGTCGCCAGCCAGTTCGCGTAGGCGCCGTGGACCAGCAGGGCGAGCGCCGCGACCTCCCCGGACCGGGGCAGGTCGAGCCGGGGCCACAGCAGGCCCACCAGGACGAGGAACGGGCCGTTGGTCATGCCCTGCAGGTGGCTGGCGACAGCCATCCGCGGGTTCCGGTGAGCGGGTACGGCGAGGCCCGTCAGCAGGCCGAGCAGGAACAGCACCAGTCCCAGCACGATCAGCGCGTCCTGCATGCCTGTGCACGCTAGGCCCCGCGGCCGGCTCCGACATGACCCGCGTGGGGGATGGTCAGGAGTTGAAGCGCTGCTGGGTCCGCTCGAGTCCCTCGGCGATCAGCGACTCGACCGCGTCGGCGGCGGTGTCGACGGTGAACGGCACGACCTTGCGCTCGGTCGTGGAGTAGTTCGACAGCACGAAGTCGGCGACCTCCTGGCGACCCGGGGGCCGGCCGATGCCGACCCGCACCCGGTGGAAGTCGCCGGTGCCGAGCGAGGAGCGCATCGACTTCAGGCCGTTGTGGCCGTTGTCGCCGCCGCCGAGCTTGACCCGCATCGTGTCGAACGGGATGTCGAGCTCGTCGTGGATCGCGATGATCCGCTCCGGCGGCACCTTGTAGAAGGTCGCCAGCGCCTTGACCGGCCCGCCGACCTCGTTCATGTAGGAGCGGGGGCGGGCCAGGACGACGCGCGGGGCATCGCTGCCGGGCACGCCGAGCCGACCCTCGACCACGTCGGAGCGGCCGGACTTGTGGGCACGGAACGAGCCGCGCATCCGGCTGGCCAGCTCGTCGTTGACGAGGTAGCCGATGTTGTGGCGGTGGCCGGCGTACGAAGGCCCGGGATTGCCGAGGCCGACGACCAGCCACACAGGCGTGCTGGAGTCGGTCACGGCGTCCCGGGCCTTTCGTCGTGCGAGGAAGCGGAAGGTCACTCCTCGGTGGCGGACGCCTCGTCCGAGGACTCCTCGGCGCCGACCTCGTCGACGTCGTTGTCGGCCTCGTCGCGCTCGATGCCGGCCTCGGCCTCGGCCTCCTCGAGCTCGGCCTCGAGGGCCTCGGCGGAGACCTGCTCGGTGATGTTGACGATCAGCGTCTCGGGGTCGAGCGTCAGCGTCGAGCCGGACGGCAGGCTCAGGTCGGACGCCAGGATCTGGGTGCCGGCGGGCAGGCCCTCGATCGAGACCTCGATGGACTCGGGGATGTGGGTCGCCTCGGCCTCGAGCTCGATCTCGGTGGTGTCGGTGACCACGAGCGTGTCGGGGCCGGCCTCGCCGACGAGGAGCACGGGCACCTGCACGGTGACCTTCTCGCCCTTGACGACGACGACGAAGTCGATGTGCTCGATGACCCGGCGGATCGGGTCGACCTGGACCTGCTTGGTCAGGCCGAGCGTGCTCTTGCCGTCGATCTCGAGCTCGAGGAGCGCGTTGGCGCCGCCGTGCTTGAGGGCCATCATCGTGGCGTGGCCGGGCAGGGTCACGTGGACCGGCTCGTTGCCGTGCCCGTAGAGGACGGCCGGGATCTTGTTGTCGCGGCGGATGCGGCGCGCGGCACCCTTGCCGAACTCGGCGCGGGTCTCGGCGGTGATCTTCTCGGACATGCTGGTTCTCCTCGGTGCTGGCTTCTCGGCGTCGGGGGCCTCGGCTCGACGGCTCGGCGCATCCCGGAGGAGTCCAGCCCTGTCGATCACGGAGCGGTCCGATCCGTGAGGACCGCCGCTCCCTCGCCGAGGCAACCGCAGGAGTCTAGCCAGTACGACGGGCCGCGGCGAAATCCGCGGCCGGGCGCGGGAGCGTCAGGCGTGCCCGTCGAACATCGAGGTGACCGAGCCGTCCTCGAACACCTCGCGGATCGCCCGGGCGACCAGCGGCGCGATCGACAGCGTCGTCAGCTTGTCGAACTCGCGGTCGGGCGAGATCGGCAGCGTGTTGGTGACGATCACCTCGACGGCCGGGCAGTTCTTCAGCCGGTCGACGGCCGGGTCGGAGAGGATCGCGTGGGTCGCGGCGATGATCACGCCAGCGGCGCCGTCGTTCATCAGCGCCTCGGCGGCCTTCACGATGGTGCCGCCGGTGTCGATCATGTCGTCGGTCAGCACGCACATCTTGCCGGCGACCTCGCCGACGACGCGGTTGGCGACCGTCTCGTTGGGCCGGTCGGTGCGGCGGGACTTGTGGATGAACGCCAGCGGCACGCCGCCGAGCTTGGCCGACCAGCGCTCGGCGACCTTGATCCGGCCGGCGTCCGGGGAGACCACGCAGAGCTGCTCGCGGCCGTAGTGCTCCTTGACGTAGTCGGTCAGGATCGGCAGCGCCATCAGGTGGTCGACCGGGCCGTCGAAGTAGCCCTGGATCTGGTCGGCGTGCAGGTCGACCGCGATCAGCCGGTCGGCGCCGGCCGTCTTGAACAGGTCGGCCATCAGCCGCGCCGAGATCGGCTCGCGGCCGCGGTGCTTCTTGTCCTGGCGCGCGTAACCGTAGAACGGCAGTACGACGGTGATCCGCTTGGCGCTCGCCCGCTTCAGGGCGTCGACCATGATCAGGTGCTCCATGATCCACTCGTTGATCGGAGCCGTGTGGCTCTGGATCACGAAGGCGTCGCAGCCGCGCACCGACTCCTCGTAGCGGACGTAGATCTCCGAGTTCGCGAACTCGTACGCCGAGGTCGGGACCAGGTCGACGCCGAGCAGCGTCGCGACCTCCTCCGACAGCTCGGGGTGGGCCCGTCCGCTGAAGACCATCAGGTTCTTCTCGGTGGTCTTCTTCATTCCGGTCACGGTGCTGCTCCTGGGTCGCCGGAGGGAGGGAACTTCTAGGATTCTGCCCCTGCGGACCCCGGGTCCCCAACTCCGGGGTCGTCGTTGTGAGACGCGTCTCCCGCCGCCTCGGCGGCAGCCGCCTGAGGGGTCCCGGAACGACGCGTCTGGGCCCAGCCGGGGATGTTGCGCTGGGGCCCGCTGCTGACCGCGAGCGCACCCGGCGGCACGTCGCGGCGTACGACGGTGCCGCCGGCCGTCGACGCGCCGTCGCCGATGTGGACCGGGGCCACGAACGTGTTGTTGGACCCGGTCCGCGCGTGCCGGCCGACGGTGGTGCGGTGCTTGGCGACGCCGTCGTAGTTGGCGAAGATCGTGCCGGCGCCGATGTTGGTGCCCTCGCCGATCTCGGCGTCCCCGACGTAGGAGAGGTGCGGGACCTTGGCCCCCTCGCCGATCCGGGCGTTCTTGGTCTCGACGAAGGCGCCGATCTTGCCGTCGGCGCCCAGGTGGGTGCCGGGGCGCAGGTAGGAGAACGGCCCGACCGTGGCGCCCTGCGCGACGACCGCCAGCTCGCCGTGGGTGCGGACGACGCGGGCTCCGGCGCCGACCTCGCAGTCCTTCAGCGTGGTGTCCGGCCCGACGACGGCGTCCTCGCCGACGACGGTCGCGCCGAGGAGCTGGACGCCGGGCAGCAGGGTGACGTCCTGGGCGAGCACGACGTCGGCGTCGACCCAGGTGGTGGCCGGGTCCATGACGGTGACGCCCGCGCGCATCCAGCGGTCGAGGATCCGGCGGTTGAGCTCGGCCCCGAGCTCGGCCAGCTGCGCCCGGTCGTTGGCGCCCTCGGTCTGGCGGACGTCCTCGAGGACGTGGGCGCCGACGGTCAGGCCGGCCTCGCGGGCCAGGTGGACGACGTCGGTCAGGTAGTACTCGCCCTTCGCGTTGTCGTTGCCGATCCGCGGGAGCGCGTCGGCGAGGAAGGCCGCGTCGAGCGCGTAGATGCCGGAGTTGATCTCGCGGATCTCGCGCTGGTCGGCGTCGGCGTCCTTCTCCTCCACGACCGCGACCACGTCGCCCTCGGCGTCGCGCACCACCCGGCCGTAGCCGAACGGGTCGTCCACGACGCCGCTGAGGATGCTGACCGCCCGCTGGGCCGCCTCGTGCTCGGCAGCGAACTGCTGCAGGGACTCCCCCGCCAGCAGCGGGGTGTCGCCGTACGCCACGACGACGGTGCCGGACGTCGCGCCCGCGGCCGCCATCGCCACCAGCAGCGCGTGGCCGGTGCCGAGCTGGTCCTCCTGGACCGCCAGCACCACCCCGGGCAGCTGCTCCTCGACGTGCGGTCCGACCAGCTCGCGCTGGTGGCCGACCACGGCCACGACCCGGCGCGGCTCGAGCGCCTGCACGGCGGTCAGGACGTGGCCGACCATGCTCCGGCCCGCCACCTGGTGCAGGACCTTGGGGGTCTTCGACCGCATCCGGGTGCCGCCCCCGGCGGCGAGGACGACGACGGTCAGGTCAGTGGGCACGCGGCTTTCCTCCAGGTTCGGCGACCGACTCACTGTAGAGGGCCCAGGTGACGGGGCCTCAGCCCGCGAGGTGCCCGTGGTCGACGACCTGGATGCTGCCGTGCACGGCGGCTGCGTCGTCGGAGGCGAGGAAGGCCACGACCGCGGCCACGCTGTCGGCGCTCATGAAGCCGCGCGCGGCCGAGATCCGCATGACCAGCTCGAAGTCGGCGCCCTCCGGCACCTCGATCGTGTGCACCTGCGGGGTGTCCATCCCGCCCGGGCAGACGCAGTTCACCCGCAGCGGCGACTTCACGTGCTCGACCGCGAGGGCCTTGGTCAGCCCGACCACGCCGTGCTTGGCCGCGGTGTACGCCGCCGAGTACGCCTCCCCCACGACCCCGGCGACCGAGGCGACGTTGACGATGTTGCCGGCCGTCTCGAGCAGGTGCGGGATCGCGGCCTGCGAGCAGAAGAAGGCACCGCCGAGGTTCACGGCGACGTCGTGCGCCCACTGCTCCTCCGTCACCTCCGCGGTCAGCCGGAAGTCGTGGCGCCCCGCGTTGTTCACGAGTACGTCGAGCCGCCCGAACACCTCGACAGCGGCCGCCACCGCCTCCCGGCACGACGCCGGCACGGCGACGTCGAGCGGCCCGAAGGCCACCTCGCCGGGCAGCCCGGCGCAGGACGCAGCGACCTCGGCGAGCCGGTCCTGGTCGCGCGCGGCGGCGTACACGCTCGCGCCGGCGGCGGCGAAGCGCCGGACGCACGCCGCGCCGAGGCCGGACGACGCCCCGGTGACGAGGACGGCTCGGCCGGCGAAGCTCGCGGAGGACATGTCCCGCAACCTAGCCAGCACGCAGCGCCTCGGCACAGACGAGTCCCACCGCGGGCTAAGACGATCGCCGAAACCGCGGACGGCACCTGCACGCGGCACTAGCCTGCGGGTGTCGGGCATCGGAAGGCGGTCCGTGGACACGGAGCAGAACACGACGACGGCGGTGCCGGCTTTCCTGCGCTTCGCCGACGCCGCACTCGACCGGGCGCTCGGGGAGGACGAACCCGCCGAGCTCGAGCGGGCCCGCGCGGCGCTCGCCGCGGGCGGCGAGCAGGTCGACGCCTTCGACGCCCTGGCCGCGAACATCGACGCCCGTGGGGCGGTGCGCGAGCTCCTCGCCCTGCTCCTCGCCTGCGAGACCGACCTCGCCCGGACGGCGCGGTTGGCCGTCCTGACGGGCAGCGGACGCCCGGGCCGGCTCACCCTCGGGGCGGCGGCGCGGCTGCTCGGTGGTCTGGGACCGACGGTGGCGGCGACCGGACCGTCCTCTCCCCTGCGGCGTGCGGCGATCGTCGAGCTCGTCGGGAGCGGCCCGTGGTCGACCACCGAGATCGTGCTGGCCCCGAGCGTCGTCTGGGCGTTCGGGGGCGACCCGTCTCCGGACCCCGACCTGCCCGTCGGCGCCTGGACGATGGACGCGCCACCCGGCGCGGTCCGGTACGACGACCGCCTCGTCCTGGTCTCCGGGCCCGACCCGGTACGCCGCCGCGTCGCCGCCACCCGCCGGCAGGCGGCGGCCGGCTTCCTCGTCACCCCGACCCCGGCCGGCGACGAGGGGTGGGCGGCCGTGGTGCGCGAGGCGACGATCACGGGCTGTGGCGTGCTGGTGGAGCTCGGGGACGACCTGCCCCCGACCGGCCGGCAGTGGATCGACCGGGCGGCCCACCTGCCCTGGGTCCTCTCCAGCCGCGACGAGATCCCGCTCGGCGAGCTGCCCGCACGCGAGCGCGTCGAGCTGCGGGCCGGCGACGAGGTGGTCTCCGAGGAGGAGTGGCGCGGCGTCTTCGGCGAGCAGGTCCCGCGCTCCCACCGCCTGAGCGCCCACCAGCTGGAGCAGGTCGGCTCGGCCCTCCCGGCCATGGGCGACCTGGACCTCGCCGTACGCCGGCTGCTCGCGGGTCCGCTGGCCCGCCTGGCCCGGCGGATCCGGCCGAGGAAGACCTGGGACGACCTCGTGCTCGGCGAGCCCCAGCTGGTCCAGCTCCGCTCGATCGCGGCCCGGTTCCGCCACGCCGGGACGGTCTACGACGACTGGGGCGCGACGTCGGCGTCCGGGCGCGGCATCGTCTCGCTGTTCACGGGCCCGTCCGGTACGGGGAAGTCGCTGGCGGCCGAGGTCGTCGCGCACACCCTCGGCCTCGACCTCTACAAGGTCGACCTGTCCTCCGTCGTCAGCAAGTACATCGGCGAGACCGAGCAGAACCTCGAGCGGCTCTTCGCCGCCGCCTCGGCCGGCAGCGCCGTGCTGTTCTTCGACGAGGCCGACTCGCTGTTCGGCAAGCGCTCCGAGGTCAAGGACGGCCGCGACCGCTACGCCAACCTCGAGGTGTCCTACCTCCTGCAGCGCCTCGAGAGCTACGACGGCGTGGTGGTGCTGGCCACCAACCTGCCCAAGAACATCGACGACGCGTTCCTGAGGCGCATCCACGAGGTGGTCTCGTTCTCCCTGCCCGCGGTCGACGAGCGCCGGGCGATCTGGGCCCACCACCTGGCCGACGGCGACCTCCCGGTCGGACCGGACGTCGATCTCGACCGGCTGGCGGGCCGGTTCGAGGTCGCGGGCGGCATCATCCGCAACGTCGTCCTCAGCGCAGCCTTCCGTGCGGCGGACGAGGACCGGCCGATCGCCATGGCGCACCTGCTGCACGCGTTGTCCGGCGAGTACAAGAAGCTCGGCCGCCTCCTCAACCCCGACGACTTCGAGGCCGCCGGAAGCCCCGCGCAAGAGGTCTCCCTACCGTAGGCTGGCGTCCTCGGATCTCAGGACCTCGACCCGGACGACCGCCGCGAAGGACCCCGATGTCACGACGACACCCGCGCACCCGGCGGCCTCGTCCGGACGGCCTGCACTCGGAGCCCGGCACGCTCCGGGTCGCTGCTGCCGACGATCACGCCGAGCACGACGCCGACCGGCGCGCCGACGAGGCCCTCCACTGGCTCGCCGCGCAGGAGCCCGCTCCCCACGCGCCGGTCCCGGCGGGCGCCGTACGACGACGGCACGCGCCTCACCCCGACGGCGCCATCGGCGCCGAGGGCGGCACCCTGGACACCCGGACGGAGCGTCAGATCCGGTCTTCGACGGGCACGCCCCTCGCGGCGCCGGTGCGGCGAAGCATGGAGGCGGCGTTTGGGGCCGACCTCGGGCACGTCCGGGTGCATCACGGCGCGCAGGCCGACCGGCTCTCGCGCTCGATGTCCGCGCAGGCGTTCACGACCGGCCGCGACATCTTCTTCTCCGAGGGCGCCTACGCCCCCGACAGCGCGCAGGGACGCCACGTCCTGGCCCACGAGCTCGGCCACGTCCTGCAGGGCGGCGGCGCCGTACGCCGGCTGCTGTCGATCTCGGCCCGCGACCTCGACGCCGTCGGGACGTCGGGCCCGCGGGCGATGACGTCGTCGTTCTCGAAGATCCGGGAGGGCGTCGCCGACGTGTGGCGGGCGAAGACGCCGGAGAAGCGGATGCAGTTCATGCACAAGCTGAACAACCTCTGCCTCGACTACCTCAACACCCACCAGCGCAGCGACGACCCGAAGGACGCCGAGCGGCGCCGGCTGGTCGACGCGTTGGTGGACCAGCTCACGGCCGAGCTCGCACAGGGCAGCCAGGACCAGGCCCAGGCCGACTACCTCCAGGCCGCCAGCGGCAAGGCGACCGGCGCGAAGGAGAGGTTCAACCTCAAGGCCATCACCAACGGCTCGCGCAACATCGCCGCCCGCGAGAGCTTCAACCCGGACCTGGAGGCGGCCAAGTCGGCCGGGCTGAGCAAAGCGGAGTACAGCGCCATCAGCACCTTCACGGGCATGGACTACCGCTACATCAACCCCGCCTCGGCCAACAGCGAGAGCTGGATGGGGATCACCGCGAAGAACGCCAGGGCCTCGAGGAGCGAGGTGGAGCGGAACATGTTCGCCCACGACACCCCCACCCTCGTCGAGGAGGGCACGCTGCACAGCGGGGTCGCCATGCAGGGGCTGGAGCGGATGCCCGAGTACACCGGGACCGTCTACCGCGGTCAGCCGATGGACGACAAGCAGCTCGTCGACCTGCGGCGGTCGAAGAAGTGGTCCTCCCCCTCCCTGTCCAGCGCCACCAAGTCGCAGGGCGTCGCCGAGGGCTTCGCCGTCCAGAACACCCAGGGCAAGAACAACCGGGTGATCTTCGCGATCGAGGACAGCGGCGGACGCGACATCGAGTCCTTCTCGCAGGTGAAGTCCGAGAAGGAGGTGCTGCTCCTCGCCGGCTCCCAGTACGCCGTCACGAAGGTCGAGCGGATGGACACCCCCACCCACTACGCGAAGGGACTGGCCAGCGACGGCACCGTTCCCCGCTGGTGGATCGTCCGCCTGACCTCGACCAAGAAGGGCGCCCGAGCCCCCGAGAAGGCGCCCGCGCCGTCACGGCCCGCGAGGCCCGCACCCAAGCTCCCCGGGTAGGAGTCGAACCTACGTCGCTAGTCCTGATTCAAAGTCAGGCGGGCCCTGCCGGCAGACCAACCGGGGATCGACTGGCAGGGACACCCTAGAACGACCGCCCGCTGTCCGCGGAGCCGGATAAGTTGCGAGGGTGGACCTGCCCGTGATGCCGCCCGTCCAGCCGATGCTCGCCAAGTCCGTGTCCGGGATCCCCGACCCGGCGAAGCACGGTGGGCTGAGCTTCGAGCCCAAGTGGGACGGCTTCCGCTGCCTGGTCTTCCGCGACGGCGACGAGATCGAGCTGGCGTCGCGCAACACCAAGCCGCTGACCCGCTACTTCCCCGAGGTCGTCGCGGCGATGCGGGAGCAGCTGCCGGAGCGGTGCGTGCTCGACGGCGAGCTGTTCGTCGCCATCGACCGCCGGCTCGAGTTCGAGGTGCTCCAGGAGCGGATCCACCCCGCCGCGTCGCGCATCGAGATGCTCAGCGAGAAGACGCCCGCGGGCTTCGTCGCCTTCGACCTGCTCGCCCTGGGCGACACGTCGTACGCCGACCGCCCGTTCGCCGAGCGGCGGGCCGCGCTGGAGCAGGCGCTGGCGGGCCTCTCCGGTCCGTGCCACCTCACCCGCACCACCACCGACCCGGCCGAGGCCGGCGAGTGGTTCACCCGCTTCGAGGGGGCCGGGCTCGACGGAGTGATGGCCAAGCCGCTGGGAGCGCCGTACTCCCCGAACGGCCGGACGATGCTGAAGATCAAGCACGAGCGCACCGCCGACGTGGTGCTGGCCGGCTACCGCGAGCACAAGACCAGCACCCCCGAGCGGCCGCTGATCGGCAGCCTGCTGCTGGGGCTGCAGACCGACGACGGCCTCCAGCACGTCGGGGTCAGCGCCAGCTTCACCGCGACCCGTCGCGCCGAGCTGTACGACGAGCTGCAGCCGCTGGTGTGCCCGATCGAGGAGCACCCGTGGGGCCACTGGCAGGAGTTCCTCACCGCCAACCCGGACCGGGTGCCCGGCACCCAGAGCCGCTGGAGCCAGGGCAAGGACCTGTCGTTCACGCCGCTGCGCCCCGAGCGGGTCCTGGAGGTGAAGTACGACCACATGGAGGGCCGCCGGTTCCGCCACACCGCCCACTTCAAGCGGTGGCGGCCCGACCGCGACGCGGGGTCGTGCCGCTACGACCAACTGGAGGAGCCGGTCGGCTACGACCTCCGCGAGGTCCTCGGCGGGGATCCGCAGGACTAGAGTCGGAGGCATGAACGACTACGACGTGGTGCTGCTCGTGGAGCAGGCGCTCACCCAGGCCGACGCCGCCCAGGTGCGGTCCCTGCACGAGGGTCTCGACGAGCCGGTGACCTACCACGTGCTGCTGCCGCTGGAGGACGCAGCGGCCCGAATCGAGGCCGCCATGGGCTCGCTCTCGGCCGGTGAGCTGATGGCCTCCCCCGCCGTGGCGATGTCCGACGTCGACCTCGAAGCGGTGCGCCAGGAGTGCGAGGACCGCTCCACGACCGACCTGAAGGACACGCTCGCCGCACTGACGGCCGCCGGCGCCCACGCGACCGGCCAGGTCGTCCCCGGCCCGCCGATCGAGGCGCTGGCCGCCAAGATCAAGGAGGTCGACGGCCGCGAGGCGATCATCCTGACCCGCCCGCACGTGGTGGCCGAGTTCTTCCACCTCGACTGGACCTCGCAGGCCCGCCGCAAGATCGGCGTCCCCGTCCTGCACCTGCTCGAGCACGAGAACTTCGACGAGCAGGCCGGCGGCGGCGAGGGCGTCAGCGGGCTCTGACGCCCGCCGCTGTTACCGAGTCTGTTACCGAACGCTGGAGGTCGTGTGGATCTTCCGTGGAGCACGGATCTCTAGAGTTCTACCTATCAGCGAGGCCTGGACACACGAGTACGAGCTGATGAACCGGATGGTCGGAGCTTCGGGGGGAGCGCTGGCGTACCGGACCCGCAAGGGTCGAGAGTCCATGGAATTCCGGGGGGAACTTCCACGGTTCGGGGGGACCGAGTGACTTTCGCCAGGAGCAACCCGCCCGGCGCTGTCCCGAGCAGCGCCAGGCGGGCCTTCTGCAGTTCGGGGGTCTTTCAGACCTCGCGCTTCGGGGACACGTAGTCGCTCGGCTCGTCCTCGATCATGTAGTTCGGGTCCGCCTCGATCGCCGCGACCGTCCGCTGCAGCCACTCCTCGTCGGAGGTCTCGATCTCGCGTTCGGCGAGCTGGTCGCGTAGGTAGCCCACCAGGTCCTCGGTCGCGCGTGCGTCCTTGGCGACGGACGTCGCGTCCACCGCGGCCTGCAGGTCGGAGTCGTAGACAGCCATGGCCGGGGAGTACCCACCCGACCCGTTCACGACTCGACGCGGTTGCCGTCCTCGTCCCAGTGCTCCGCGACCTTCTTGCTCGGCTGCACCCGCGGCGGCTCGCCCGGCATCTTGGGGGTGCCTCCCGCCTGAGCGTTGTGCTCTCTGACTGGGGAGGCGCAGGAGCGACGAGCGTTGTGGGTCAAGTTATCGGGCGAGTTCCGACTCTCCTGACCGACGGCTCGGACTGGTGCTGGCACACCAGCCCGGCCTAGGAACCGACCCCCCAAGGAGGGACCAGAACCATGACCGAAGCATCGCAGAAGACCGGCCCGAAGAAGAAGGACAGGAAGGTCGGCGGCGTCTACACCTACTGCCCCCCTTGGCGCGCGGACGGGCTGGCCGGACATCGGGCCGCCTATGCCGAGGGTACGAACCTCGAGGGTGCCCGGGAGCACCTCAGCATCGAGCTCGGCGGGCAGGTCGACGACATCGTCAACTACCTCGCGAAGCGCACCGATCGCCCGGGGGCCGGCGGGTGGCGCGCACAGCTCCGACGTGGCAACCCCTACGACGACGTTCCGGTCGATGGACTCAACATGACGACCGTGTTCTTCGAGCTGCACACGATCACGCCGCTCGGAGGCGAGGAGAACAAGCACGAGCGAATCAGCCTGAACCTGACTACGGCCGAGGCGCGCACGATGGCCGCACAGCTGATCCACCTGGCCGACCTCGAAGACCTCCGCGAGCGATGACCCCGCTCTTCTACCCGCCCGGCCGCTCCCCACCGTGCAGCCCGCCCATATGTGGCGGGCTGGCCCCTCGTTTCGACGCCCGCGCCGCGATACGCAGCAACCCCGACGCGGGCGTCTGCCCAACCGCTACCCACCGCCGACAGGAGCCCTCGTGGCAGCCCGTGAACAACACGTAACAACTCCCCCGACCGTCGAGATCATCGAGGTCTCCCCCGACCTTGCCGCGTCCTGGCTGCAGAAGAACCCGAACAACCGGAACCTCCGCCGCCCGGTGGTCGACTCCTACGCCCGCGACATGGAGGCGGGCAACTGGGCATTGAACGGCGAGACGATCAAGCTCGACGTCGATGGCCGGCTGCTGGATGGCCAGCACCGCCTCTCCGCGGTCATCCAGGCCGACGCCACGGTCCCGATGATCGTCGTGCGCGGCATGTCCCCCGACGTGATGCCGACGGTCGACGCAGGCGCCAAGCGGTCCTACTCGGACGCCCTGAAACTGGCGGGCGAGGAGAACACCTCGACCCTGGCCGCGGTCTGCCGTCGTGCAGTGATGTGGGAGCGCGGGATGCGGACGAACACGGGTGCGATCAAGCCGACCCCGACGGAAATGTCGGACTTCATCGATCGGCACCCGGAGATCCGCACGTCTGCCGAGCTCGCCGCCCGACTGGCGTCCCGCGAGTCACTCCCCGCGTCGGTCTACGGGCTGTGCCACTTTCTGATGGCCAAGCTCGACGCCGAGCAGGCCACCTGGTTCCTTACCCGGGTCTCCGACGGTGAGAACCTCGGCGCCAACGACCCGATCAAGCACCTGCGCGACCGGATCACCCGTCTGCGCGTGCGGGGCGGCCGCATCAACGAGACGGTCGGCCTGGCGCTGACGATCAGGGCCTGGAACGCGCACCGGTCGGGTCAGTCACGGGCAAAGCTGCAACTGCCGGCAGGCGGGCTGACGAATGAGAACTTCCCACTGCCGAAGTGAGATAGAAGCACCCACCTAGGTGGCTTCCATATCCGGCCAATTCGATGTTAGGTACGCTTCAACCGCTCGGTGACGGAATTTGTACTGACTTCCCCTGTCGATGATGCCCCGAATTGTGTCAAGGCGCTGCGCAGTTGGGCCCGCTTGTGATGCACTATCGAAGCCCATCTTGCGTGCGATCTTCGTAGCGGTGCGGTTTTCAGGAGCGATCTTCGCCATTGCCTCAACCATCTGACGCTCCCGCCCTGGGAGTCGCTCGAGGATTCTCTCCACATGCGCCGCTGCCTCAGCGCGGGCGGCGGACCATCCTTCGCGCACTTCGGACAGCGTTATGACTGGCCCGTCGCCCGCGTACCAGGCCCGCTCACCCGCAAGTTGAAACAAGAACGGTTCTCCCCGACACAGCCGAACGATCTCATCGGCCGCCGCAGGTTCCATGCCTACCAGTCCAGTTCCGCCTTGATCGCCAGGGACGGTCCACCCAGGCGATATGAACTCCTGCAGAGCCATACGAAGGTCGTCGTCGTCGATCGGGGCGAGTGTGGTTGTCATAAAGCGCCGCGCAAAAGTGGCGCCCTTTCTCGCTCCCGCCATGTCTGCGAACTCGGGCAGACCAGTCAGATATACCGCGATTGGCAGGACCCGCCGGAAAATCACCCCGCCGGGCGCTTCCACGTCGATCTCATACGCAATCGCATCACCGAGACACACCAGAAGTTGGGAGAGTGTCTCCTCACTGGTGATGTTCTGAACTTCGTCGATATGAATCAAGACAGCAACATCTCTGCCAATTGCCGCCTGCCCTATCTCAATTAATAGATCAGTCAAAGCCGTATAGGGCTCGGGACCCTCTCCGCGATCCAGCGTAAGCGAGATTCCGCTCGCCGCGACCGCGCGAACTCGGTCCAGCAGATCCTTAATTCGTCGATCCCGCGCCGCCGCAAGCCCAGCCTTGTCTGCCAGGATCAACATCGCCGAGGCGACTGCCTTGAGTGGGTCAGCCCCCATCGGGATCCGCAGCTGGGGCGTCACCCAATCACCACTGGATTCGGCCATTGCTGCGATTCGACGCACCAAGGTGGACTTGCCCAGACCAGCCTCGCCAAGGATGGTCCGCCCTCGCTCGGACAGACCAGCGACTCGGCGAGGTCGGACAACCGCATCCCAGTCCCTCAGTTGAGCTACCCGACCCGCCCAGATCTGTGGGACCGTGTCTGACCCAGGCGTAAACGGATTGTCCAGCGCAGTCCTCATGCTGATAACTTTATCAGAGTCGGCGGGTCGATGATAAAGTTATCGCGAAGGTCAATGAGGCCACGCAGACTGGAACTTACGCACGGACTCCAGCGACAGCGACGCCTTCGTGCGACGAACGGCCCGACGCTGGATCTACCGGCGGTCACGGCACGCCTGATTGTCTCGGCACTGCAGCCGAAGATCCGAACTGCCTCGACGTGCGAGACCCACTGGTCGCGTTCGCGCGCATACTCGTGGGCCTCGGCCTCGCGGACCCACCAGCGGACCCCAACCTTCCGCGCCTCGAGTCGTCCCTGCCGTGCGAGGTAGACGACGTGGTCCGAGTGCGCGTACCCGAGCCGCTCGGCGGCTTCGGTCGCTTGGATCCAGCCCTCGGGCTCGGGTGGACGGATGCGGCGGGCCTCGCGGTCCTGGCGGCGCTCCTGCAGTCCCGCTATGCGTTCGCGCCACCAACCGGCGAACTCCTCGACGGACTCACGCTGCAGGCTGCCGCCGCGGCGCCCCTGACCTGGCCGGCGCACAATCCGACCAGTCCGGACGTAGTGCTCGACCGTGGGGACCGGGCAGCCGACGAGCTCAGCAGCTTGGGGCCAGGTCAGCCAGTCCGGAGTCTCGTTCACAATCCTGATTGTGGATCAGATGCGTAAAGACGGACCACCTTACTACCCGTCGCCGGGTCGCCCCGGGCATAACTCGACCCCGCCCACAAGATTGTGGACGGGGTCGAGTTCGAGTTTAGAACTGACCGGACTGCCAGGTCGTCTCTCCGCTCGCGCTGCCCGAGCCGGACCAGTAGAGCTTCCAGACGAAGTTCCCGTTCTCGACGAACGGAATATAGCTGGTGTCCATGTCGTGGCAGTTGGGGTCGTCGTTTCCGCCGAGGTCGGTGATAACCACTCGCCCTCCCGCAGAGTCGATTACGAGGGTCGCCTGCGCGCCTGACGTTCCGTTGTAGGCGCGGGTGCAGAACCGATTTTCCGCATCGTTGTACTGAGCGTGAGCCTTCCAGACGCCGTCCTTCCAGACGGTTAGCGGGTCGGCGGCAGCCATTGCTGGACCCTGGAGGGCGAAGACAGCAGCGCCAGCCGATCCAATTGCAATCGCAGCCCGAGCCACGTTCCGAGTGAAGTGCATTAGCAACTCCTTTGTTGGGGGAGTTGCAAGATTCATCACTGCGGAACCACTGCGCAAGATGCAGCACCCAAGCGTCGACAATCGTTCAGGTTCCGACTAGACCACAGGCTCGATTATCGAACGATTCTGCAAAGAGTCTTGGTCACCGGGACGGGTGGCCGGGTCCCATGGTTGGAGGCCTGGTATGGCCCACTACCGAAACTAGTGCTGATTTTGGCCCATCCGCCACACGACCTCGGCCGCCGCATGCCCGTTTTCCTCGTCGGTGCCGCTGGCCGCGACCAAGAGCCGGGAGGCCTTCTCGCCGACCCAAGCCTTGACCGGGTCGGCCTGCCAGGCGCCGAGCATCGCGGCGGCGGTTTCCGAGAGCAGGTCGACCCGCAGAACTGGCGCACGTCCCTTGACCCGCTCGGTGGCGATCTCAACCAACTCGGCCACAGCGACGTCGGCCGAACTCTTCGCGTGCACGTGGCGGGTGGCGGTCCCGTGCAGCCGCGCCATCGTCACGCGGTCGGGGCTCGGGTTGTGTCGCGGCATAGTCAGCCTCGGTTGACCTGGACGCTGAGGAGTCGGTGGCCCGCGGGCACCTCGGCGCGGACAACGGCCATGCAGGCGTCGTACTCGGGGCGCTCGACGTCGTAGACCGTGCCGCGCACATTCGGGTCGTCGATGGGCCGGGTCGTCGCACGCATGATCACCCCGGCAACCTAGTCGAACACGTGTTCGACCGCCATTCCCCGACCGAGAGTGCTAGTCGTCGTTCGCCGCAGGCGGAAGGTCGGCTGGCGCCGAACCTGTGCCCTCCGTTCTTCTCTGCCGCGAGGGCCTCCAGCGACCCACAGGTTCAGCGGCAGCTGCGGCGACGACGCGCGCTGGCGGGGGACGGAGCTGCCGCCCAACGATGCCTAGGGGGGTCCATGCTCCGCCGGCCGGCAAGTAGAACAGATCGATTCCGCCAGCGCGTTTGATGCCTCCCACCAATGCGCCTCCCTCGTAGAGGGTCGGCGCGACAGACAACGATTCACGCAGGTCCCAAACGGTGTCGGTGCGTGCGAGGCAGGCTGAAGGTTGCTCCTCCAGCACCCACTGTTGCAAAGCCGCGTGAGCTGGGCCGGCAACAGAACGGTGAAGTTCGTCGTAGGAAATGGGTGCGTCAACGTGCAGGACCACACCTGGCAGCGCGAGGATCTTGCAGCCGGACAGGGGTGCGGTGAAAAAGAGCTCGCCAGTATCTAGTTCATCAATCTCGAACACCGTGGTTCCGCCGCTACGCCACGGCAGCCACCCCACTCGCATCGCGTCTTCGTCGTAGTTTTGGCTGATGACGGCTTCGTTGCCATCCATCGTGATCGTCACCCCGTAGGGACGAGACGAGAGATCCCTCAGCGCGTCGAGGTTCACACCCAGGTTCCCGCCGGTGGCCATCGAAACTCGCAGTTGAGCGGCGACGCCGGCCACGGGGGAAGGCGCAGGTTGTGCGGCTTCTTCATCTGCCTCCATCATCCGACGGATGGAGGCACCATCCATGTGGTCATCGCGTCGTCCGGTCGCGCCACTGCTGGGTGTCAGGCGGGCGAGCATTGCGGCGTCCGAGGTGGGCGCCCGGTGTCCTGGGTGGATTGCTCCTACCGGCGTGAGGCGATGGAGGTCGAACGGGTCTTCCGGTCTGCTCGTCGAGCCGGCCGACAGTCGCATAGGTTCTGGGTCCGCGCATCCCGATGTCGACACAGGAAGCGGTGCGGGGGCAGCTGGTGTGGCAGTCGCTGTCGGAACGTGGGGCGTTGTCGCTGCTGTTTGAGGACTACGCGTCGCCGGCGCTCTCTCCACCTGTCGGAGCATAATTCGGCCGGGGGCGTCATCGGTCTGATTCGACAAATCCGCCGCTGGCCTGCGTGACGAGGACAAGCACCGGGTCATGCGGATTGGCCTCGGGTGGGGCGTACTTGCCTTCCCAGACGGGACAGACGTGATCGAGCAGCTCGGGCTCAGCATCACCGGCCTACTGGGCCGATCAGTCGTGGAACAGTGTGACCCTGACACGCGACATCTCGACGTAGTGCGCCGACGCTTCACGGGTGGTGATCGAGAGGTTGCAGGTCGCCGTGCCGTTCGTGAACGTGGACCCAACCTTGCGCGCCATCACTTGGTCGTCCTCCAGAATGAGCAGCTCTTTGGTGGGCGGAATCAGGATCAGCGACAGGTTCCGGCGTCGTGACTGTTCTCCACATGATCGCAGGTCGTAGTTCTCCCTCGCTGCTCGTGGCATGCGTGACCGACGGCGAGATTTTGTAGCGCGGAAACCCCACCAAGAGACCCTCAGGGGTGTCCACCAAATCGAGGAGACTGCAACGCTGCTTGGAAAAGCATCGATAGGTGACCAGACGGTGAGCATGAAGCTCTCCGCTGGCTTTCAGAGCTCCGTAGATTGCCGACGCGAGTTCGGTGCGTGCCCGACTTGATCGAAGAGCTTCGAGAAGTGGATCCGCACTGCGGTTGCTCATACTCGGTCACCGCGGCGAAGTCGTTGTGCCGCTGCCTTCGCTCGTGCGTCTGCGGCCGAGGCGCCATATCGCTCCAGCATCACGTCCGAGGACCAGCCGGCTAGCCGCTTCAAGTCACGCTCCTGCCCGCCATTCATCAGGAAGTCATGCGCCCACGTGTGCCGGAAGCGGTGCGGGTGAAGGTCTTCGATACCCGCCTGCTGCCCGCGGACCTTCATGCGCTCGCGGGCACCATCCGGCGTCATGGCGCCGCGTTGGGTCAGGAAAAGGGCGTCCAGGTGCGCCCAGCGGTGGCCTCTTCGCGCGCGGATGTATCGGTCGAGCGCGCGCGTGGTGCGGGCCCCAAAGTAGATGGGGCGGATCTTGCTGCCCTTGCCTCGCACTAGGGCCATGCCCTGGTCAAGGTCAACGTCAGCGGACAGCCCGCATAGCTCCGAGATGCGCAGGCCGCAGTCGAGAAGCAGCCGGATCATGGCTTCGTCGCGTCGGTCGGCGAAGTCTTTGCCGGCGCAGGCCTTCAGGAGAGCTGACAACTCGGCGTCGTCCAGGATGGGAACCGGCTTGTCGTTGAGCTCGGGCGGTGACAGCGTCTTCATCGGGTTCTCGTCAAGCTCGTCCTCGTCGACCAGCCACCCGCAGAAGCGGAATAGGCCGCGGTAGCGGATCTTCACGGTCGAGGGTTCGTTCACCTCGACGAGCTGGGCCAACCACTCACGGATAGCTGGTCGGTTGAGCTCGTCGAGGTCAGCTGGTCGCCCCTGCGCCTCCAACCACCCGGAGAAGAAGTTGATCGCCTGACCGTAGATCTTGATCGTGCGTTCGGACTTGCCCTCGGCTCGCAGGTGGCGAGCGAAGGAGCGATGAAGATCTTCGATGCGGGCGGTCACGTAGTTGTCGAGTCTCTGTCGTAGAGCACCCGATTCACCTTGGTGTGTAGTTCACGGCTGAGGCGGTCGAGGTCCCGCAGTTGCCCCTGGAGAGCAGCCGACTCGGCCTGCAGCCGCGTGGCCTGTGCGTGCAGCGCGCGACGAGCCACCCACCATCCTCCGAACATCAGGAACAGGCTCAGCACGTACACGAAAGCCGCAAGAACGATGTGCACATTCGCGTCATTCAGACCAATGCTCAGGGAGGCACCGAGGAAGACCGAACTGGCTGTCGCCGTGAGGCCGCTGAGCGCAACGCCGCGAGCTTCGCCCTGTGGCGCAACCGAATCCATACCTACTAGGTTATCCATTGAGTGAGCGTGGTGCTACCTCATCCACGCGGCGTCGTACCATCGTTTTCCCAGTTCAGAGCGTTCTTCCGACTTGGTTGGACTCTTGGCGGCTCGCCCGGCATCTTGGGGTAGTCGGGCGGGAAGTTGAGCTCGACCGCCCCCTGCTCCTCCCACAGGTCCAGCAGCGGCTGGAGGGAGTACGACGTGTCGTCGATCGCCGCCCAGGCGTCGCCGCTGTCGGCGAGCCGCTCGGGGACCGTGAAAAGGTTGAGGTCCTGAGGGCCGGTCAGCTCGGCCAGCTCCGCCCAGCTCACCGGCGTCGAGACCGGGGCGCCCGGGATCGGCCGCAGCGAGTACGCCGAGGCCATCGTCCGGTCGCGGTTGTTCTGGTTGAAGTCGACGAAGATCCGCTCCCCGCGCTCCTCCTTCCACCACTCGACGGTGACGCCGTCGTCGCGCGCGGCGAGCGCGCGGCCGAAGGCGATCGCCGCGTGGCGCACGTCGACGAACTCCCAGCGCGGCTCGATCCGGACGAAGACGTGCACGCCGCGGTTGCCGGAGGTCTTCGGGTAGCCGACCATCCCCAGCTCCTCGAGCAGCTCCTTCGCGACGCCGGCCACCCGGACCGCGTCGCCGAAACTGGTGCCGGGCTGGGGGTCGAGGTCGATCCGCAGCTCGTCGGGCCGGTCGACGTCGGCCCGTCGCACCGGCCAGGGGTGGAAGGTGAGCGTGCCCATGTGGGCGCACCAAACCGGTACGGCGATCTCCGTCGGGCAGATCTCCTCGGCCGTCCGGCCGGACGGGAAGGTGATGCCGACGGTCTCCAGGTAGTCGGGCGCGCCCTTCGGCACCCGCTTCTGGTAGAACGCGTCGGCGTCCTTGTCCTGCGGCCCCGTGGCCAGCTTCATGCCCGGCCGCACCCCCGACGTCCACCGCTCCAGCGCGGTCGGGCGGTCGCGCAGGGCCCGCATCAGGCCGTCCTCGACGCTCGCGAAGTACTCGGCGACCATCAGCTTGGTCACCTCGGGCGTCCGCTCGGTCGCCTCGTAGATCACCCGGTCCGGACTCGACACGCGGACGGCGCGACCGCCCGCCTCGACCTCTGCCGCCGGAGCCTTCGCCATGCCCCGACCCTAGGCCGTCGAACCCCTCCGGTGGTCGAGCAGTGGAGGACGAAGTCCTGAGCGTGTCGAAACCCGCCTTGCCGACCGCCGACCCCGATCGAGGTCACTTCTCGGGTGCGGGGGTTTCGACACGGTCGCTAGCGCGACCTGCTCAACCACCGGCAGCACCGCCGGTACGACCGGTAGCACCGGCGGCGCCACCAGCCGGTGGTTGAGCAGCGAGGCCGCGCTAGCGGGTGAGCGTGTCGAAACCCCCGCAGCGCGCCAGCGACCTCAGCCACCGGAGTCGGCGGACAGCAGCGAGTTGGGCTGGAAGGTGGGGCGGCGGTCGTCGTCCTCCTTGGCGGCGCGGACGAACTCGAAGCCGGCGGTGAGGACGACCTGCCAGGCCGGGTCGGCGGCCGTCGTACGGCGGTGGGCGTCGGCGCAACCGGCGTGCATGGGCGGCAGGTGCAGGGCGTTGCGGGCGATCTCGTCGGGCGTGCCCAGGAACGCGACCGGCCGGCCGAGCGGCTCGGCGCAGACCCCGCAGATCCGGCTGAGCGCGCACTGGGTCACCCAGCGCTTGGCGCCGACGTCCTCGACGACGGCGTTCACGACGCCCGCCGCATCCAGCCGCCCAGTTCCGTACGACGGGGCGGCCGCTCGGCGTCCGACCTCCGCTTGCGGTCGCGGGACGGGGTGGGCGGCTCGGGCTGGTCGCTCGACGTCCACGAGTTCGGCACCGAGAGCTTGATGATCGTGCGCAGCGCCTGGCCGTACTGCCGGTGCAGCGGGCCGGTCGTGTAGGGCAGGTCGTACTTGTCGCAGAGCTCGCGGACCCGCACCGAGATCTCGGCGTACCGATTGGACGGGAGGTCGGGGAACAGGTGGTGCTCGATCTGGAAGCCGAGGTTGCCGGACAGGATGTGCAGCAGCGGGCCGCCCTGGAAGTTGGCGGCGCCGAGGACCTGGCGCAGGTACCACTCCGCGCGGGTCTCGTCCTCGATCTCCTCCTCGGTGAAGTGCATCGCCCCGTCGGGGAAGTGGCCGCAGAAGATGATCACGTAGGACCACAGGTTCCGGCTCAGGTTGGCCGTCGCGTTGGCGACCATGACCTGCTTCCAGCGCGGACCGGACAGCGCCGGGTAGACGACGTAGTCCTTGACGATCTGGTTGCGGCCCTTGCGGAAGATCTGCCCGAGCTGGCGCTTCATCTCCTTCGGGTCCTTCTCGCCCTTGCGGATCCGCTCGATGTCGAGGTCGTGCAGCGCGACGCCCCACTGGAAGAGCGTGGCGAGCGCGGCGTTGTAGACCGGCTGCCCGAGGTTGAACGGCGACCACTTCTGCTCGCGGGCCATCCGCAGGATGCCGTAGCCGATGTCGTTGTCGTAGCCGAGCACGTTGGTGAACTGGTGGTGCACGTAGTTGTGGCTGTGCTTCCACTGCTCGGCCGGCTGGGCGGTGTCCCACTCCCAGTTGGAGGAGTGGATCTCGGGGTCGTTCATCCAGTCCCACTGGCCGTGCATGACGTTGTGGCCGATCTCCATGTTCTCGAGGATCTTGGCCAGCCCCAGCAGTACGGCGCCCGCCGCGACCGCCGGCTTCTCGGCCCGCGGCGCCCAGCGCGCGCCCCAGGTGCCCGCGAGCATCGAGACCCGGCCCGCGGCGGCCAGCCCGCGCTGCACCTTGATCATCCGGTTGATGTAGGCCGCGTCCTTCGCGCCGCGCGAGTCCTCGACCTCGGCGCGGATCGCGTCGAGCTCGCGGCCGATCTGCTCCACCTCCTCGTCGGTGAGGTGGGTGTACTCCTGGACGTCGCTGATCGCCATGGCGTCAGGTCTCCTTTCGTCTCACGGGGTGTCGAGACGGTCGCTGCTCGACCTCCTCCACCACCGGTGGGGCTAGATGTCGAGCGTGCAGTCGCCAACGACGGCGGTGACGCAGGTCTGGACCTGCTCGTTGGGCTGGCCGAACTCGTCGCCGTTGCGCAGGTCGCGCACCGTGCCGGAGACGAGGGTGACCGTGCAGGTGTGGCAGATGCCCATCCGGCAGCCGTAGGGCATGCCGACGCCGGCCTCCTCACCGGCCTCCAGGACCGTGGTGGCCCCGTCGACCTCGACGCTCTTGTTGGAGTTGCGGAAGGTGAGGGTGCCGCCCTCCCCGCCCTCGCCGCCGAGCTGGAGGGAGAACCGCTCGAGGTGCAGCCGCTCCTCCAGACCCGATCCCTCCCAGTGCTCGGTGATCGCATCGAGCATCGGGCCGGGCCCGCAGGCCCAGGTGTCGCGGTCGGCCCAGTCCTCGCAGAACGCCTCGATCTCGGCGAGGTCGAGCATCCCGTCGGTGTCGGTGTGCAGGCGGTGCACGGTCAGCCCGTCGTGCTGCTCCTCGAGCCGGGTCAGCTCGTCCCGGAAGATCATCCGGTCAGGCGTGGGCGAGGAGTAGTGCAGGACGACGTCGGGCATCGTGCCCCTCCGATCGAGGGTGCGCAGCATGGCCATCACCGGGGTGATCCCGCTCCCGCCGACCAGGAACAGCAGCCTCGGCGGCGGCGGGTCGGGCAGCACGAAGTCGCCCTCGGGGAGGGCCAGTCGGACGATGGTCCCCGGTTCGAGCCCCTTCACGAGATGCGCCGAGAGCAGCCCCTCGGGCATCGCGCGCACGGTGATCGCGATGGTCCGCCCGGAGCGCTTGGGCGGTGAGCTCACGGAGTACGAGCGCCACTGGAACCTGCCGTCGACCTGGACGCCGATGCCGACGTACTGGCCGGGGCGGTGGTCGTAGCGCCACCCCCAGCCCGGCCGGATCACCAGGGTCGCGGCGTCGTCGGTCTCGGGGACGACCTTCTCGACCCGACCGCGCAGCTCGCGGCTGGTCCACAGCGGGTTGAGGAGGCGGAGGTAGTCGTCGGGGTCCAGGGGCGTCGTCAGCTTGGACCCGAGGCCCCGGACGCGGTCCCACGGAACGGTGCTGGCCATCGGGTCAGTGAACACTTGTTCTCTGAATGCGTCAACGCCCCGGACGGGTGAGGCGCGCTGGTGTGCCGCCGTACGCTGGAGCCATGGGTTATGACGTGGAGAAGACCGACGCCGAGTGGCGCGAGCAGCTCTCCCCCGACGAGTACGCCGTGCTGCGCCAGGCCGGCACCGAGCGCGCCTTCACCGGCGAGTACACCGACACCGAGACGACCGGCGTCTACCGCTGCAAGGCCTGCCAGACCAAGCTCTTCGAGTCGGACACCAAGTTCCACTCGGGCTGCGGCTGGCCGAGCTTCTACCAGCCGATCACCGACACGATCGAGTACATCGAGGACGTCTCGCACGGCATGAAGCGGGTGGAGGTCCGGTGCGCCAACTGCGGCTCCCACCTGGGCCACGTGTTCCCCGACGGCTACGGCACGCCCACCGGCGACCGCTACTGCATCAACTCGATCAGCCTGACGCTGGAGCCGGTCGAGTCGAGCTGATCGGGGCCGGTCTCGAAACGCTGGCTGGCGCTCACGAGACAAACGAGCGCCTCGACCGAGGAACCGACTCGTTGGTCGAGTAGCCCCGCGAGGAACGAGCGGGGCGTATCGAGACCTCACGCGTACCAGCCCGACGGGCTGAGCTCAGAGCCCATCCGCGGGACGTACTGGTCGAAGTAGATCCGCGAGATCAGCTCGCGGCGGCTGCGGACGTCGGCCTTGTCGAAGACCGACTTCAGGTGGTCCTGGACGGTGTACGTCGAGACGTGCAGCGTCGCCGCGATCTCCTTGGTGTCGACGCCCTGCAGCACCAGCTGCGTGACGTCCCGCTCGCGCTGGGTGAGGTCGAAGGCGGCGACGACCAGGGCGACGATCTCCGGCGGCCGGGCCTCCTCGATGGTGACGACCACCTCGCCCTCCCGGTCACCGGCGCCGCTCAGCGGTGACGCGTGCACGACCAGCCACATGCCGGACTCGCCGCGCACCCGCGCCCGCGGGGGTACGGCGGACTCGCCCCGGGCGTAGCGGCGGGCCGCGCCCACGACCGCACCCACGACGCTGGTCGGGTCGCACGAGCCGTCGCCGACCCGCAGCCCGCGGATCCGGTCCTCGGCCCCGGCGCTCATCTGCAGGACCCGGTCGTCGGTGCCGACGATGAGCACCACCGGGCCCTGCTGGGCCGGCGGCGAGGTCGTGGCCATCCGCTCCAGCAGTCCGCCGCGGACGCCCCGGGCGAACAGCTTTGACAGGGACGCGAGGTAGGCGACGTCCTCGGCCGCGAAGGCGGTGTCGTCGCTGCCGCGGAAGAGCGCCATCGCGCCCCAGGCCCGTCCGTTCTCGCGGAAGAGCAGGCGCGCCTCGTCGCCGAACCCGAAGTGCGGGACCATGAACGAGCTCATCCGGACCGAGCGCTCGATCTCGCCGTCGTGGGTGAGATGCACGCCGGCCGCGGGCCGCTCGGCCGCGGCGATCTCGTAGAACCCGGTCGGCTCGACCGCGCCGTACTCGATCAGCGCGAACTCCTGGTCGTGGCTGTCGACGTCGCGCAGGCCGCCGTACTTCCGCGCGCTGGTCAGCAGGTGGATCCCCGGGTCGTGGGTGGCCAGGCAGGCGGCCTCCCAGGGGACGGCGCGGCGCACCGACTCGGCGGCCTCCTCCAGGAAGGTCTCCAGGTCCAGGCCGCCACGGGACAGCACCTCGACGTCCTGGCGGACGCGCTCGGCGGTCAGTCCTCGGGGCATGGCAGCAGTGTCGGCGCGACCGGCCCGCCCGCACATCCCAGATTTCTGGGTGGGCTGGACCACCAGGGTCGTCGACGCGGAAGTCCCCGCTGGCCGGGGATGGTCGGGCGCCGCCTCCACGCCGGAGGGTTCTGGCCATGACGACGATCTCCCTCACCGGGCCGGTGGACGACGCCGGGCGGCTGCTCCACGAGGACGACCTCGCCGCCCAGGTCGCGCTCTCGCTGGCTCGCCTCGAGGCGGCACTCGCCGAGCGCGGGTGCCGCCCCGCCGACCTCGCCGCGCTCCGTGTCCTGGCCCTGGACCCGGTCGGGGCCACCGGCGCACTCGACGTGCTCGGCGAGCGTCTCCAGGCGACCGGCGCCGATCCGGCGATCACCGTCGTCGCGCACCGCCTCCCGCTCCCGGGCATGCAGGTGGCCCTCGAGGCCGTGCTCCGGGAGCCCCGTGGTCCAGACCACGCAACCAGGCGCCCGACCCGGGCGTATCTGTCACGCCTCTCCCGCCTCCTCACCCGGAAGCCGAACGAAGGAAGCCCCATGACCGTCACCACCCCCTCCTCCCCCGCCGCCATCCTGCGCGGCGCCTGCGAGGTCCACCTCCCCGGCGACCCCGGGTACGACGTCGCGCGCCGTGCCTGGAACCTCGCCGCCGACCAGCGACCCGCCGCCGTCGCCATCCCCACCTCGGTCGCCGAGGTCGTCTCGGTCGTCCGCGCCGCCGCCGCGGCCGGCCTCCGGGTGGCCCCGCAGAGCACCGGCCACGGCGCCTCGGCGCTGGCCGAGCAGGACCTCTCCGAGGTCGTCGTCGTCCGCCTCTCGTCGTTGACCGGTGTGAGCATCGACGCCGCGGCGCGGACCGCGTCGGTCGTCGGCGGCACGCTGTGGCAGGACGTCGTGGACGCGGCGGCGCCGTACGGCCTGACGGCGCTGCACGGCAGCGCCGCCGACGTCGCCGTCGCCGGCTACGCCCTCTCGGGCGGACTCTCGTTCTACGGACGCACGCACGGCGTCGCGGCCAACTCGGTCCGGGCGGTCGACGTCGTCACTGCGGACGGCGCGCTCGTGCACGCCGACGCCACGGAGCACGCCGACCTCTACTGGGCCGTCCGTGGCGGCGGGGGCAACCTCGGCGTGGTGGTCGGGCTCGAGCTCGACCTGCTCCCCTACGCCGACGTGTACGCCGGCATGCTGCTCTGGGACCGCGAGCGCGCCCCGGAGGTGGTCCGCGCCTGGGCCGCCTGGTCCCGCGAGGCGCCGGAGTCCGCCACGACCAGCCTGCGGGTGCTGAGCTTCCCGCCGCTGCCGGAGCTGCCGCCCTTCCTCAGCGGCCGCGACCTGGTGATCGTCGACGGGGCCGTCCTGGAGGACGACGACCGGGCCGCCGAGGTGCTGGCGCCGCTGCGCGCGCTCGCCCCCGAGATGGACACCTTCGCGCGGATGCCGTCGTCGGCGCTCCTGCAGGTCCACCTGGATCCCCCCGCCCCGACCCCCGCGGTCTCCGACCACCGCGTGCTCGGCGAGCTGACCGACGCCGCGCTCGGCGCGTTCCTGGACCAGGTCGGCCCGGGGACCGCGAGCGGCCTGACGTTCGCCGAGCTGCGGCACCTCGGCGGTGCCTTCGCCCGACCGGTCGAGGGCGGCGGCGCGGTGTCGCACGTGCCCGGCGAGTACGCCCTGTTCTGCGTCGCGGTCGCCCCGTTCCCCGAGGCCGCGGTCGCCGGCCGGGCCGCCGCCCGCGGCGTGGTCGCGGCGATGGCGCCGTGGTCGACGGCCAGCCTGGTGCCGACCTTCGCGGAGAGCCGGGTCGACACGAGCGCGTTCTACGACGGCGAGGACTGGGTGCGTCTGGCGCGGCTGCGCGAGCAGCTCGACCCGACCGGCGTCATGGTCGCCAACCACCCGGTCTGACCCCCTGACCGGCCGGGCCCGGCTGTCCCCCTCCCGGGTCCCGGTCAGGCGTCGACGAGGAGTGCGGTGACCAGCACGACCCCCACGCCGTACTCCTCGTCGGCCCACTCCTGCAGCGAGCCGTCGTCGTACATCACCTCGACGGTGACCTGCCCCTCGCCCACGTAGGCGCCCTGAGCGCCAGGCAGCTGCTCCACCTCGGTGCGGATGCCCTCCAGCTCGCCCGCGGAGTAGACCTTCTCGGGGGTCGGGGTCGCGCTCGGCTCCAGCGGGGCCGGGTCGTAGAGCGGGCCGGGGACGGCGTCGGTGACCTCGAAGGCCGTGCCGTCCCAGGCGCCGGTGACGGAGTAGGTCCCCCAGCGGGTGCCGTCCTGCTCCTCGAACATCTCCTGCCCGTGCGTCGCCCAGTCCCAGTTGGCGATCTCGGGGCCGCCGCACTGCGGCGGGTACGACTCCGCGACCGGGCCGAGGCACAGCTCGGGCGTCCCGGTGTCCATCACCGTCGCCAGGTTGGCGGTGTGGACCGAACCGGCCGGCAGCGGAGCCTCGGACGGCACAGCGGAGGCGTCGCTCGTCGAGCCACCGGAGGCGCCCGGGTCGGCGGCGGTGTCGTCCCCGTCGGAGCCGCAGGCGGTCAGTCCGGTCAGAGCGAGCAGCAGGGCGGCCATGGCCACGAATTTCCTCATGGCCCTGAGACGCTAGCCCGCGCGGCCCGGTTCCGAGACCGGCCTCAGCACCGACTCCACCGCGACCATCCCGGGTCCGTGCTCCTCGTCGAGACGCCGCTGCAGGCGTCCGTCATCGTGGGCGACGGTGATCTCGACCCGCTGGTCGCCGATCCCGGACACGAGCAGCCCCGGGAGCGCCCGGACCTCGCGCAGGAGCCGCCGGAGCTCGCGCGCGCCGTGCTCGGCGCCGGTCACGCACAACGCGCCGCGCCAGAGCTCGCGCAGCTCGGTCTCCGCCGCCGCCGGGTCACCGCTCACCCGGACGTTGACCGTCCAGCCGGAGACGTCCCCGACGCCGGCGGCGAGGTCCTCGTCGGTCTGCTCCGGCGACCGGCCGTCGCGGGTGGAATCGAGCCACGAGTCGGCGTACCCGTCGAGGCGGGAGGCCGCGGCGAACGTCCGGTCGACGGTCGCCTGCGTCGCGCCCTCGTGCACCGGCCAGCCTCCGTCCGGCTCCGGGCAGGGGGTCGTGAACCCCGCGGGCTCGTCGATCTCGGGCTCGCCCACGAGCGTTGCTGCCACGACCTCGGTCGGCGTCATCGTCGCGCCGTCGTAGGTCCCGGTGACCACGAACTCGCCCCACCGCGTGCCGCCGACCTCCTCGAACCGCCCCTCGTGCTCCGTCCAGTCCCAGCCGACCAGCCGGGGCCCACCGCACTGCGGCGGAATCGACTCCAGCACCGAGCCCAGGCAGAGCTCCGCGCCGCCACCGTCGTCCAGCACCGTGAGCGGGTACGCCGTGGTCAGCAGCGGGTCGACCGCACCCTCGGGCTCGCCCCCGGGCGGGTCGGCGTACCGGTCCGAGCCGCAGGCGCACAGTCCGCTCAGGGCGAGCAGCAGGGCGGCCGGGGTCGCGCAGATCCTCATGGGCCTGGGACGGTGGGGCGGGCGGTGGGGTTCCGGCCGCCTGGATGATTCACCGGCCGGCAGGTGAACCTGGCACTGGGAGGCCGAAGTTTCAGCCGCCCAGTGCCGGGGTTGCCCATCAGGAACCGCGACTCGCCGGACCGGCGGTGCGTCAGCCACCGATCGGCGCTGGCAAACGGTGGCCAGCTCACCGCCACGCGGCCCGTCCCCGACCGCCTGGATGATTCACCGGCCGGCAGGTGAAGCCTGCGCTGGGAGGCCAAAGCATCCAGCACCGAGACCCCTCCGGTCAGGGCAGCAGCTGGACCAGGTCGGCGATGGGGGTGAGCGCGCCGGTGTAGAACGGCACCTCCTCGCGGACGTGCCGGCGGGCCTCGGAGCCGCGCAGGTGCCGCATCAGGTCGACGATCCGGTAGAGCTCGTCGGCCTCGAAGGCCAGGATCCACTCGTAGTCGCCGAGCGAGAAGCTGGCCACGGTGTTGGCGCGGACGTCGGCGTAGTCGCGCGCCATCTTGCCGTGGTCGGCGAGCATCCGGCGGCGGTCGGCGTCTTCGAGGAGGTACCACTCGTAGGAGCGGACGAACGGGTAGACGCTGACGTGCCGCTTCGGCTCCTCGTCGCTGAGGAAGGCCGGGACGTGGCTCTTGTTGAACTCCGCCGGCCGGTGCAGCGCCATCTGGGACCAGACGGGGGCGAGCCGGCGGCCGAACGCCGTACGACGGAACCGGTGGTAGGCCGCCTGCAGCTCCTCCGAGGTCGTCGCGTGCACCCAGATCATCACGTCGGCGTCGGCGCGCAGACCGCTCACGTCGTAGGTGCCGCGGACGACGACGTCGGCCTCGGCGAGCTCGGCGTACAGCTTCTCGACCTCGGCCGCCTCAGCAGCGCGGTCGGCGTCCTCCCCCAGCACGGAGTCGAGCCGGAAGACCGACCACATCGTGTAGCGGATGGAGGCGTTGATCTCCTTGACCCGGGCGGCGTTCGACGTCATGGCCCCATTCTGCCCCGCGCCTCCCGCCCGACCGGAGCGGGCACGGATGATCGGGACGTAGGTCCCGGGGATCGGTGACGCTGGTCCGGACAGAGAGGAGGCGGCCGTGATCGCGGAGCTGAACCGGGTCGTCGCGGTGGTCGAGGAGCACCTGACGACGGACCCCGGCGAGCTGGACGTCGCCGTACTCGCCCGGGACCTCGCGACCACCGAGCACCACCTGCGCCGGATGTTCTCGGCCCTGGCCGGGATGCCGCTGTCGGAGTACGTCCGCCGGCGCCGGATGACGGTCGCCGCGGGCGCCGTCGTCGCCGGGCGCGAGGACCTGCTGACGATCGCGGTGCGGCACGGGTACGGCTCGACCGAGGCGTTCGGCCGGGCGTTCCGCTCGGTGCACGGCGCCGGCCCGTCCGACGTACGACGCGACGGCGGCCCCCTCCGCACACAACCGCGGCTCAGGTTCGCCCTGAGCGTCGAAGGGAGCACCCCCATGGACACCCGCATCGTCGAGTCCGACGCGTTCCGGCTGGTCGGCCGGGCCACGCGCGTGCCGCTGGTCCACGCCGGCGTCAACACCGCCATCCAGAGATTCGTCGGCGCCGTCGCGCCCGAGGAGCACCTCCGGCTGAAGGCCCTCTCCGACCGCGAGCCCGCCGGCCTGCTGGCGGTCAGCGACGACCTCGACCCGGACCGGCACGAGGGATCACCGCTGACCTACCTGCACGGCGTCGCCCGCGACGGCGACGTCCCGGACGACCTCGACGTGATCGAGGTCGCCGCCGGGACCTGGGCGGTCTTCCGGAGCAGCGGGTCCTACCCCGCGGCGCTGCAGGAGACCTGGGCCGCGACCGCGACCAGCTGGTTCCCGTCGAACCCGTGGCGGCTGCGTCCCGGGCCGGAGATGGTGGCGGTGCTGGAGCGCGCCGACGACTTCAGCACCGCCACGACCGAGCTGTGGCTGCCCGTGGAGTCCGCTCAGCGCACCCGCACCGTGTAGGCCTTCGCCGCGGAGGCATGCGTCGCGGAGCCCGCGTAGGCCACGGCGACCTTCCACCTCCCCGTCGCCAGCCTCGGGAGGCGGACCGTCGCCCGGCCACGCGTGAGCGTGGCCCGGACCGCCTTGCGGGCCTTGCCGGACGTCAGCTTCAGCGTGACCCGGCCGCTCGCGGCGGCGGGCGTCGCCGACGCGACGGTGACCACCACCTGGCCGCGCTTGCGGCGGGTCGGCTTGGTGGTGACCTTCAGCCGCGGCTTGGCGACGCCCGCCTTGGCGACGCTCAGCGCCCCGGCCGCCGAGGCGGCCAGCAGCCGGTCGTCGCCGGCGTACGACGCCCGCAGCGCGTAGCGGCCCGGGCGCAGGGCGGCCGGCAGCGCGAAGGTCGCGCGACCGCCCGCGACGGGTGCGGTCAGGGCACCGCCCACTCCGGTCAGGGTGACGGTGCCGGTCGCGGTCGCAGGGGTGACCGCGACGGTGACGCGGCTCGCGCGACCGTACGACGTGGCCGGGGCCGAGACGCCGAGCGTGGACGCGGCCTTCGGCTCCTCGTGGGGGGCCGGGGTGGTGTCGACGGTCAGCGGGAGCGCCAGCTTGTTCTTGTCGACCGAACCCCCGGAGGAGTACCAGTACGCGCCCTGGCCGGTCAGCTGCTGGAAGTTCGCGAAGCTGGTCGGGAACGAGCCCCACCAGTCACCGGTGCGGACCTGCTGGACCCCCTGGGCGGGCGCGTCGTACACGACCTCGCGGTAGGCCGGCGTGGCGACCAGGCCCTCGGCCGTCACGTCGACACCGGACAGCGTGGCCAGGGTGACCTGGGTGTCGGGCAGCTGGACCCACTGCGACATGTCGTCCATGTCGGTGCCGTAGCCGCCCAGCGTCGCGGTCACCGTGCCGACGCCGTCCTCGACGGTCAGCGTCGGGTCGCTGACGTAGAAGAACGTGTAGCCGGAGTAGTAGACGACCGTGAAGTCGCCGTCCCAGCTGATGTCGACGGAGTCCGCCTCGGCGTCGAGCGTGCCCGTGCCGTTGTCGATCACGACCTGGTGCTCGGAGAACTTGGTGCTGCTCGAGTACGGCGCGAGGCTCACGCCGTCCTTGTCGGTCTTCGTCCCGGCCCAGGTCGCCGGGGCGTAGCCGCCGTCGGCCCGCAGCTTCTCGATGTGGACGTTGCCCAGCCGGGGCTTCCAGCCAGCGGCCTGGCCGCCTGCCCAGGTGGTGCCCTCGTTGGCGTTCGACAGCAGCTGGGAGGACCCGGGGTTCCCGAGCTTGCCGGCCGAGAACAGGTTGAACGTGCCCGGGGCCGCGCCGCGGTTGTTGGACTCGTGGTTGAAGCCCCAGCGGAACTGCACGCCCGTGACGGAGACCTCCGCGGCCTGGGCCGGCGCGGCGGTGACGGACAGGGCGGCGGTGGCGGCCACCAGCGCGGTGAGCGCGGCGGCCGTACGGGTGGGGCGCATGGATCCTCCGAGGACAGATGAGTTAGGTAAGCCTCACCTTACTAGGAGTCCTGACTGGTCGCGCCCCTGCTGTCGAGTGACGCGAGATGGCTCGCCCGGGGCGTCCTGAGGAGCCATCTCGCGTCGTTCGACGAGGACCCGGGCTACCGGGCGGCCGCCAGCTCAGCCTCGGCCTGCGGGCCGGGGACGACGTGGGTCCGGGCGCGCACGACCGGGACGAAGAGGGCCACGATCGCGGCGAGCGTCGCCGTACCGACCAAGACGGCGAAGCCGTGGGTGTAGCCGGCCTCGACGGGGATCCCGTCGGGGCGGGCGCCGGAGGTGACGACGGTGGCGAGCACGGCGCTGCCGATCGCGCCGCCGACGGTGCGGATGTTGGCGTTCATGCCGCTGGCGACACCGGTCTGCGACTGCGGCACGGCCTCGACGACCAGGTTCGACATCGCGGCGAAGGCCAGGCCGAAGGCGAAGCCGAGGATCGTGGTCTCGACGACGACCTGCCAGACCTGGTCGTGGGCGACGACCAGTCCGAGGGTGCCCAGCGCGGTGAGCGCGGCGCCGACGAACAGCAGCGGCTTGGAGCCGTAGCGGGCGGCCAGCCGACCGGAGAGCAGCCCGGCCAGGAAGGTCGCGACGGTCTGGGGCAGCAGGAGCAGGCCGGACTCGGTGACCGACGCACCGAAGCCGTAGCCGGCCGCCTCGGGCACCTGGAGGAAGGCGGGCAGGAAGGCGAACATGCTGTACATCCCCATGCCGAAGAGCAGGGCGACCAGGTTGACGGTCCACACCGTGGGGATCCGCATCATCTTCATGTCCACGAGCGGATCGGCGCTGCGGGCCTCGGCCAGCACCCAGACCGGCAGCAGCACCGCGGCGGCCACGAACAGGGCGACGACCTCGACCGAGCCCCAGCCCCAGCTGTGGCCCTGGCTGACGCCGAGCAGCAGCGCGACCAGCCAGGCCGAGAGCAGCAGCGCCGAGCCGACGTTGATGCGACCCGGGGTGCGCTCCGGCGACTCCGGCACGAGTACGGCGGCCGCGACCGCGGCGAGCACGGTGATGATCATGGGCAGCCAGAAGAGCCAGTGGTAGCTCAGCGCGTCGACCAGCGGGCCGGCGAGGACCAGGCCGATGCCACCGCCGACGGCGAGCAGCGCGCCGGAGACGCCGACCGCGCCCGCGACCTTCTCGCGCGGGAACTCGTCGCGGATGATCCCGAAGGTCAGCGGCAGCACGCCGCCGCCGATCCCTTGCACCGCGCGGGCGGCGATCAGCACCCCGATGGACGGCGCGAGCGCGGCGACCAGGGAGCCGACCGCGAGGGCGGACAGCGCGAAGACGAGCATCTTCTCCTTGCCGACCTTGTCGCCGACCCGGCCGATGATCGGGGTGAAGACCGAGGCGGAGAGCAGGTACGCCGTGAGCACCCAGGTCGCGGTCGCCTGGTCGGTCTCGAGCTCGCGCGCGATGGTCGGCAGCACCGGGTTCACCATCGACTGGAGCAGCGAGAACGACGCCACTCCCAGCAGCAGCACCACGAAGGTGATCCGGTAGTCGGTCCGTCGATCCAAGGCAGAGGTCACGGACCGTTGCAACCGTCAACCATCAGGGGGCATTCCCCGGTCAGCCGGTGATCTGCGCCACCGCGGCCCGGGCCGAGCCGATCACGGCCGGGATCCCCACCCCGTCGTACGACGCCCCGCACACGGCCAGGCCGGGGACGGAGGCCACCGCCGCGCGGGCCCGCGCGATCCGGTCGAGGTGCCCGAGGGCGTACTGCGGCAGCCCACCGCCCCACCGCTGCACGTGCACGTCGACGGGCACGGCCCGCAGGCCGGTGGCGTCGGCCAGGTCGGCGAGCGACCACGCGACCAGCTCCTCGTCACTCGCCTGGAGCGCGACCTCCTCGCCGTGCCGCCCGAGCGAGGTCCGCAGGAACAGCAGTCCGGCCTCGCGCCCGGCCTCGCGCACCCAGGCCCACTTGGCGAAGGAGAAGGTCGACGCCTTGATCCGGCGCCCCTCGACCGGCGGCACCAGGAAGCCGGACGAGCCGAGGTCGTCCAGATGTCCCGCGTCGGCGACCCGGAACGCGAAGGTGACCACCACCATCGACGCCGCCTCGATCGCGGCCAGCTCGGTCGCCGCAACCGGCGCCACGTCCGCCAGCAGCCGGGCGCTCGGCGCGGCCGGCGTCGCGAGCACGACCGCGCCGGCCTCGACGGCGACCGGGTCGGTCGTCGGACCGGTGACCAGCCGGAAACCGGTGGGTGTCCGCTCCAGGGCCCGCACGGTCACGCCGGTGCGGACGTCCAGTCCGGCCGCCACCGCCTCCGGCAGCGACCCCATCCCGCCGGGCAGGCCCGCGAAGACCGGCCCGTCGTACGACGGCGGCAGGGCCGCGGCCCGCTCGAGCACGGACCCGCGACGGGCCAGCGCGAGCAGCTGCGGCACGGCCGCGCGGGCCGAGATCCGGCGGGCCTGGCCGGCGTACACGCCGCCGAGCAGGGGCTCCACGAGCCGGTCGGTGACCTCGGGCCCGAACCGTCGGTCGACCAGGTCGCCGACCGTCAGGTCCTCGTCGAACGCCGCCGCGGGCTCCGGGGGCAGCGACGGCTCCTGCCGGACCCGGGCCAGTCCCTCGGGGCTGAGCACCTCGGAGGCGGCCAGCGCGTCGAGGTCGAGCGGAACGCCCATCAGCGAGCGCGGGAGCGGGCGAAGCACACCCCGCGACCAGATCCGCGAGGAGACGACCGCCGGGTGCTCGACGGCCAGCCCGACCGCCCGGGCCAGGTCGACGCCCTCGGAGCGGCGGTGCAGCATCGCCTCCGCACCGACGTCGACCGTGACGCCGGCGACCGGCTCGCGGCGGAGCTTCCCACCGACGCGGTCGGTGGCTTCCAGCACGACGACCTCGTGGCCCGCGGCCACCAGGTCGCGGGCGGCGGTGAGGCCGGCGATGCCGGCCCCGACGACGACGGTGCGAGGGCTCACGCCCCGAGGCTATGCCCCGGGGTCAGGCGGTGTCGGAGAGCCGCCCGAAGCCGCTGCGGTGGAAGACCAGCGGCAGCGAGGTGTCGGCGTGCTCGACCGCGTGCAGCTCCAGCAGCACGATCGTGTGGTCGCCGGCCTCGACCTCGCGGTAGATCGTGCAGTCGAAGCGGGCCAGCCCCTCGTCGAGGGTGACCGCGCCCTCCCCGCTCACGCTGACCGGTACGCCGTCGAAGCGCTGCGCGACCGGTCCGGCGAGCTGGCGGCAGAGCGGGCCGTGGTGGTCGGCCAGGATCGTCACGCCGAGGTGGCTGGCCCGGCGCAGGTCGGGCCAGGTCTTGGAGCTGTTGGCGATCGAGAACGACACCAGCGGCGGCTCCAGGCTCACCGAGGTGAAGGAGCTGGCGGCGAGCCCGGTCAGGGCGCCGTCGACCTCGGCCGCGACCGCCACCACCCCGCTCGGGAAGATCCCGAAGGCCTCCCGCAACCGGGTGGGGTCGAGGTCCTGGTTGGTGGTGAGCTCGTGGGCGACGGCCGTGCCGGGGCGACTCACGACGCGGCCGCCTTCCGTGCCGGGGCACCGAACGGCACCGAGGCGGTGGCGCCGGTCGTGGGCGCGGGGTGCTCCCAGAGGCCGCGGCGGGCCAGCTCGGGCAGCACGCCCTCGCCGAACCAGTAGGACTCCTCGAGGTGGGGGTAGCCCGAGAGCACGAACTCCTCGATGCCGACCTCGGCGTACTGCTCGACGAGGTCGGCGATCTCGGCGTGACTGCCGACCATGGCCGTGCCCGCGCCCCCGCGGACCAGGCCGACCCCGGCCCAGAGGTTGGGGTGGATCTCGAGGCCGTCCTTGCTGCCCTGGTTGAGGTCGAGCATCCGACGCTGGCCCTCGGACTCCGAGCGCTTCAGACCGGCCTGGACACGGGCGATGTCCTCCTCCGAGATGTTCTCGAGCAGCCGGTCGGCCTCGGCCCAGGCGGCCGCGGAGGTGTCGCGGGCGATGGTGTGCAGCCGGATGCCGAAGCGCAGCTCGCGGCCCTGCTCGGCCGCCTTCTCGCGGACCCGGGCGATCTTCTCGGCGACGGCGGCCGGCGGCTCGCCCCAGGTGAGGTAGACGTCGGCGTGCTTGGCCGCGACGTCCAGCGCGGCCGGCGACGAGCCGCCGAAGTAGATGAGCGGCAGCGGGTCCGGGATCTGGCTGAGGACGGCGTCCTCGACCCGGAAGTGCTCGCCCTCGAAGTCGACGGTGTCGCCGGTCCAGAGTCGGCGCACGACCTCGAGGAACTCGTCGCAGCGCGCGTAGCGGCCGTCCTTGTCGAGGAAGTCGCCGAACATCCGCTGCTCGTGGCTCTCCCCGCCGGTGACGACGTTGAGCAGCAGCCGGCCACCGGAGAGGTTCTGGAAGCTGCCCGCCATCTGGGCCGCGAGGTACGGCGCCGTCAGCCCGGGGCGGAAGGCCACCAGGAACTTCAGCCGCTCGGAGAGCGAGCTGAGCATCGCCGTCGAGATCCAGGCGTCCTCGCACCACGCGCCGGTCGGGGTCAGCGCGGCCTCGAAGCCCAGCTGCTCGGCACTGCGGGCGATCTGGCCGAGGTAGGCCACCGAGGCCGGCCGGCCCGAGCCGATCACGTCGGCCCCGTGGCCGCCGCCGACGACGTTGCGTCCGTCGCCGCCGTTGGTGGGGAGGAACCAGTGGAACTTCAGGTGGCTCATACGTTTCTTCCTTCCGGTGGTCGAGTAGCCCGTGAGGAACGAGCGGGCGTATCGAGACTCAGAGCTGGCCGTGGTTGGGCGGGAGGGTCCCGTCCACGGCGTACCGGCCGAGGTGCTGGACCTTCCAGGCAGCCGGGTCGTGCAGGGTGTGGGTGCGGGCGTTGCGCCAGTGCCGGTCGAGGTTGAGCGACGCCAGCGCGGAACGGGTGCCGGCGACCTCGAAGAGCCGACTGCTCACCCCGACGGCGGCCCGGGCCCCGGCGGCACGCGCGGCGGCCACGGCGAGGCTGGCCTCGCCCGCGCTCTCGGGCCCCAGGTCGCGGTCGGCGTCCTCGACGGCCAGCCCGGCCTCGGCGAGCAGCGCCTCCGCCGCGCGCACCTCCAGCTCCATCTCGCCGAAGGCCTGGACGACGAGCGGGTCGTCGGCGGCCCGGTCGACCCCGGCGTCGGGGTAGGGCCGGCTGCGGGTGCTCACGAAGTGTGCGGCCTCGCTGAGCGCGGCCCGGGCGATGCCGGCGTCGATCGCGGCGTGCAGCAGCTGGGCGAAGGCGCCGAAGGTCTGCGGCCCCTCGAAGGTCAGGTGGTACGGCGTGATCCGCGACGCGTGGACGCTCACGCCCTCGAGGCGGACCGTGCCGCTCGCGGTCGTGCGCTGGCCGAGCCCGTCCCAGTCGTCGAGGACGCTCACGCCGTCGGCGTGGCGGTCGACCCAGGCCACGTGCATCGGTCCGTCCTCCCCGAGGTGCGCGAGCACCGGAATCCAGTCGGCGAAGAGAGCGCCGGTGCTGTACCCCTTGACCCCGTCGAGCACCCAGCGGTCCTCGCCGGCCGGGCGCAGGGTGGTGCGGAAGTCGCGGACGTGCTTCGTCCCGGTCTCGGACTGGGCGTTGCCGAGGCGGCGGCCGGCCAGCACCTCGCCGAGGAAGAAGGCCTGCTGGGCGCTGGTGCCCTGGTGGCGCAGCACCCCGACGTAGACGAAGTGGCTCTGCGGGATCTGGGCCACGCTGGGGTCGCCGACCGCCAGCAGGCGCATCACCTGGGCCACCGTGCCCGCGCCGAGCCCGGCACCGCCGTACTCCTGGGGGACGGTGATCGCGAGCAGGCCGGAGCGCGACAGGACGTCGAGCTCCTCCGCGGGCAGCAGGCGGTGGGCGTCGCGCTCCGCGGCGTCGACGGCCAGCGCGGCACCGAGCCGCGCCGCCTCCTCGACCGCCCGTTCGGCGTCGAGGACGGGGACGGTGCCGGGGGTGACCAGCGTCGTCATCCCACCCGCTCCAGCTCGGCGGCCTCGAGCTCGCGGACGATCGGGAGGACGTGGGTGCCGAAGTACTCGACGTCCTCCAGGTAGTGCAGGAAGCCGCAGAGGATGAGGTGCACGCCGCGCCGCTTGTACTCGAGCATCCGCTCGGCGATCTGCTCGGGCGTGCCGACCAGGCCGGTGCGGAAGCCGTCGTTGTACTGGACGAGGTCGGCGAACTCGGAGTCCTGCCACATGCCCTTCTTGTCCCCGGTCGCCTGCCCGGCCTGCTTGACGGCCGAGCCGAAGCCCTCGACGGCCTCACGATCGGCCTTGTCGATGATCTCGCGCAGCACGTCGCGGGCCTCGGCCTCGGTGTCGCGGGCCACGACGAAGCCGTTCACGCCGAAGCGGACCGACCGGCCGTGGACCTGGGCGACCTCGCCGACATCGCTGACCTGCTCGGAGATCCCCTCGGGGGTGTTGCCGTTCATGAAGTACCAGTCGGCGACCCGGCCACCCATCCCGCGGGCGTCGGTGGAGTTGCCGCCCATGAAGATCTCGGGGTGCGGGCGACCCTCGGCCGCGACCGGCTTCGGCTTCAGGTCGAAGTCGTGGAGCCGGTAGAAGTCGCCGGAGTACTCGGCCTGCTCGGAGGTCCAGATCTCGCGCAGGTAGCGGATGAACTCCTCGGAGCGGCGGTAGCGCTCCCCGTGCTCGAGCCACGGCTCGCCCAGCTTGGTGAACTCGTCCTTGAACCAGCCGCTGACGACGTTGACGGCCATCCGGCCCCCGGTCATCACGTCGGCGCTGGCGACCAGCTTGGCGAGCACCCCGGGCTGCCACAGACCGGGGTGGACGGCGGCGATCACCTTCAGCCGCTCGGTCGCCAACGCGATGGCGAGGCTGATGCTGGTGGACTCGTGCTGGTAGGCCGCGCCGTACGACGCGATGTAGCGCACCTGCGACAGGGCGTACTCGAACCCGTTCACCTCGGCGAGCTGGGCCAGCCGCTTGTTGTAGTCGTAGCCCCAGTCGGTGCGCTGCTCGATCTTGCTGACGACGAGCCCGCCACTGACGTTGGGCACCCAGTACGCGAACTTCAGGGGCTCACGGACCGGTTCGTTCGCTGCGTTCATCGGGGCGACTCCTCCACTTGACCTCTTATGTTCATAACCTTGATGGACATTGACGCCCGATGCAAGGCAAGGCGGCTCACGGCGCGGCAGAGCGTGGCGACGGGGTGATCGGCGAAACCGATCACCCCGCTGCCCTTCAGTCCCGAGCGGCCGGATCGTGTCGTCGTCGGGCGTGCAGGCCGCGCCACCAGGCCTCGGGACCGTCGACCCAGACGTCGAGCGCGACACCGACCTCGAGACCCAGGTCGAGGGCGACCCGACGAGCCGCACCGGCCGAGGCCGTCAGCTCGGGGTCGCGATCCCCGCCGAGCAGGCCGACCGCCCGCTCGACGAGCGCCTCAGCGACCGCGAGGCGGCCACGCAGCTCGGACGACGCGGCGAGCACGGCGTGCCGGCGGTCCGGAAGGTCCCGGACGCCCGCCGCGGCCGTCGCGAGCGCACCATCGACGAGGCCGAGGTAGAGGTGGGCGAAGAGCAGCTGCACGAGCGGGAAGAGTCGCTCGGGCTCCTCGTCGGACGCGCCCACCCCTACCCGCACCCCGTCGACCAGGGCGTCCCCGACCTCCGCGCGACCCGCCTCGCCCGGTGCACCGAGGAAGTGGATCCCGGCCTGGTCGGTGGGGACGACCGTGGCGACCCGCCGTCCACTGCCGTCGACGACGCCGACCAGCACGGCCCGGTCGCTGGCGCAGCCACCCGCGGGGAACGAGGCGGCACCCAGGAGCACCAGGTCGTCGCCGACCTCACGGGCCCGCAGGCCGACCGCGCGCGGGTCGAGGGCGCCCGTGACGAGCAGGGCCTCCTGCGTCAGGCGGGCGAGGGTGGCCGCATCCCGGGTCGCCGCCCACAGGTAGTGGTAGCCGAGCAGCTGCGCGACCACGCTGTCGGCGGCCGCGACGGCCCGGACGACCCGGAGCGCGGTCGACCAGGTCTGCCCGCCGCCGCCGTACTCCTCGGGCCCGAGCAGTCCGACCAGGCCCGAGTCCTTCAGCAGCCGCACCTCGGCGTCCGGCGCGGGTGCGACCTGGTCACACCCGATCGCGCCGACGGCGAGCTGGGTGGCGACGGCGCACGCGCGCGCGACCCACCCCTCGCCGGTGACGGGCGCGGTCGAGACGGACAGGTCCGGCACGTGCCGGGCCGACTGGGTGGTCATGGCCGACCCCTCCTGGTGGTGGAGCAGTAGAATCCTGAACTTCACATACTTTCTAAACTAATTTACTAGACTTAACGCAGAGAGCAAGAGGCAGTCCGTGCGCATCGAGCAGCTCGAGTACATCGCCGCCGTCACCCAGTACGGCTCGCTCCGCAAGGCGAGCGAGAGCCTCCACGTCTCCCAGCCCGCCCTCAGCGAGGCGGTCTCCAAGCTGGAGCGCGAGCTCGGCGTGATCCTGCTCGACCGACGCCGCTCCGGAGCCCGGATCAGCCGCCGCGGCCGCGAGCTGCTGCAGAACATGGTCGAGGTCCTGGAGGCCGTCGACCGGCTGCGCACCGCCGCAGGCGACCAGGCCGCCGGCCACCACGTGGTCCGGGTCGGCACGGTGAGCGCGGCGACCTCGACCGTGCTGGTCCCCGCGGTCCGCGACTTCCGGGCCGCCCACCCCGGCCGCACCGCCGAGGTCCTCAACATCCAGCAGGGCGAGATCGACCAGGGGCTGCGGGAGGGGGCCCTCGACCTCGGCCTGGTCAACGTGCTCGCCGGCGACGACACCCCACCCGACCTGGTCGACCTCGGCCTGGTGCACGGACGCCCGGTGGCGGTGCTGCCGGCCGGCCACCCGCTGGCGGCGTACGAGGAGGTGACGACCGAGCAGCTGCGCGCCGAGCCTTTCGTGGCGATGCGGGCCGGCTACCTCATGCACCGCTTCGCGCACCGGCTCTTCGGCGTCGACATGCCCGAGATCTCCTACACGACCGACGGGGCCGAGCTCGGCAAGACCATGGTCGCCGAGGGCCTCGGGGTCACCGTGCTCCCCCACTACAGCGTCGCCGGCGATCCCCTGGAGCGGGCCGGCCTGATCACCCATCGTCCGCTGCGACACGACAGCACCGCCGTGACGCTCGTGCTGCGGCAGCGCCGCCAGCAGCACGTCCCGCAGCCGGTGCGCGACCTGGCCGCCGCCCTGGTCGCCCGGGCCCGCACGCAGGAGGGAACCACCTCTCGCCCGGTGGCGTCCGAGACCGCATGAGACGCACCCTCGCCGCCGTCGCCGCCACCGCGCTCCTCGCCCTCACCGCCTGCTCGTCCTCGGACGGCGACGGGGGCGGCGACTCGGCCGGCGCGAGCGCCCAGTACGACGAGTCGACCTCCGAGGCGCCGGCCGAGCCCGAGGCCCTGACGGCGTACGACGAGGACAGCGCCGCCGACCCGGCGCGCGCGGACGTCGTGTCGCAGACCGCCCCCGACGCCGAGGCGCGCTCGGTGATCTCGACCGGCGACGTCGCGCTCCGCAGCAAGGACGTCGCCCAGGCCGTCCTCGACGTCCGCCGGGTGGTCGACACGGTGGCGGGCCGGGTCGAGACCGACCAGGCCGAGACCGACCGGAAGGGCGCGCTGGTGCGGTCGCAGATGGTGCTCCGCGTGCCCTCGGCCCGCTTCGACGAGGCGATGCAAGCGCTGAAGGGGACCGCCACCCTGGTCTCGTCCGGCGCCGACAGCAAGGACGTCACGACCGAGGTCCTCGACGTGGACGTCCGGGTCCGGGTCCAGCGCCGCAGCATCGAGCGGATCGCCCTCCTGCTGGACCGGGCCGAGAGCATCCGCGACATCGTGAGCATCGAGGCCCAGCTCTCCCAGCGCCAGGCCGACCTCGCCGCTCTGGAGCGGAAGCAGACGGTGCTGGCCTCGCAGACCTCGATGTCGACGATCTCCGTCTCGGTCGAGCGCACCGAGAAGAAGCCGGCCGCGGACGAGAAGGAGCAGGACGAGGCCGGCTTCCTCACCGGGCTCGACGCCGGCTGGGACGCGCTGAGGACGTTCGGCGTCGGCTTCGCCACCTTTTTCGGCGCAGTGCTGCCGTGGACCCTGGTGCTGCTCGTCCTCGCCGTACCCGGTGTCGCGCTGCTGCGCTGGCTGCGCCGCCGCCCGGCCGCACCGCCGACCGCGCCCGCGGCCTAGGCCGATCGGCCCGGTCGGGCCGATGAGAGTTTCATCGGCTGGCCGACGAAACTCCTCCCTGGACGATGAACCTTTGTCGTCCCGGCATGAGGTCTGTCGGCCAGCCGATGAAACTCTCTGGCGCCGACCCGCTCAGCCCTCGTAGGTCTGCACGAACTCCGTCAGCCGCGCGAGCTGGTCGGGGTCGGTGGACGGGATCACGCCGTGCCCGAGGTTGAAGATGTGCCCCTTCGCCGCGCGGCCGGCCTCGATGACCTCGGCGGCGCGGGCGGTCATCACCTCGGTCGGGGCGAAGACCAGGGTCGGGTCGAGGTTGCCCTGCACGCCGCGATCGCCGACCTGCGGGATCGCGGAGGCCAGCGGGGTGCGCCAGTCGACGCCCACGACGTCGGCGCCCGCCTCGCCCATCAGGCCGAGCAGGTTGCTGGTGCCGACCCCGAAGTGGATGCGCGGGACGCCCAGCGCGCCGGCCCGCTCCAGCACCCGGGCGGAGTGCGGCATCACGTGCTCGCGGTAGTCGCCGGGCGTCAGCGCCCCGGCCCACGAGTCGAAGAGCTGGACGGCGGAGGCGCCGGCCGCGACCTGGACCTCGAGGTACGTCGCCGCGATGCCGGCGATCTTGCGCATCAGCGCGTCCCACACGTCGGGGGCGCCAAACATCATCGCCTTGGTCTTGGCGTGCTCCTTGGACGGCCCGCCCTCGACGAGGTACGACGCCACGGTGAACGGCGCGCCCGCGAAGCCGATGAGCGGCGTGCCGCCGAGCTCGCCCACCAGGCCGCGGACCGCCTCGGTGATGAACGGGACGTGCTCGGGCGTGAGGTCCGGGATCGCCTCGACGTCGGCCAGGGTGCGCACCGGGTCGGCCACGACCGGGCCGATGCCGGGCTTGATGTCGAGGTCGACGCCGACCGCCTTCAGCGGCAGCACGATGTCGGAGAAGAAGATGGCGGCGTCGACGCCGTAGCGCCGCACGGGCTGCATCGTGATCTCCACGACGAGCGACGGGTCCATGCAGGACTCGAGCATCCCGACGCCCTCGCGGAGCTTGAGGTACTCGGGCAGCGAGCGGCCCGCCTGGCGCATGAACCAGACCGGCGTGTGGGGCACCGGCTCCCCCCGGGCCGCCTTCAGGAAGGCGCTCGCGGCGAGGTCGGGGTGGGGCTGATCGGTGCTCACGACCGCAAGGGTGACACCTGTCCCGGCGTGTTCGCACATCGGTTCGAGCGAGGCGGACCTACTGTGGAGCCATGGTCGTGCGTCAGGAGACGCACCCGGACACGGGTGCGGCAGGCAGCCCCCCGGAGTTCCGCGCCGCCGTGAGCACCATGCAGGCCGCCCGGCTGCGGCCCGAGGTGCTCTGCGAGGAGATGCCGGCACCGCAGCGGATCGCCCCGCACGCCGCAGCGCTGTCGGCCGACGTCACCGTCGACGACACCGACCTCGGCACCGGCCGGCTGATCCTGCTCCACGACCCCGCCGGCAACGACGCCTGGGACGGCACGTTCCGGTGCGTGGCCTACGCGCGCGCCGAGATCGAGGTCGACCTGATCACCGACCCGATGCTCGCCGACGTGGGCTGGTCCTGGCTCACCGACGCGCTCACCGGCCACGGGGCGTCGTACGCCGCCGTCTCCGGGACGGTCACCCGGGTCGCGACCGAGAGCTTCGGCGGGATGTCCGACGAGGACGGCACCGCCCAGATCGAGATCCGCGCCTCCTGGACGCCGGTCGCCGTCGGCGACGCTCCGCTCGACCTGGCCCCGCACGTCGAGGCCTGGGGCGAGCTGCTGTGCACCGCCGTCGGTCTGCCGCCGGTGCCCGAAGGGGTCGCCGTGATGCCGAGCCGGCGGGGGCAGCGGGGCTCGACCCGCTGATGACCGACCCCGTCGACCCCACACCGGAGCCCGGTCCCGAGGCCCCGGTGGAGCCCGAGGCCGAGCCGGCACCGCTGCTGACCCTGCGGGACGGCCTGCCGCCCGTCATCGACACGCCGCCCGCGCTGGCCGACTACTGCCGGCTGCTCGCCGCCGGCAGCGGCCCGGTCGCGATCGACGCCGAGCGCGCGTCCGGCTACCGCTACTCCAACCGCGCCTACCTCGTGCAGCTGCGCCGCGAGGGCGCCGGCACCGCCCTGGTCGACCCGATCGGGCTCGACATGGCCCCGCTGCAGGAGGCTCTGGCCGGCACCGAGTGGATCCTGCACGCCGCCACCCAGGACCTCCCCTGCCTGGCCGAGATCGGCCTGCACCCCGACGCCCTCTTCGACACCGAGCTCGCCGGCCGGCTGCTCGGCCACCCGCGGGTCGGGCTGGCCACGCTGGTGGAGACGGTGCTCGGCTTCCGGATGAAGAAGGAGCACTCGGCGGTCGACTGGTCGACCCGGCCGCTGCCCGGACCCTGGCTCGAGTACGCCGCGCTCGACGTCGAGGTGCTCGCCGAGCTGCGCGAGGCCCTCGGCCGCGAGCTCGACGAGGCCGGCAAGGCGGAGTGGGCGCGCCAGGAGTTCGACCACCTGCGCTTCTTCGAGCCGACCCCGCGCGTCGACGCGTGGCGTCGTACCTCCGGCATGCACCGGGTCCGCGGCCGCCGCGGGCTCGGCGCCGTCCGCGAGCTGTGGACCACCCGCGACGAGCTCGCCGAGCAGCGCGACGTGACGCCCGGCCGGATCATCCCCGACGCCGCGATCGTCGCCGCCGCGCAGGCGCTGCCCGAGGACCGGGCCGCGCTGCTGGCCACCAAGGGCTTCCACGGCCGCGGTGCCGAGCGCTACTCGTCGAAGTGGATCGCCGCGCTGCGCAAGGTGGCCGAGCTCGAGGAGCGCGATCTGCCGACCCGCTCGCCGCGGGGCGACGGCCCGCCGCTGCCGCGCGCCTGGGCGGAGAAGGACCCCGTCGCCGCCCGCCGCCTGGTGATCGCGCGCGAGGCGATGGCCGCCCTGGCCGAGCAGCACCACCTGCCGGTCGAGAACCTGCTCACCCCCGACTTCCTGCGCCGTACGCTCTGGACGCCGCCGAGCAGCCGCGACCCCGAGCAGCTCGCCACGGAGGTCGACGCCGCGCTCACCATGCTCGGCGCCCGACGCTGGCAGGTCGACCTGACCGGTCCCGTGATCGTCGACGCGATCCTGCGTGGCGACGAAGAGCCGCCTGCCGCCCCGGCCGAGGTCGAGTCGGACTAGCGCCGACTAGTCCGTCGACTCCGGGTCGGCCGGGCTCTCGGTGCCGTCGGACTCCTCGGGCTCCTCCGGGTCCAGCACCGTCCGGGAGGCCTCGTCGATGCGGCCCGTGAGGTCGTCGAGGTCGTCGAGGACCGGGACGGTGAACATCTCGTCGAGCAGCGGCGCGACGGACTGGTCGAGGGCCGGCCACACGTCGAGGCGCGGGAGGACCTGCAGGTCGCCGACGCTCGAGGTGAAGACCGCGGCGTGCTCGGGCTGGCGGTCGGGCTGGAGGAAGTCGTCGGTCAGGGCGACCGCCTGGTTGACCGGCACGATGTAGCCCGACCGGGCGACCGTGCGGACCGCGTCGGTCGAGAGCGCATAGACCAGGAAGTCGGCGGCCGCCGGCACGTTGTCGCCGCCGCTCCCGATGCAGGCGCCGGTGATCTCGCCGATCGTGGCGGGCGAGTCGAGCGTCGGCATCGGCATCACGTCGAAGTCCAGGCCCTCGACCTCGCGGAGCTCGGGCACCATCGAGCGGTAGCCCTCGATCATGCCGAGCCGGCCCCGCTCGAACCACTCCAGCGGCGTACGACGCGCCAGCTGCTGGTCGGAGAGGGTGACCGTCGGGTCGCGCAGCACCTCCAGCGTGCGGGTCAGCGCCTCGCGCGAGCTCTCGTCGGAGAACGCGAACGAGGTGGGCTCCTCCTCGTCGTCGAAGAGCTTCCCGCCCCCGGAGTAGAGGAACGGCGCGAGGCTGTGAGCGGTCGGGTCGACGTGGACGCCCTTGTTGCGGGGGCGTCGGGCGGCGAAGCGGGCCGCCTCCTCGAACTGGTCGAACGACCAGCGGGCGTTCTCGGCCGACGACGGCACGTTCAGGCCGCGCGCGGCCATCCGCTCGAAGTTGACGAGCCGGGTGTTGTAGAAGATCACCATCGGCGAGATGGAGTAGGGCATGCACTGCAGCCGGCGGTCGTCCGAGAAGGCCTCGAGCGCGGCGCGGGAGTACTGGTCGCCGAACTCGACGCCCCGCTCGTCCAGCATCTCGTCGACGGGGACGTTGAGGTCCTCGTCGCGCAGCCAGACCAGGTCGTCGCGGTCGGCGAGGAAGACGTCGGGAGCCTTGCGTCCGCCGGCGCGGACCGCGGCCTCCAGGGCCGTGTTGTCGGGGTAGGCCAGGACCTTGACCTGGGTCAGCTCGGAGGTGGCGTTGTAGGCGTCGACCATCTCCTGGTACGACGCGACCTCGGCCTCGCTGCCCCAGACCCCGAAGGTCAGCCGGCTCTTCTCGACCGCGGCGGTGGTGGGGGCCGGCGACGGGCCGACGTCGGGGCCGGACTCCGTGTCGCACGCGGCCAGCCCGAGGGCGACCCCCAGGGCCAGGCCGGCCGCCAGGACCCGTCGTACACGCCTCGCAGTCACCCGCACCCTCTCCGTCACACCCGTCCACTCACGCCGGGCACACCCTACCGACCGAGCGCCAACGGTTGCGCTCCTCAACCGAGGAACGGGAGAGCGGCGTTGATCACGCTGTCGAAGACCGCACGGTCGAGGGCCGCGCCCTCGCGGCGCACCGCGGCCGGCTCCAGCACCAGGAGCCGGTCCAGGCGGACCTCGCTCGGGCGCCGCTGCCGGTCCCAGCCACCGGACCCGACGTCCATCCAGTGCCGGCCGTAGCGGGCCTCGTCGGCCGCGTCACGGTCGTGATCCTTGCTGGTGAGCATCAGGCCGAGCAGGCGGTCCCCGCGCCGACCGATGACCACCACCGGACGGTCCTTGCCCTGGCGCGGGTCGTCCTCGTAGGCGACCCAGGCCCACACGACCTCGCCGGGGTCGGGGTTCCCGTCAGGTCGGGGGTCGTAGCCGAGCTGGTCGCCCCGGTCGGCGGCGGGCCGGCGGACCGACGTCGAGGCGGGCCGACGGCTGGGCAGGAGACGGGCGAGGAGGCGACGCATGCCCCGAGACTAGAGAACACGCCGGACCGGGAGCGCCTCACGGCGCGTGGCCGCTCGTAGCGGCTTATTTTGGGACCCGGGGCTGCCACGGCCCGACGTGCTCTCCTTGAGTCTAACGGCCGGGGCCAGGCGGATCTAAGAGAGTCGGTGCTCGAGCTCGAGGTGGCCCGCGGCCTCCAGCTGCTCCGAGACCAGCAGCATCCGGCGCAGGTCGCCGTCGTCGCCGCTCGCCCGGCCGGCGGCCACGACCCGGGCGAAGGCCGCCCCGCGGAACAGGACGTCGGCGAAGTCGCCCTCGACGATGCCCCGCAGCACCTGGTCGACCATGGCCTTCAGCTGCTCGGGCCCGGGCGGGTCGGCCACGCCGGCCACCACCCGCGCCACCTGGGCCCGACTGCGGCCCTCCTCGAACTCCCGCGCGGCGGCCACCGGGTCGGCGTACACCCACGACCGGAGGACGAAGAGCCGCCACAGGCACCCGGCCAGCGAGTCGGCCGGCGACCCGGCCCAGACCTCGGCGATGGTCTCGATGCCCTCGGTCTCGGCGAGGTGCAGCAGCCGCTCCGCGACCGCGTCGTCACCGCTCGCCCGGGCCCCGCGCACCAGCAGGGTCGCGGCCCGGTCGGCGGCCTCGCTGACCAGTGCCGGGTCGGTGCCGCCGACCAGGTCGTCGAAGTACCGGTCACCCGGCTTCATCGGGCGGTGGTGGCGGCGCTCGGACATGCGGTCAGGCTACGACGCCACCGTCAGCCGAGCGCCTTGCGGATCCGCTGGTCGCTGACCGGCGCCGGGGTGCCGAGCTGCTGGGCCCACAGCGAGACGCGGTACTCCTCCAGCATCCACCGCACCTGTCGCAGCCGCTCGCCCGGCGGGCGGCCCTCGGGGAGGGCCGCGAGCTGGTGGAGGTAGGCCTCCTGCAGGTCCCCGACCCGATCGGCCAGCTGCCGGTCGCGGGCGGCCGCCTGGCCGCCGTCGTCGAGCCGCGCGCGACGTTGCTGGAGCGCCGCGAGGTACGTCGGGTACCGCCGCAGCTGGGTCGGCCCGGCCTCCCCCACGAAGCCCCGGTGGACCAGGCGGGCCAGCTGGGCCTTCATGTCCGACAGCGCCGGCAGCTGGTGCATCTCCGCCCGCCCGCTGAGTGCCTTCTCGGCCTGTCGCCACGCGTCCAGCACCCGGATCACGTCGGCCAGCAGCCCGCGCAGCGCGGCCTCCTGGTCCCGGGCCGCCTCGGCGCGGAGGGCGGCGTACGCCTGCTCGTCGCGGACGGCCGGGCGGGCGTCGACGACCGCGCCGACCACCGCGGACCGGCAGTCCTCGAGCAGCTCGGCGACCGTCGGGTACGGCGACCCCGCGAGCCCGAGCTTCTCGGTGTTGGAGAGTCCGTCGAGGATCGCCTTGACCGGCGAGCGGGTCTCCAGGAGCAGCAGTCGCCGGACGCCGAGCCGGTGCCGCGCCTCCTGCTCCTCGGCGGAGCCGAAGACCTGCAGCCCGACCGTGGTGCCCTCGTCGACCAGCGCCGGGTGGGCCTGCACCTCGTGGCCGGCCCGCTTCTGGGTGAACGAGCGCTCGACGGTGCCGAAGGCCCAGGTGGTCTCGCCGGTGCGGGCGAGCCCGCTCTGGGTGGCGACCTCGGCCATGGCCTGCGCGAACTTCGGGCGCAGCGGCTCCTTGAGCGCCTCGAGGTCCTTGCCCCGGGCCTGCTCGCGCCCGCTGTCGTCGACCACGCGGTACGTCGGCCGCAGGTGCTCGGGCATCTTGGTCCAGTCCCAGGCCCCGCGCGGGACGACGACACCGGCGGTCGAGCGGCACCAGCGCTCCAGGGCGTCCAGCAGCGGCTCCTCCCCCGCCGGGACGCTCGCGAGGAACTCTCGTGCCTTGTCGGGCGCGGGCACGAAGCTCACCCGGAGGTTCTTGGGGAGGCTGCGGATCAGCCCGGTGACCAGCTCGTGCCGCAGGCCCGGGACGTTCCAGGAGAAGTCGTCGGCCTCGACCCGGTTGAGGGTCGCGACGGGGACGTCGATGGTCAGCCCGTCCTCGGCCGCGCCCGGCTCGAAGTGGTAGCTGATCGGGAAGGTCAGGCCCTCGGCCTCCCACTGCTGCGGGTAGTCGCCCGCGGCGACCTCCTCGACCGTGTCGTGGGTCAGCATCGCGGGGTCGAAGGTGAGCAGGTCGGGCTGCTCGCGCCGGGTCTGCTTCCACCACTGGTCGAAGTGGGCGCCGCTGACGACCTCGCGACCGACGCGGGCGTCGTAGAAGTCGAACAGGGTGTGCTCGTCGACCACGATGTCGCGGCGCCGGGCGCGGTGCTCCAGCTCGGCGGCCTCCTCGAGGAGCCGCTGGTTCTCGGCCAGGAACCGGTGGCGGGTGTGCCACTCCCCGTAGACGAGGGCGTGCCGGATGAACAGCTCGCGCGACAGCTCGCGGTCGACCCGGCCGTAGGAGATCAGCCGGTCGGCGATCAGCGGTACGCCGTACAGCGTGGCCCGCTCGTGGGCCATCACGGACGCGCGCTTCTTGGACCAGTGCGGCTCGCTGTAGGTGCGCTTGACCAGGTCGCCGGCGAGCCTCTCGGCCCACTCGGGCTTGATCGCGGCGTTCTGGCGGGCCCAGAGCCGGCTGGTCTCGACGAGCTCGCCGGCCATCAGGAACTGCGGGTTCTTCCGGGCCAGACCGCTGCCCGGGAAGATCGCGAACCGCGCGCCGCGGGCGCCGAGGTACTCGCGCATCGGGCGGCGACCGCGGGGGCTGCCCTTGCCCTTGTCGACCTCCTCCAGGAGGCCGATGTGGCTGAGCAGGCCGGACAGCAGGGCCTGGTGGATGCCGTCCGCGTCGTACGCCGCGCCGCCTTCGGTGGTCGAGTGCCCCGCGAGGGACGAGCGGGGTGTGTCGAGACCCATCTCCTTGCAGACCTGGCGGAGCTGGGACTCGAAGTCCTGCCACTCCCGGACCCGCAGGTAGTTGAGGAACTCGGCCTTGCACATCCGGCGGAACGCGCTGCCGGAGAGCTCGCGCTGCTGCTCCTTCAGGTGCCGCCACAGGTTGAGCAGGGTGAGGAAGTCGCTGGTCTCGTGCTTGAACCGGGCGTGCAGCTGGTCGGCCTGGGCGCGCTGCTCCTCGGGCCGTTCGCGCGGGTCCTGCAGCGACAGCGCGGCCGCGATCACGATGACCTCGCGGACGCAGCCGAGCCGCTCGGCCTCCAGGATCATCCGCGCCAGCCGCGGGTCGATCGGCAGGCGAGCCAGCCGCCGGCCGAGCTTCGACAGCCGGCCCTCCCGGAGCGCGCCGAGCTCCTCGAGCAGCTGGACGCCGGACTGCACGTTGCGCTTGTCGGGCGGTTCGACGAACGGGAACCGACCCAGGTCGCCGAGGCCGAGCGAGGCCATCTGCAGGATGACGCTGGCCAGGTTGGTGCGCAGGATCTCGGGGTCGGTGAACTCCGGGCGGCCCTCGAAGTCCTCCTCGGAGTAGAGCCGGATCGCGATGCCGGCCTCCACGCGGCCGCAGCGGCCGGAACGCTGGTTGGCCGAGGCCTGGCTGATCGGCTCGATGGGCAGCCGCTGGACCTTGGTGCGCAGCGAGTAGCGCGAGATGCGGGCCACGCCGGTGTCGACGACGTACCGGATGCCAGGGACGGTCAGCGACGTCTCGGCGACGTTGGTGGACAGCACGACCCGGCGGGTGGCGTTGCCGTGGGAGGAGAAGACACGGTGCTGCTCGGCGGCGGAGAGGCGGGAGTAGAGCGGCAGGATCTCGGTGCGCGGCAGGTCGCTGAGCGCCTCGGCGGTGTCGCGGATCTCGCGCTCGCCGGGCAGGAAGACGAGCACGTCGCCCGGCCCCTCCTGCGCCAGCTCCTTGACCGCCTCGACGATCGCCTCGGTCTGGTCGCGGACGACGGCCTCCCCCTCGTCGTCCTCATCGGGCAGCTCCATCAGCGGCCGGTAGCGGACCTCGACGGGGTAGGTGCGCCCGGAGACCTCGACGACGGGGGCGTCGAAGTGCTGCGCGAACCGGTCGACGTCGATGGTCGCACTGGTGATGATCAGCTTCAGGTCGGGACGCCGGGGTAGCAGCCGCTTCAGGTAGCCGAGCAGGAAGTCGATGTTGAGGCTGCGCTCGTGGGCCTCGTCGATGATGATCGTGTCGTACTTCTTCAGGTCCCGGTCGCGCTGGAGCTCGGCCAGCAGGATGCCGTCGGTCATCAGCTTGACCCGGGTCGCCCGCGACGTGCGGTCGGTGAAGCGGACCTGGTAGCCGACCACCCCGTCGGCGCCACCCAGCTCGGTGCCGAGCTCGCTGGCGATCCGCTCGGCGACCGACCGCGCGGCGATCCGGCGCGGCTGGGTGTGGCCGATCAGTGCCTTCTCGCCGCGACCGAGCTCGAGGCAGATCTTCGGCAGCTGGGTGGTCTTGCCGGAGCCGGTCTCACCGGCCACGATCACGACCTGGTGGTCCCGGATGGCCTCGGCGATGTCGTCGCGACGCTGGCTGACCGGCAGCTCGGACGGGTAGGTGATCTTCACAGCCCGACCATCATCCCAGGCCACGCCAGCGGTTTCGCCCTCCCGGGTTCCGCTTGACTAGAACCTGTTCTAGATTCAGCGGGTGAGCGAGACGCAGCAGTACGACGTGGTCGTGGTCGGGTCCGGCGGCGGGGCGATGACCGGGGCGCTGCTCGCGGCCCGGGCGGGCCTGCGCACGGTCGTCGTCGAGAAGACCGACCTGATCGGCGGCACCTCGGCGTACTCGGGAGGCGCCTGCTGGCTCCCGGGCAGCGCCGTGCAGCAGCGGGCCGGGATCGGCGACTCGACCGAGGGCGCCCGCGCCTACCTGGGCGCGATCCTCGAGTCGCCCGACGCCGCCAAGGTCGAGGCCTTCCTCGCCCACTCCCCCGAGCTGGTCACGGCCCTGGAGGAGGCCGGCCTGCCATTCGAGTGGCTGCCGTTCGCGGAGTACTACGACGCGCCCGGCCGGGTCGCCATGGGGCGCTCGATCCAGCCGGTCAGCATCAAGCGCGGCGAGCTGCCGGCCGAGGTCGCGGCGCTGGTGCGGCCGCCGGTCGAGCGCGACCGCGCCGGCGAGGGCGGACGCAACACGCTCAGCGGCGGGCAGGCGCTGATCGCCCGCCTCGCGGTGCTGTACGTCGAGGCCGGGGGCGAGCTGCGCACCAACCTGCCGGTCACCGGCTTCGTGCTGGACGACTCCGGCGACCGGGTCGTCGGCGTGGCCGCCATGACCCCGGAGGGGCCGGTCGTCCTGCACGCCTCGCGGGGCGTGCTCGTCGCGGCCGGTGGGTTCGAGGGGAACGCGGCCCTGCGCGCGGCCCACGCCGTACCTGGAAAGGTGGCGTGGACGATGGCGCCGCGCGACACGAACACCGGCGAGCCGATCGAGGCCGGGCTGGCCCTCGGCGCGGCCGGGGACTTCAGCGGGGTCGGGTGGTTCTGCCCCGGGCTGGAGCAGCCGGACGGCGGCGGATCGTTCACGCTCGGCTTCCGCAGCGGCCTGATGGTGGACGGCCACGGGCACCGCTACGGCAACGAGTGCCTGCCCTACGACCGGTTCGGACGCCTGATGGCCGAGGCGCCGGAGCGGATCCCGTCGTGGTTCGTCTTCGACTCCCGCGAGGGCGGCCGGCTGCCGGCGATCGCGATGCCCGAGGGCGACCCGGCCGAGCACCTGGCCGCCGGGACGTGGGTCCGGGCCGACACCCTCGAGGACCTGGCCGCCGCGACCGGGCTGCCCGCCGCCGACCTCGTCGCGTCGGTCGAGCGGTTCAACAAGCTCTGCGCCGACGGCGTCGACGAGGACTTCGGGCGCGGGGAGGACGAGTACGACACCTTCTTCACCGGCGGACCGGGCACCGCGCTGGTGCCGTGCGACCAGGCGCCGTACTACGCCGCCCGGTTCGTGCTCTCCGACCTCGGCACCAAGGGCGGCCTGGTGACCGACGCCGCCGGCCGGGTGCTGCGCCCCGACGGGTCGGCCATCGCGGGCCTCTACGCCTCGGCCAACTCGGCGGCCTCGGTCTTCGGCGGCGTCTACCCCGGCCCCGGCGCGCCGCTCGGCAGCGCGATGGTCTTCGCCTCGCTGGCCGTGCGGGACCTGCTCAGCTGACCCGTTCACGGATCGCCGCGACGACCTCGCGCGGCTCGTCGGCGAAGAAGCGCACCTCGGCGACGTCGTACGACGTCCCGTGGACCTCGACCACCAGCGGCGCGACAAGCCGGAGCGTGACGTTGGTGCGACTGCCGACGACGACGTGCAGGACGCCGTCCTCGACCTGGACGCTGCGCGACGACTCACGCCCCTTCTCGGCGACGACGACGGCGGCGACCTGCGACCAGGGCACCTCGACCGCGGGCATGCGCTTCGCCGTCCGCAGGCGGAGGCCGGCGTCGTCGAGCAGGTGCGGGTAGACGTAGTGACACGCGGTCATACCGAGGCACCAGGCCAGGCCCCAGATCCCCACGACGTCGGCGGCCAGCCGCACGGCGTGCCACGGGATGATCAGGTGCAGGACCACGAGCTCGACCGCCGAGACGATCGTGATGCCCCAGAGCAGCGCCGCGACGGCGCCGACGTAGCGGACGGGCATCGTCCCCGGCGGTACGTCGGGCCGACGGCGGACGAGTCGGAGCAGGCCGCCGTACATCTGGAGCTCGAGGCGGACGACCAGCACCACGAGGTCCCGGACCCGCCTCATGCCGACCCCTCCGTCAGCGCGCGGAGCCGGGCCACGACCTCGCCGAGGACCCGCGTGAAGGCGGGCAGGTCCTCGTCGAGGCCGGCGAAGAGTCGGCCGGCGAGCTCCCGCTGCCCGGCCACCAGCCCGGCGCCCAGGGCCGCCCCGTCCTCGGTCAGCGTCACGAGCGTCGCCCGCCGGTCGGTCGGGTGCGACTCCCGCGTGACCACCCCCGCAGCGCCGAGCTCGTCGACCAGGGTGGTGACCGTCCGCGGCGTCACCCCCAGCGCGTCGGCCAGGACCCGCTGGGTGGTCGGCCCGGCGTGCTGGACGGCGAAGACGAGGTGCGCCTTGGTCTCGGTGAGCCCGAGCTCCCCCAGGCCGCGGCGCATGTCGTCGCCGAGCAGCACGGTGAGCTCAAGGACGAGGTCGAGGGCAGCGGTCTGAGCACTGGCCATATCGTGAGCCTACTTCACCATGAGATGTTGCCACTAAAAGCACGCGCGCCCGTGGCCCTGCCGAAGGATCTCGGTCAGGGCTGCGGGGTGGTGGTGCCGGTGTGGTCGCGCGTGAAGGTCAGTCCGTCGGGGCTGCGCCAGACGAACGTCGTGTCGTCGACCTTGTCGTAGCGCCAGCGCGTGTGGGTCTTGGCGCGGTGATGTCGTCGGCACAGGGGGGCGATGTTGCAGTCGTAGGTCGGACCGCCGTGGGCGGCTGGGTCGCTGTGGTCGTGGTCGCAGGACCTCGCTCGCCGTCGGCACCACGGGAACACGCAGGAGTGCTGGAGCAGGGCCTGGCGTTCCTTCAACCTGTCCGGGACCTCGTAGGCGTCCACGTGGACGTGACCGGCCAGGTCGATGAGGGGCTTGATGACGACCTGGCTGTCGCTGTCCTGGCACCAGCTCTTGACCTGCTCGACGGAGATCATCGACCGGGTGTTCTCGACGCGGGCGATCGCGGCGTCGGCGAGGTGGACGTGCACGACGACCTGACGGGGGCGTTGGCGGTCCGGGTCGGGCTCGGCATTCAGGTCGAGGGCGAGCTGGCGGCGGGCGAGGGGGGTCTAGACGGGCGTTCAGGACTTCGTCCTTCACTGCTCGACCACCTGCGACAGGGACCGGCGGCAGGGGTCGACCTACCGGCGGTCGCTTGTTGGCTGCGGGGGTCTCGACGGGCGTTCAGGACTTCGTCCTTCACTGCTCGACCACCGGAGGGCGACCTGCTCGAACGAGGACGGAGTGAGGGCTGCAGGGGTCTCGACGGGGTCGAGCACCGGCGGGACCACCGGGAACGCAGAGGACGCCGTACCGGGGCTGTTGGGGCGCTGTGCGAGTCCTGAGATCAGCACAGAGCCGTCACAGGAATCCCACAGGTAGCCTCGCCATCGTGTCCGGCATGGAGCTGACCCGACCCGATGGATCCCCGCTGCGCGTGCTCGTCGTCGACGACGAGGTCAACATCGCCGAGCTCATCTCGATGGCGCTGCGCTACGAGGGCTGGCAGGTGACGACGGCCCACACCGGCACGAAGGCGGTGGCCGCGGCGAAGGAGACGCAGCCCGACGCGGTGGTGCTGGACATGATGCTGCCTGACTTCGACGGCCTCGAGGTGCTGCGCCGGATGCGTGGGCTGGACCCGGGCCTGCCGGTGGTGTTCCTGACCGCCAAGGACGCGGTCGAGGACCGGGTCGCCGGCCTGACGGCGGGCGGTGACGACTACGTGACCAAGCCGTTCTCGCTGGAGGAGCTGGTCGCCCGGCTGCGCGGCCTGATGCGCCGGGCCGGCGCCCAGCAGGCGGCCGAGTCGTCGGTGCTCAGCGTCGGCGACCTGACTCTGGACGAGGACAGCCACGAGGTCTTCCGCGCCGGGCAGGAGATCTCGCTGACGGCGACCGAGTTCGAGCTGCTGCGGTTCCTGATGCGCAACCCCAAGCGGGTGTTGAGCAAGGCGCAGATCCTCGACCGGGTCTGGAACTACGACTTCGGCGGCCAGGCCAACGTCGTCGAGCTCTACATCTCCTACCTGCGCAAGAAGATCGACGCCGGCCGCGACCCGATGATCCACACCATGCGCGGCGCCGGCTACGTGCTGAAGCCGGCGGCCTGAGCTCGTGCTGACCCGACCCCGGTCGCTGACGTCGCGGTTGGTCGTCACCGCGGTCGCGCTGGTTGCCTTGGTGTCGCTGCTGATCGGGGCGGCCACCACGGTGGCCATGCGCTCCTACCTCTTCTCCCAACTCGACGATGAGATCGAGAACGCCAGCAACCGGGTGGCCCTGGTCGACCCGACCCGGTTCAACCCCTCGGACCGCAGGGATCCCCCGATCGGCCGGGGTCCCCGACAGACCAACGGCTCACTGTTCGCCAACGACGTGACCGGCGAGCTCAGCGGGGGCGTCGTCACCGACGACCCGTCTCCGAGCCCACTCTCCGACGCCGTCCTCGATGCCCTCGACGACATTCCGGCCGACGGCCAGGCGCACGCGGTGGAGCTCCCCGGGCTCGGCAACTACCGGGTGGCGGCCGCCACCAACGCCGACGGGATCACCCAGCTCAACGGGCTCCCCACCTCCGAGGTCGACGACACCGTCTCGTCGCTGATCCAGGTCGAGGCATTGCTGACCACCCTCGGCGTCGTACTCGCCCTCGGCGCCGGCCTGGTCGTCGTACGACGCCAGCTGCGGCCACTGCGCGAGGTCGCGGCGACCGCCCACACCGTCGCCGAGCTGCCGCTGGCGGAGGGCGAGATCGACCTGTCCGAGCGAGTGCCCGCCCACCTGACCGACGAGCGGACCGAGGTCGGCCAGGTCGGGTCGGCGCTGAACACGCTGCTCGCCCACGTCGAGGACTCCCTCTCGGCCCGGCATCGCAGCGAGATGCAGGTGCGGCAGTTCGTCGCCGACGCCTCCCACGAGCTGCGCACGCCGCTCGCGACGATCGCCGGCTACACCGAGCTGGCCCGCCGCCGGCCCGGTGACACCGAGGCCAGCACGATGGCGCTCGGCAAGGTCGAGGAGGAGTCGCGGCGGATGACGGCGCTGGTCGAGGACCTGCTGCTGCTCGCCCGACTGGACGCCGGCCGGCCGCTCGAGCGCGAGCCCGTCGACCTGACCCGACTGCTGCTGGAGGCGGTCTCCGACGCCCGAGTGCTCTCCCCCGGCCACCATTGGCGCCTGGACCTTCCCGAGGAGGAGGTCGAGGTCGTGGGCGACGAGCAGCGGCTGCACCAGGTGGTGACCAACCTGCTGACCAACGCCCGCAAGTACACCCCCGAGGGCACCACGGTCACCGTCAGCGCCCGTCCGGGCGGCTTCGCGGTGCACGACGACGGGCCCGGCTTCGCGCCGGAGCTGGTCGACCACGCCTTCGAGCGCTTCGCGCGCGGCGACGCCTCTCGCCATCGAGAGGGCGGAGCGGGTCTCGGCCTCGCCCTCGTGCAGGCGATCGTCAGCGCCCACGGCGGCACCGTCTCGCTGACGAGCACGCCCGGGGACACGCGGATCGCCGTACAGCTGGGCTGATCCGGCGAAGTGCCCCCGTGGGCATCGAGAACCTGGCAGCCTGTGCGCACCCCGGCCGACCCACGGCCGCCCCCTGGGAGCTCTCGTTGCGCCGTGTCCTCACCGTCCTGATGACCCTCGCCGCCCTGGTGGCCGGCCTGCTGGCCGCGAGCCCGTCGACGGCCCAGGTCGCTGCCGTGGCCGCCGATCCCGGACCTGCCCAGGAACGACTGAACCGCGGGCGCTACGAGACGGGCACGGTGCCGACCCCGGCCCCCTTCCCGACCGTGGAGCTCAGCCAGAACGGCGTCTTCCACCTCCACGCCGGGATCGTCCACTCCCAGCGGTACGGCGCACGCACCCGCTTCCCCGGCGCTCCCGTCGACTGGTCGCCGGGGCCGCAGTCGGCCTCGGCCGCCAGCGGCAGCGGTGACTACGTCGTGGCGGCCACCGCGCTCACGAACGGCGCGGCGGTGCAGGTACGGGTCGAGACGGTCGCCGTGGCCGCCACCACCGCGGTCGACCGGCCCTCCCCGTCCGTCCCGTCGACCGACGGCGCGACGACGCGTCGCCTCGACCTCGCTGCGTCCGGCGACCACGTCTTCGTCGCCGTGGTCCAGGGCAGCGCGGACGGCGCCCGCTCCGCCCTCCTCCTCCGCAGTCCGGACCGCGGCCAGACCTGGGAGGCACCGCTCGACCTGCTCGCGCTCGCCGGGCTCGACGCCGAGGGCGGTGTGCCCGTGGTGAGCCTGGCGGCGGAGGGCTCCACCCTGGCGATGGTCCTGGGTGACGCCGACGAAGCCGGTTCGGCACTCGTCAGCGACGACCGGGGTGCGACGTTCGACGCCCCCGTGAATCTCGATGCCCTGGAGGCCACGCCGGGCGCCGTACGACGTCCGGCCGCCGTCGGGACGGACGGCTCGTCAGTCCGGGTCGCGTGGCTGCGGAGCACCTCCGGCTCCGCACCGGTCCTGCTGAGCGCCCTGGTGGGCGCCCCCGGCTCGCCGGTGACCGTCCCGACCGCACCCAGCACCTTTCCCGACGGCGTCGGCGCCGAGGTCGTGCTCGCCCACCTCGGTTCGACGTACGCCGTCCAGGTCGAGGGCGGGCGACTCTTCTCGCTCGACCCGGACGGCGTCTGGCGCTGGCCGCTGCCCTTCGAGCCCACCGACACCGAGGCCGGCTGCGAGCCGTCCTGTCCGACGATCCTGCCCGCCGCGGTGTACGGCGACCGGCTGGTCCACCGGGATCACGGCTACTTCTCCTACTGGTTCATCGACCGAACGCCCGCCCGGATGACTGTCCAGCAGAATCCCGGCGGCCTGCTCGAGGACTGGCAGACCGTAGTGCTGGAGTTCCAGGACGCCGGTGGGATCGACTCGACCCGGAGTACCTGCCACTTCGACGGCCGGCGCCGCGAGTTCCAGCAGAACTGGCCGGGCATCACGTGCTCAGGCCCACCCTCCGTCCGCCCCGGCCGGCACGAGATGACCGCCACCATCGTCGACCTGGCCGGGAACGTGACGACATTCCGGCACGCGTGGACCACCGTCACGCGGAGTCGGGCCCGCTGGGTTCGCAAGCCGCGGCCGGAGAGCATGCCCGGACGCTCCACGGTGCGATGGCGGGTGGCCACCAAGCTCCCGTTGCAGCGCCAGTGGCTGGTCGTAGAGACCACGGAGCGCTCGCGCACCGTTCAGCAGCGGATCCCGGTCTCTCCCGGCCACGGCCAGCGCAGGATCCGCCTGCGCGCGGGCACGCGGATCTGCCTCGGCGTGCAGGCAGTCGGGACCGGCGTGGTCCAGCACTGGCCGGCCCGCACCTGCACGACGGTGCTGACCGACGACGCGCGCGGCATCGCGGGCGGTCGCCGCGTCACCGGCAGCCTGTTCCACCGTGGATCGGCCACCGAGCTCGTCACCGGGAGCACGGCCACCGCCCGCAAGATCACCCGCGGGAAGGCCCGTTCGTGGCACCTCCGGGTGCTCACCTGTCCGACCTGCGGCGAGCTTCGTGTCGTCGACGGCGAGCGCACCCATCGCTACCGCCTGGACTCACCCCGGCCGCGGATGGTTTCCCTCCGGTGGTCCCCCCGCCGTACCCACCGCACGATCCGGCTCCATGGATCTGGCGGGCGGGTGGTGGTCGACGGGTTCTGGGCGGAGTAGGCACTCAGAGACTGACGCCGTGCTCCTTCAGCACCGCCACCGGGTCGACGGCGTCACCGCCGTCGGGGTGCACCTCGAAGTGCAGGTGCGGTCCGGTGGAGTTGCCGGTCGAGCCGACGAGGCCGACGACCTGGCCGGTGGTCACGGCGTCGGTCGCGGTGACGTCGATACGGGAGAGGTGGGCGTACCAGGTGACGGTGCCGTCGGGGTGGGTGATCTCGACCTTGTTGCCGTAGGGCCCCTGTCGGCCCGCGAAGGTGACGATGCCGGCCGTGGCCGCGCGCACGTCGGTGCCGGTGGGCGCGGAGAAGTCCTGGCCGGTGTGGATCGACTCCCAGTGCGGGCCGGTCTCGCCGTAGTGGCTCGACAGCCGGCGGTACGACGCCACCGGGAGCACCCAGGTCGCTGAGACCGGGCCCCAGTCCTTCATGGTCTCCCGCGCCAGCGCGGCGAGCTCGCGGGCCGCCCGGCGCTCGCGGCGCAGCTGGGCACGCCGCTCGGCCTTGCGGGCGGCCTTGCGGGCGGCCTTGCGGGCGGCCTTCCGGGCCTGGGCCGCGGTGGTGACCGGAGCGACCGACGGAGCCGCGGCGACCGGAGCAGCGGGCGCCGGCGAGGCCGGGGCGGACGACGACGGTGCGGCCGGTGCCGGCGCCGCGGAGGCCGACTCAGCCGGGGCGGGCGGCTCGTACGACGCCGAGCGCGGGTAGGCGGGTGCGGCTGCCGGCTCGACGTCGTCGACCAGGGCATCGGCGGGACGCTCGGCCGCGGGCTGCTCGAGCAGCGGTACGGCGACCTGGGCGGTCGCCGTACCGACGACGACGAGAGCCGCCACGCCGAGGGCGCTGCCGACCAGACCGGAGGTCCACCACGGGGCGTCAGCGGACACGGAGCGCTTCCTGAACAGGGGTCACGTGGGGCCCTTCGGCGCGCTCACGCCGGACCTGACCACTTCGCAGGTTCGTGATCCGACGTCATCTTCGTTAGCCTGGACCCCAGATTGTCAGACAATCCTGGTGAATGATCCGAGGAGGCGAAACGATGACGGCCATGGCCACCACGACGAGCACGACGAGCACGCAGCACGAGTCGAGCACCGAGCTGTTCCAGCGCGCGGAGTCGCGCACGGCGCACAACTACCACCCGCTGCCGGTGGTCGTGGAGCACGCCGCCGGCGCCTGGATGACCGACGTCGACGGCACCCGCTTCCTCGACCTGCTCTCGGGCTACTCCGCCCTGAACTTCGGCCACAGCCACCCGGTCCTGCTGCAGGCGGCGCACGCCCAGCTCGACAAGCTGACGCTGACCAGCCGGGCGTTCGTGCACGACCAGTTCGCCGACTTCTGCGCCGCGCTCGGCGACCTGTGCGGCAAGGACCTCGTCCTGCCGATGAACACCGGCGCCGAGGCCGTCGAGACCGCGATCAAGGTCATCCGCAAGTGGGGCTACGAGGTCAAGGGCATCGCCCCCGACCAGGCCGAGATCATCGTTGCGGCCGGCAACTTCCACGGTCGCACCACCACCATCGTCGGCTTCTCCGACGACCCCGACGCCCGCGACAACTTCGGTCCGTTCGCGCCCGGCTTCGTCATGGTCCCGTACGGCGACCTCGCCGCGGTCGAGGCGGCGATCACCGAGAACACCGCGGGCATCATCATCGAGCCGATCCAGGGCGAGGGCGGCGTGGTGATTCCGCCGGACGGCTTCCTGCGCGGCCTGCGCGAGCTGTGCACGCAGCGCGACGTGCTGTTCGCGGCCGACGAGATCCAGGCCGGCCTGGGTCGCACCGGCAAGACCTTCGCCTGCGACCACGAGGACGTCGTCCCGGACCTCTACCTGCTCGGCAAGGCCCTCGGCGGCGGCATCGTGCCGGTCTCCGCGGTCGTGGCGAACCGCGAGATCCTCGGTGTGCTGCGTCCGGGCCAGCACGGCTCGACCTTCGGCGGCAACCCGCTCGCCTGCGCGGTCGGCACCGCCGTGGTCGGCATGCTGGCGACCGACGAGCCCCAGACCCGCGCGGCCGAGCTCGGCGTCGTCCTCCGCGAGCGCCTCGAGGCGATGATCGGCCACGGTGTGCTCGCCGTACGCACCCGCGGTCTGTGGGCCGGCGTCGACATCGACCCGCAGGTGGGGACCGGCCGCGCGGTCTGCGAGAGGCTGATGGCCCGCGGTGTCCTGGCCAAGGACACCCACGGCTCGACCATCCGCCTCGCTCCCCCGCTGGTCGTCTCCGAGGAGGACCTCGTCTGGGGCCTCGACCAGCTCGCCGCGGTCGTCCGCGGCGACTGAGCCCCTCGCCGAGTCAGCATCAGTTGCGGGCCGAGTCAGCACTACTAGTGCTGACTCGGCCCCACGTCAGGGCTGGAGGAGGGTGGCCTCGACGAGGGGGCGGAGGCTGCCGGCGAGGATGCCGATCAGCTCCTCGCGGGTGACGCCGTTCGGCTCGACCTTCCAGGTCAGGACCAGCTCCTCGGTCATGGCCGACCACCCCCGCACGACCAGCCGGACCGCCGGCGTGTCGGGCAGGATCTGGTTGCCCGCGTCCTCACGGAAGATTCGGTCGGTGAGCGCGGCCCGCGCCTCCTCGTAGATCGCCCGCAGGGCGGCGTTGCCGCTGGCCGCCCCCTTCACCAGCGAGAGGTAGCCCTCGTAGTTGGCCACGACGTAGTCGAGGTAGGCGGCCATCGAGACCAGGAGCCGCTCCTCCGGCTCGCCGTCGACCGGCGGTGCGGTCTGGGCGATCAGGTCGTCGGCGGCCCGTCGTACGACGGCCTCGCGGAAGTCGTGCTTGCTCCCGAAGTAGTGGTAGAGCAGCCCGCGCGAGATGCCGGCCTCCTCGGCCAGCAGGTCGATGCTCAGCTCGTCGAGCGACCGGGTCGCCAGCAGGCGCACGCCGAGGTCGAGCAGCTGCTCACGGCGTTCGGCCGGGCTGAGCCGGGTGCGTGCGGACTGGGTCACGCCGACCATCCTATCTATTGACAGTCGTTCAATAGGAGGTACGGTCAAATGCATGTCCCTCCCTCCCCGGAACGCGCCCGCCCGCGTCGAGCACCTCGTCGTGGGTGCCGGGTTCGCCGGCCTCTGCACCGCGATCAAGCTGCAGGAGGACGGCGAGACCGACTTCCTCGTGGTCGAGAAGGCCGACGACGTCGGCGGCACCTGGCGCGACAACACCTACCCGGGCGCGGCGTGCGACGTCCCGAGCCAGCTCTACTCGTTCTCGTTCGCGCCCAACCCCGACTGGACGACGTCCTTCTCCCAGCAGCCGGAGATCCAGGCCTACCTGCAGCGGGTCGCCCGCGAGGCCGGCGTGCTGGACCGGTTCGCCTTCGGGACCCGTCTCGAGGACGCCCGCTGGGACGACGACGCCCGCGAGTGGGTGACCGTGCTGTCCGGGACGGTCGCCGGCGAGGTCCGCTCCCGCACGCTCGTGCTCGGCGCGGGTGCCCTCTCCGAGCCGAAGCTGCCCGACATCGACGGCCTCGACGGGTTCGGCGGCGAGATCTTCCACTCGGCGCGCTGGGACCACTCCGCCGACCTGACCGGCAAGCGGGTCGCCGTGATCGGCACCGGCGCGTCGGCGATCCAGATCGTCCCGGAGCTGCAGCGGACGGTCGGCCACCTCGACGTCTACCAGCGCACCGCGCCGTGGATCATCCCGCGCGCCGACCGCCGCTACTCCTCGCTCGAGCGCGCCGCCCTGCGCTCGGTCCCCGGCCTGCAGCGGGCCTACCGCACCGGCATCTACCTCGCCCGCGAGAGCTACGTCCCGGCCTTCACGGTCCAGCCCAAGATCGCCTGGCCCGCCAAGCAATTGGCGCTGGCCAACATCCGCCGCGGCATCAAGGATCCGGCCCTGCGCGCGCGGGTCACGCCGACCTTCGAGCTCGGTTGCAAGCGGGTGCTGATCTCGAACACCTACTACCCCGCGCTCGCCGCCGACAACGCCGAGCTGGTCACCGACGGCATCGCGAAGGTCACCGCCGACGCGGTGGTCACCACCGACGGCACTGAGAGGCCCGTCGACGCGATCGTCGTGGCGACCGGGTTCCACACCACCGACCTGCCGATCGCCGCCCAGGTCACGGGCCGGACGGGCCGGACGATCGCGGAGGTGTGGGACGAGCGCGGCATGTCGGCGTACAAGGGCGCGACCGTCCCGGGCTTCCCCAACCTGTTCTTCGTCGTCGGGCCGAACACCGGGCTCGGCCACTCCTCGATGGTCTTCGTCATCGAGTCCCAGGTCGCCTACCTGCGGGCCGCCGTACGCGCGATGCGGGAGAAGCGGTACGCCGCGGTCGAGCCGACCGAGTCCGCCACGGACCGGTGGAACGACCGGCTCCAGAAGCGCATGTCCCGGACCGTCTGGAGCACCGGTGGCTGCTCCAGCTGGTACCAGGACAAGCACGGGCGCAACACCACGCTCTGGCCGCGCGCGACCTTCACCATGCGCGCGCAGCTGGCCTCGTTCGACGAGGCCGCCTACACCTGCACCCCGACCCCCACCCGCACCCCGACACGTGAGGACGTGACCGCATGAGGACCCTCGACGGCAAGGTCGTTGTGATCACCGGCGCCGGATCCGGCATCGGCCGGGCCCTGGCCCTGGACGCCGCCGGACGCGGCGCACTGCTGGCGATCTCGGACGTCCACGAGCCCGGCCTGGTCGAGACCGTCGACCTGGTCAAGGCCGCCGGCGCCCGCGAGGTGCGGGCCGACACGCTCGACGTCGCCGACCGGGCCGCGATGGCGTCGTACGCCGCTGCGGTGGCCGAGCAGTTCGGCCGGGTCAACGTGGTGGTCAACAACGCCGGCGTCGCGCTCGCGGGCGACTTCACCGACCTGGCGTACGACGACATCGACTGGATCATCGGCATCAACCTGACCGGCGTGCTGAACGGCACGAAGGAGTTCCTGCCGCACCTGATCGCCTCCGGCGACGGCCACCTGGTCAACCTGTCGTCCCTCTTCGGCCTGGTGGCGATGCCCGGCCAGAGCATCTACAACGCGACCAAGTACGCCGTCCGCGGCATGACCGAGGCGATCCGCATCGAGATGCTGGCCGCCGGCCACCCCGTCGGCGTCACTGCCGTGCACCCGGGCGGCATCAAGACCGCGATCGCCCGCAACGCCCGGGTCTCCGCGAAGGAGGACCAGGCCAAGACCGCCCAGCTCTTCGACAAGAAGCTGGCCCGGATGACGCCCGAGAAGGCGGCCTCGATCATCGTCGAGCAGGGCATCCTGGGCGGCAAGGCCCGCGTGCTCGTCGGTCTCGACGCGCATCTGCTGCACCAGTTCGGCCGGGTGCTGGGCTCGCGCTACCAGGACGTGGTCGCGCGGGTGTCCACGCGGGTCATGCCGGAGAAGGCCAAGATCGTCTGAGGGGGCCGGCCCCCAACCGGCGCAATTGCGCTGGTGACGGGCGGGTAGCCGACGTACCCGCCCGTCGCTGGCGCAATTGCGCTGTTCTGGGGACGCCGCTCAGCGCGGCTGCCGCTTGGCGCGGGCCGCCTGGACCTTGGCGACGCCCGCCTTGATGCGGGCCTGGTTCTGGGGCTTGCGGGCCTCGTCGTAGACCTTCTTGGCGATTCCGAGGGCAGCGACCTTGCGCATGATGCTCATGCCCACACTTGTACCCGGTAGAAAGAAGCCCGTGCCTCCTCAACCGGGTGATCCCGTTCGCATCGCGATGAGCAAGTGGGGCGACCGCCCGCACTGGGAGCTCGACGCGACCTTCCTGGGCGCGGACGAGCACGGCGACTGGATCGGCGTCCCGGCCGGCACCCACCACGCCCGCCCGGGGGCGCAGTTCGACTCCGAGGTCGACTCGGTCACCCTCGCGCCGCGCGGCAGCCCGTGGTGCGCGACGTTCAACGCGCCCGGGATCTGGTGCACCGTCTACGTCGACATGACCACGCCGCCGTACTGGGACGGGGCGACGCTGCGCGCCGTCGACCTCGACCTCGACGTCATCCGCGGCTCCGACACGATGGTGTGGGTGGACGACGAGGACGAGTTCGCCGAGCACCAGGTCTCGCTGGGCTACCCGCCCGAGATCGTGATGATCGCCGAGGCGAGCCGCGACGCCGTGCGGGACGCCGTACGACGCCAGCAGCCGCCGTTCGACCTCGCGACGCCGCAGGCGTGGCTCCGGCAGGTCGCCGGGCTCAGCCCTCGCTGACCGACCGGCGCCTCGACCGGCGGCTCGACCGGCCGGTCATGGTCCGCACCGGTCCGACCAGGCGCGGGCCGGCGAGCCGCGACTCGACCTTGCGGGCCTCGCGCTTGAGCGGCTGGGCGACGTACTCGCCGAGGATCACGCCGGAGGAGAGCGCGATCGCGACCGATGCCGCGGTGACCATCGCCAGCAGGCCGGCGGAGGTGTAAGCGCCACCCTCGGCCAGCAGGGTCAGGCCGCGGTAGATCGACAGGCCCGGCAGCATCGGCACCACCGCCGACACCACGACGACCAGCGGAGGCACCCGCATCCGGCCCGCCACCGTGTAGCTGACCAGGCCGACGAAGAGCGCGGCCATCGCGACCGACCAGGTGCGGCCGATGCCGGGGAACTCCACGGACTGCGAGATCCCGATCGCGACCGCCGCGACGATCGCGATCGGCAGCAGGATCCGACGAGGGGCGTACGACGCGTAGGCGAACGCGCCCGCGCAGAGGGCCGACCCGAAGGCCAGCATGGTCGCGCTCTGGAGGTCGCCGCGGCCGGGGTCGAGCTGCGGGATCTCGACGCCGAGGGCGCCCGCGAGGCTGAGACCGCCGCTGACCCCGCCGATGATGCCGGCGGTCGCCAGGATCGCCTCGGTGAGTCGCGCGGTGGCGGTGATGTAGAAGCCGGTGAGGGCGTCCTGGAGCGCGCCCATGAACCCGATGCCGGCCAGCAGCATGATGATGTTGGCGGTGACGACCAGGGAGACGTCCACGTCGAGCGGGGTCGCCGCGGCCGCGAGGGCGATCAGCGTCGCCACCCCGCCGCCGGCGACCTGCTGGTAGAAGGTCGGGATCCGGCGCCGCGAGATCGCCAGCTGCAGCCGGTCGATGAGCGCCGAGGCGACGAACGCCAGCGCGACCACCACCGGCCCACCGCCCAGCTGGATCGCCACGCCCGCGCACATCAGACCCCACGCGAGGGTGATCGCCCAGCGCGGCCGGTCGTGGCCCGAGGAGACGATCCGGGCCAGCGAGGCGCGGGCCTCCTTCAGCGTCACCTCGTCGCGCAGCACCGCCCGGACCAGGTGGTCGACGCGGGTGAGGTGCTCGTAGTCGATCACCCGCTGCCGCACCTGGCGGGTGGCCAGCAGCGGCACCTCCTCGGGGTCCCGCTGCCAGCTCATCGACAGCGAGGTGAAGGTGACGTCGATGTCGGCGTCGCGCAGGCCCAGGTGGTAGGCCACGGTCTGCATGGTCGCCGTCACGTCGGCCGCTCCGGCGCCCGAGGCGAGCAGCAGCTCGCCGATCCGGAGACAGAAGTCGAGCCCGAGGTTGACCTCCCGCACGTCTCCCCTGATCTGCGCCATGGCCGCGATGGTGCCAGACCACCCTGACCACTGTGGAAGGCTGGGGACCGTGCGGATCGACTTCAGGGGATCACCCGAGCCCACGCTCGGCGTGGAGTGGGAGCTCGCGCTCGTCGACCGCCGCAGCCGTGACCTCCGCAACGACGCCAGCCACCTCTTCGCGCGGGCCAAACCGCGACTCGCCGAGCCCGAGCGACTCCACAAGGAGCTGTTGAAGAACACCATCGAGCTGGTCACCGGGGTCTGCCACACCGTCGACGAGGCGATGACCGACCTGCGCACCACGCTGGGCGCCGCGATCGCGGCCGGCGATGAGCTCGACATCGACCTGTACGGCGCCGGGACCCACCCGTTCGCCGACTGGAGCGGGCAGCAGCTCAGCGAGGGGCACCGCTACGAGGAGCTGATCAACCGCACCCAGTGGTGGGGCCGGCAGATGCTCATCTGGGGCGTGCACGTCCACGTCGGGCTGCCCGAGCGCGCGCGGGTGATGCCGGTGCTGTCGGCGCTGCTCAACTGGTACCCCCACCTGCAGGCCCTCTCCGCCTCCTCCCCCGTGTGGGCCGGCGTCGACACCGGCTACGCCTCCAACCGGGCGCTGATGTTCCAGCAGCTCCCGACGGCGGGCCTGCCGTTCCAGTTCGAGACCTGGGCCGAGTTCGAGTCGTTCGCCCACGACCAGATGACGACCGGGGTGATCGACGAGCTCTCCGAGATCCGCTGGGACGTCCGCCCCGCGCCCCACCTGGGCACCATCGAGAACCGGGTCTGCGACGGCGTCTCCAGCATCGACGACCTGGCCGCCCTGGTCGCGCTCGTGCACTGCCTGGTCGTCGACCTCGACACCCGGCTGGCCGCCGGCGAGACGCTGCCGACCATGCCCCCGTGGCACGTGCAGGAGAACAAGTGGCGGGCCGCCCGCTACGGCCTCGACGCCATCATCATCCTGGACGCGCAGTCACAGGAGCGGCTGATCACCGACGACCTGGCCGAGCTGCTCGTCCGGCTGGAGCCGGTCGCCGATCGGCTCGGCTGCTCGGCGGAGCTGGCCTCGGTGGCCGACATCCCGCGCCGCGGCGCGTCGTACCAGCGCCAGCGCGCGGTCGCCGCGCGCACCGGCGGCGACCTGGTGGCGGTCGTCGACTCGGTGGTGCGCGAGCTGCGCGCCAGCCTCTGAGCCCCTACCGCACGTAGCCGCCGTCGGGCGGCACCATCTCCAGCCGTACGCCGAGGAGCCGCACCGGTCGGTCCCGGTCGCGCTCGTCGAGGCGGTCGAGCAGCGCGACCGCTGCCGCGGCCAGCGTCTCCGGGTCGTTGCTCGCCGCCGGCAGGGTCAGGCTGCGACTGACCGTGAAGAACGGCCGGTAGCGGACCTTCAGCCCCACCCGGACCGCTGGCCGGCCCTCGCGGACGATGTCCTCGACCACCCGGCGGGTCAGCACCCGGACCTCCTCGGCGATCCGGTCGGCGTCGACCAGGTCCTCCTGGAAGGTGGTCTCGCGCCCGTGGGCCCGCGGCGTCCACGGGGTCGCGTCGACCGGGCTGGTGTCGGCGCCGCGCCCCAGCCGGTGGTACCAGGGCCCCATCGTCGGACCCAGCTCCGCCGCCAGCACCCGGGCGTCGGAGTCGGCCAGCTGGCGCACCGTCTCGATGCCCAGCGCGGCCAGCTTCTTCTCGGTCTTGGCGCCGATCCCCCACAGTGCCCGCGTGGGCCGCTCCCCCATCACCTCGAACCAGTTCTCGGCGGTGAGCCGGAACGTCCCGCGCGGCTTCCCGAGGTCGGTCGCGACCTTGGCACGCAGCTTGGTGTCACCGATGCCGACCGAGCAGTGCAGCCGGGTCGCGGCCAGCACCTCCTCGCGGACCCGGTCCGCGAACGCCTGCGGGTCGAGGTCGGCGTCAGGGACCGAGGCGGCCACGAACGCCTCGTCCCAGCCCAGCACCTCGACCACGATCGGAGCGCCGCCCCAGGTCAGCGAGCGCAGGGTGTCCATGACCTCGGCCGAGGCGGCGTCGTACGCGTCCTTGTCGACCGGCAGGAAGACCGCGTCGGGGCACTTGCGGGCGGCCAGGCGCAGCGGCATGCCGGAGCCGACGCCGTGCTCGCGCGCTTCGTACGACGCCGTCGACACCACGCCCCGCTCGCTCGGGTCGCCCCGCCCGCCGACGACCACCGGCCGCCCGGCCAGCTCGGGCCGCCGCAGCACCTCGACCGCCGCGATGAACTGGTCGAGGTCGACGTGTAGGACCCAGGCGGTCATCGCCGGGCTCATCGCGGGGGTGGCGGGAGCGCTTCGGTGGACTCGCGCTGGTCGAGGCCGGTGAGCAGCAGGAGGTCGACGACGACCGAGCGCAGCTGGGCCAGCACGACCTCGGCGTTCATCTCGTCGGCCCGCTCGACCCGGCCGGTCGCGTCACCCACCGCGAGCAGCTCGTCGCGCGCCCCGACGGCCATCCGGTCGGCGGCCAGCTCGTCGGCGACCCGCTCGGCCGCAGCGGCCAGCTCCGTCGCCAGCATCGAGTACGACGACGGCACGGGCCGTCGGTGGTAGGCCGCGACCGCGACCTGCCGGACCAGCACGCGGGTGCTGCGCAGCGCCCGGTCGAGCGGGTCGACCAGCTCGGCCATCCGCCGGATGTTGCCCTTGTGGCGCACCCGGAACGGCGAGGAGGCGACCACGGCCATCCCCTCGTCGGCCGCCGCCTGGAGCTCGCGGATCAGCCCGTCGGTGGACCGGGCATCGGCCAGCAGCTCCAGTCCGTGCTCGACCTCCCCGTCGACCATCACCTCCCCCGCAGCACGCAGCAGCCCGGCGATCTTGCGCATCACCACGGCCGCCTGCTCGCGCGGTCGCCGCAACGGCGCGGCCGGTACGACGGTCGCCGCGACCAGCGCGACCGCCCCGCCGATGACCGCGTCGGTCCAGCGCGTGAACGCGGCGTCGGGCTCCGGGACGAGGGTGCTGACGATGATCGACTGCACCGCGGCCTGGGTGACCAGCAGCTGGCCGCCGTCGAGCAGGAAGGCGCTGGACATCGCGAGCCCGACGATCAGGGCGATCTGCCACCCGCCGGTGCCGAGCTCCAGCACCAGCAGGTCGGCGATGAGCACCCCGACCGCGACCCCGACGGTGATCTCGGCGACCCGACGCAGCCGCTGGCCGTACGACGTGCCGAGCGCGACCACGGCCGCCACCGGCGCGAAGAACGGCGTCGGGTGGTCGAACAGGTCGGCCGCGACGACCCAGGCGACGCCGGCCGCGATCGCGCACTGGGCGATCTGCCAGCGCTTCGAGCTCAGCCGGGCGATGCGGGCCCGGACGGACAGCCGGCTGCGGCTCCACATCCGGTCGAGCGGTCCGGCCTCCATGGGGTGATGGTCCCACGTCGATTCAGGTCGTCTGTCGTCTCACCGGGTTTCGACACGGTTGCTGCGCAACCTGCTCAACCACCGGCGACACGGTTGCTGCGCAACCTGCTCAACCACCGGCGACACGGTTGCTGCGCAAACCTGCTCAACCACCGGCGACACGGTTGCTGCGCAACCTGCTCAACCACCGGCGACACGGTTGCTGCGCAAACCTGCTCAACCACCGGTTGGGTCAGGAGGCGTGGGCCCAGTCGAGGGCCTGCTTCAGGTCGCCGAGGTCGCGGTACCAGACCCGGACCTCGGTGCGGCAGCGGACCCGGGCGACGCGGGTGTCGTATTCGCCGCACTCGGCCCGGGCCTCGGAGTCGGTCGGCGGGTAGAGCGCGGAGCCGTCGTAGTGGTGGATTTCGAAGCCGTTGGCGGCGTCGCCGGTGATCTCGACGATGGTGTCGGGCGCGGGCGCCTGGGCGGTGCTGCTGCTGGCCGGCAGGCTGACGCCGAGCAGGAGCAGGACCGCGCAGCCGGCGGCGGCGAGCAGGGCGAGGAGCTTGGACATGGGTGGACCCCCGAGGGTGACGGGCCGGCGAGTTCCGGCGTACCGACGACGCTAGGGACGAGCGGGGACGCGGGACGGCGGCGCCGTCGTATTTGGGGAGAACCCGTGCGGGAGAGCCGCCTGTGGACGGTCAGCGGGCCGATCAGCGGGCCAGCGTCACCGTGATCGTCACGTCGCTGCACCCGGAGGCCAGCGAGGTCAGCGCCGAGCGCTCGGCGGTGTCGACGGCGAGCCCCCACCGGTGCTTCACCGCGACCCACTCCTCCAGGTAGCGGCACTGCTGCAGCTCCGGCAGCCACTCCGCCGGGTCCTGGTCGCCCTTGGCCTGGTTGACGCTGTCGGTGACCCCGACCAGCGTGCGCCGGTCGTCGAGGTCGTTGGCGTAGGTCTCCCGATCGGCCGACGACCAGCCGCTCGCCCCGGAGTCCCAGGCCTCCGCCAGCGGGACCATGTGGTCGATGTCGACGTCGCCGGTGGCCGTCCAGGACTCGCCGTCGTAGTAGGAGTACCAGCGCCCGCCCGCCAGCGAGCAGCCCGAGCCCACGGTCACCGGGTCGTCGGCCTCCTCGATCAGCACCTCGTTGCGCGTGCTGCAGCCGTCGCCGTCGGCGTCGACCCAGTGGTTGAACAGGTCGCGCGAGTAGCCGGTGCGGTCCTCGGTGGTCCCGGGGAGGTCGGCGATGGCGGTGGACAGCGGGGCGGAGTAGTCGGCCGCATGCGCGGGAGCCGGTACGGCGACCAGCACGACGGGCACGACAGCGGCGGAGACGGCGGCGGACAGCAGGCGGCGGATCGTCATGCGACGACCCTGGGCCGGGCCGCGCAGCACCGACAAGACCTCCGGCGAAGGACGAGGGAAACCCCGCAGAGCGTGTCCGGCTTGTGGCCGGCGTCACCATTGGCGAGAGTTGCCCCCTCACCACCCGGCGTCATCCTGCGAAAGGCCCTCCGTGGTCACACCGATCGACCCCACCTCGGCCGCGTTCCTGCTCGCCGAGAACCGCAGCCAGCCGATGCACGTCGGCGGACTCCAGCTGTTCGAGAAGCCGGACGGGGCCGGGCGCGACTACACGCGGCTGATGTACGAGGCGATGCGCGACGAGGCCGAGATCAGCCCGCTGTTCATCAAGCACCCCTACCGCTCGCTGTCGACCGCCGGCCAGCTGGTGTGGCGCGAGGACGAGCAGTTCGACATCGAACACCACGTCCGGCACGCCGCGCTGCCCAAGCCGGGCCGGATCCGCGAGCTGCTCGAGCTGTGCGGCCGGATGCACGGCACCCGGCTGGCCTGGGAGCGCCCGCTGTGGGAGTCGACGGTGATCGAGGGCCTCCGCGACGGCCGGGTCGCCTGGTACACCAAGTCCCACCACGCCCTGGTCGACGGCGTCTCCGCGATGCGCCTGCTGCAGAGCGTGCTGAGCACCGACCCCGACCAGCGGCAGATGCCGGCGCCGTGGGGCGCCCGCCCCGCGCGCACCCCCCGGACGACGGACCTCGCCGAGGTCCCGCAGGACCTGTTCCGGCACGCGCTCTCGACCGGCATGGGCCTCACCGCCGAGGCCGCCGGCCTGCCCGGCGCGCTGATCAAGACCCTCAACAAGGGCATCCGCAACGAGACCTCGGCCGTGTCCTTCCACGCCCCGCGGACCATCTTCAACCAGCGGATCACCGGCTCGCGCCGCTTCGCCGCCCAGGACTGGCCGATCGCCCGGCTGCGCGCGATCGGCAAGGCGGGCGGCGCGACCATCAACGACGTGGTGCTGGCGATGTGCTCGGGCGCCGTGCGGCAGTACCTCCTCGAGATCAGCGCCCTCCCCGAGACGCCGCTGGTCGCGATGGTCCCGATCGGCCTCAACGCCAAGGAGTCGCACATCGCGTCGGCCGACGGCGGCAACGCCATCGGCGCCGTCATGTGCCGCCTGGGCACCGACCTCGCCGACCCCGCCGACCGGCTGGCCGAGATCAGCCGCTCGATGAGCACCGGCAAGGACGCCCTGTCGAGCATGACCCCGCTGCAGATCGTCGCGATGAGCGCGCTCGGTCAGGCCCCCGCGATCCTGCCGCCGCTGCTGCGGTTGCAGGGCATCGTGCGGTCGCCGTACAACCTGATCATCAGCAACGTGCCCGGCCCGCGCACCACCCACTACTGGAACGGCGCCAAGCTGGTCGGCACCTACCCGCTGTCGATCCCGATCAACGGGATGGCGCTCAACATCACCTGCACGTCGTACGACCAGAAGATGGGCTTCGGGCTGACCGGCTGCCGTCGTACCGTCCCGCACCTGCAGCGGCTGCTCGGCCACCTCGACGCCGAGGTCGCGGCGCTGGAGAAGGCGGTCGGAGTTTCCTAACAGGCGGTGCCGCGATCGACAGAGAGCACCGCGCCGGTCACCGAGGCCGCGGCGTCCGAGCCGAGGTAGGCGATCGCGTCGGCGATGTCGCGCGGCGGCATGAAGCCGTAGCGGCCGCCGGCGGTCTCGCTGAGCAGCCCCCAGTCGAGCTGGGAGTCGGCGTGCTCGGCGGCCGCGGTCATCGGCAGGTCGGTCTCGACGCCGCCGGGGCAGATCGTGTTGACGCGGATCCCGTCGGCGGCCAGCTCGAGGGCCAGCGACTTCATCAACATGATGACGCCGCTCTTGGAGGCGCAGTACGCCGCCTGGTAGGGCTGCGCGCGCAGTCCGGCGATCGAGGCGATGGTGACGATGTTGCCGCGGCTGGCCCGCAGGTGGGGCAGCGCCGCCTGACTCATCAGCATCGGCCCGGTCAGGTTGACGCCGAGGTGGCGCTGCCAGACGTCGAGCTCCAGGTCCTCGAAGCGGCGGAACTGGTCGATGCCCGCCACGTTCACGAGTACGTCGAGCCCGCCCAACCGCTCCGCCGCGGTGGCCACCGCCGTCGTCACCGATCCGGCGTCGCTCACGTCGCAGGCGACGACGTCCTCACCTGCGCGGAGGTCGACGCCGACGACCTGCGCGCCCTCCTCGGCCAGCAGCTCGACCGTCGCCCGACCGACGCCACCCGCCGCGCCGGTCACCAGTGCCCGCTTGCCCTCGAAACGTCTCGTCACGGCGGCATCGTGTCAGCGCCCGACGCCACCCGCCGGGGTCGACGCACTCAGCGGGACGTCGTCGTCGACCCACTCCAGGAGGTCGCCGGGCTGGCAGTCGAGCACCCGGCACATCGCCTCCAGCGTGCTGAACCGGACCGCCTTGGCGCGGCCGTTCTTCAGCACGGCGACGTTGGCGGGGGTGAGCCCGACCTGCTCGGCGAAGTCGCCGACCGACAGCTTGCGCCGGGCGAGCTGGACGTCGATGCGCACGACGATCGCCATCAGATCACCGCCTCCAGCTCCAGGCGCAGGTCGGTGGCCTGGTGCAGCAGCGCCCGCATCACCACCAGGACCAGCGTCACCACGCCGCCCACGAGACCGACGCCGATCAGCAGGATGGGGGTGCCGGGGTCGTCGGCCTGCGCGATCGCCCAGGCCGCGCCGGCGGCGTACAGCAGCCAGGCCGCGGCGATCGCGCCGACGATGCCGTCGACCCACGCGAACGCCTCGGCGCTGAAGATCCGGTCGGCGTGGGCGAGGCTCAGCAGCCGCCACGTGCAGACGACCACGACCTGCAGCGCCAGCACCTCGAGGACGAAGAACGCCGTCAACGGCCAGCGCAGGTGGGCCAGGTCCGGCTCCTCCTGCGCGAGATGGGCGAACTGGCCCGGGATGCTCACGAGCTGGCCGAAGACCAGGCCGGCGAGGAGCAGGACCAGCAGCACCCGGAGCGGGAGGACGACACGATCGAGCAGCTTCATACATCGAATGTCGCTCGAGAACTATCGAATGTCAATAGATTCCGGATCGTGCGAACCTGAGAGCCGACCGATCGCGTAGGAGAGGTGTGACGAGACGCGAGCGACGTGAACGCGAGTTCACCGACTTCTTCACGGCGCACGCCCCGGGCCTGCGGCGTACGGCGTACCTGGTCGTCCGGGACTGGCACCTCGCCGAGGACCTGACCCAGCAGGCGATGGCCAAGCTGTACGGCGCGTGGTCGCGGACCCAGGAGCCGACCCGGCTGGCCTACGCCCGACGGATCGTGGTCAACGAGTGCCTCAGCCACCTGCGGCGACGGCGCCCGGAGACCGCCGTCGAGGCGGTCCCGGACCGGGCACACGCGGGACCGGCCGACCACCCGCTGGACCTGGGCCGGGCGCTCGGGCTGCTGCCGCCCCGGCAGCGGGCCATCGTCGCGCTGCGCTTCCTCGACGACCTGCCGGTCGACGAGGTCGCCCACCTGCTCGACATCGCCGACGGGACGGTCAAGAGCCAGACCGCCCGCGCACTCGACACCCTGCGACGGCACCTGCCCGACCTGGTCGCCACGATCCCCGAGGAGCCCCGATGACCCACGACGACCTCTCCACCCTGCTGCGCGACCACGTCGCCCACGACGAGCCACCGGCTCCCCTGCCCACCCGCTCGGTCAGCGCCGGCCGACGCCGGGTCCGCAACCGCCGGCTGCTCGCCACCGGCGGCACCGTCGCCGCGCTGGCGCTGGCCGGCGCGATCGCCGTACCCCTCGTCAGTGGTGACGACGCGCCCGGCCGCGGGTCGGGGATCGACCCGGCGTCCGCCGCCGCCCTCGAGGCGTACGACGCCCGGCGGATGCCGACCCTGATGGACGACCACGTCCGCGCCGTCCTGGGGCGCAGCGCGCCCGACCTGGGCCCGTCGACGTTCGCGGCCCGCGACGCCGACGGGACCGACCTGCCCGAGCGCTACTGGAAGAAGGCCAGCAACCTGTCGGTCACCTACGGCGGTCCGGAGCAGCAGTGGGAGGTCTCGATCAGCCACGCCCGCAGCGACGCCGAGGGCGACCCGGAGCGCCACTGCCGCGAGGGCCTCGCCGACGGCTCGTACCTGGAGTGCACGGTCGACCGCACCGACGACGGCGACGTGGTGGTCATCAACCTGTGGGCCCTGCGTCCGATGCGCGGTGGGGCCTCGAAGGTCGTCAACGCGTCCCGTCTCGACGCCGCCCGCCTCGAGACGCTCTCCTTCGAGCGCCGGGTCAAGGTGATCAAGTCGGAGACCCTGATCACCTACGCGTCCGAGAAGGTGCGGGCCACCGACCGGGACCCGGCGACGGCGGTCTTCGCGACGTCGTACGACGACCTGGCCGAGATCGGGACCGACCCCGAGCTGGTGATGCCGGTCCCGCCGCGGGGCGAGAACGGCTGCCCCACCTGGACGTGGAGCCGTCCGGGCGAGTCGGTCAGCTGCGAGTGACCTCGAGGGGCGCGGGGGTCCGGGCGCCGGTGCGCTCGGCCCCCACCCCCGCCCCCACCACGAACCCGATCCCGACCACGGCGAGCACGTCGGGCACCTGGTCGAGCAGCGCCAGCCCGACCAGCAGCGCGAAGGCCGGCTCCAGGCTCATCAGGGTCCCGAACGCGGTCGTGGTGAGCCGACGCAGCGCGAGCATCTCGAGCGCGAACGGCACCACCGGCAGCAGCACGGCCAGCCCGAGCCCGACGAGGACCAGCTCCGGGGTGAGGTCCGGGATCACCGAGTGACCGACGGCCACGGTCGCCACCAGGCCGGCGACCGGCATCGAGATCGCGAGCCCGGTGAGGCCGGGCAGCCGGTCGCCGACGTGCTGGGTGAGCAGGATGTACGCCGCCCAGCAGACCGCGGCCCCGAGCGCGCAGGCGACGCCTACCGGGTCCGCACCACCGGCCCACGGCTGGGTCAGCAGGAGTACGCCGACCGCCGCGAGCACCGGCCAGGTCCGCACCGAGCCCCGGCCCCGCGCCACGGCGACACCGAGCGGCCCCAGGAACTCCAGCGCGCTCGCCGTACCGAGGGGCAGCCGGGCCACCGCGGCCATGAAGAGCAGGGTGATCGCGGCCGTCACGACGCCGAGCAGCACGGCGGGCACCACGGTCTCCCGGGTCAGCACGGAGCGTCGTGGTCGGACCACCAGCAGCACGATGACCCCGGCCCAGGCCAGCCGCAGGAAGGCCGCGCCCTCCGCACCGATGTCGTCGATCAGCCCGACGGAGACCGCCAGGCCCAGCTGCACGCACAGCATCGACGCGGTGGCCATCAGGGCGCCCGTGCGGGCCTGGGTCCTCATGCCGACCAGTGAAGCCGACCGACACCGTTCAGGTCCACGTGACAATCATGGACATATCGTTCATGATCCTGCGATGGATGTCCGACGCCTGCACCTCCTGCTCGAGCTGTCCCGGCTCGGGTCGATGCGCGAGGTCGCCGAGACCCACCACCTGACCACTTCGACGGTCTCGCAGCAGGTCGCGGCCCTGGCCCGCGAGGTCGGCACCGCCCTAGTCGAGCCCGAGGGCCGCCGGGTCCGGCTGACGCCGGCCGGGCGGCGGCTCGCCGAGCACGCCGTCACGATCCTGGCCGCCGTCGACGCCGCCCGGCTCGACCTCGACCCCGACGCGGAGCCCGCCGGGACCCTGCGGGTCGCCGGGTTCGCCTCCGCCGTACGGCGCTCGCTGCTTCCCGCGATGGCCGACCTCGCGACGTCGTACCCGCGGGTGGAGGTGATGGTCCACGAGTACGAGCCGCTGGAGGCCTTCGCACTGCTCGCTCGCGACGACCTCGACCTGGCGCTGACCTACGACTACGACCTCGCACCCGCCTCCCTGCGCGACGACCTCGTCGCCACCGAGCTGTGGTCGCTGCGCTGGGGCCTCGGCGTACCGGCCGGAGAGCCGCGCGGCCCGTTCGCGTCGTACGCCGACCGCGACTGGATCGTGAACTCCCGCAACACCGCCGACGAGGAGGTGCTGCGGACCCTGGCCTCGATGGCCGGCTTCGTCCCGCGCGTCGTGCACCGCATCGACAGCCTGGAGCTGGTCGACGACCTGATCGTCTCCGGGCATGGCGTCGGCCTGCTCCCCCACGGCCGCGCCTCGCGACGCGGCGTGCGCGTGCTGCCCCTCACCGACCCGCCCGTGCGCCTCCGCGCGTACGCCGTCACCCGCCGCGGGCGGGACCGCTGGCCACCGCTACGGGCGCTCCTGGAGCGGCTCTCCACCCCCACGCCGACCCGTCACTCAAGTACCGGGATCGACGGCGTGTCGGACGACGATTGACGGGTCAGCGGAGGGGGTGGGCTCAGGGAGCGAGCTCCTGGTAGCCGCCGCCGACGGTGTCCGCGACCGCCTGCAGACGGGCCCGGGTGATGTCGGCGACCGTGGCGTAGCCGGCGAGCTGGGCGTTGGAGCCGGTCCGGGTCGGCTCGGCCGAGTTCACGCTGGTGCAGCGACGGGTGCCGCCGTCGGCGGCGTTCTGGAGGGCGACCGCGTGACCCGTCGTACCGCTCCCGGCGAAGAAGTCGAGCACCCGGGCGTCGTCGGGCATCGTGCCGAGCAGGCGGCGGATCAGGCCGGTCGGCTTGGGCGACTCGAAGACGTGGCCGACGATCTCCTTCAGCTCGGCGACGGCGGTGTCGGTCGAGCCGACCTCGGCAGCGAGCCAGATGGTGGTGAGCTTCTTGCGCCGCCCGCCGGTCTCGTCGCGGAGCAGCCAGTCGCGCTGGAAGACGTCGACCCGCTCGCCCTCGCGGCCCTTGATCCAGCGGCAGACCAGGTCGTCGGGGCGCTCGTCGATGCGCGGTCGGCTCCAGCGCCACACGGCCGCGGTCCCGTCGCCGAACACCGGCGCGATCTCGACCGCGGCGCCGAACGGCGCCGTCCGCACCTCGCCGGTGTCGGGGTCGCCCCACACGCTGAAGTGGAGGGTGCGAGCCGTGACCGGGTTGAACTTCTTGTTGGTGTTGCGCAGCGGCAGGTGGCGGAACCGGCGACCGTCAGACGTCTCCAGCGGGAAGTCGCGCTCGTCGACCGTCTCCGAGCTGCTCGCGTCGAGAACGCAGCGCCGGGCGTCCCGGGCGTAGACCAGGAGGTACTCGTGGCTCGTCGCGAACCCCTTCCCCAGCTGCCGGCCCTTGGCGTTGAGGTTGACGACCACCTGGGCCAGCCGCTGCTCCTCGCCGTACAGCTCGTCCATGAGCAGGCGCAGGTGCGCCGCCTCGTTGTCGTCGATGCTGACCGCGATCGCGCCCGTCGGCGCCAGCAGGTCCCGGGCGGCCGCCAGCCGCGGGCGCATCATCGCGACCCAGGCCTGGTGGCGGTCGGTCGTCCCGTCGCCGCGGATGTCGTCGCGGTAGGCGAAGTCGTTGCCGGTGTTGTAGGGCGGGTCGATGTAGACCAGGTCGTACGGCGCCGCGTCGCCCGTGATCGTCGCCAGCCGTGGCAGGACGTCGAGGTTGTCCCCCTCCACGAACGTGTTCCACGGGTCGGCCACGCGCTGAGGTTAGTAGCCGACGAGCGTGGGACTGGCCGTTCTCACCTGGAGAGCGACCGGCGCGCCGGTCATCGTCACCGTGCCGACCACCGGCTCCCAGGGCCCGCCGTTGACCCGGAAGTCCGCGCTGTACGTCGTGTCTACGCTCGGCCCGACCCGCCCGGCGCGCGCGTACTCGTGGGTGACGTCGAGTGCCGGGTACGCCGCCCCCGGGGTCGTCGTGCGCGTCGCGGTCCCGTCACCGAAGGACCAGCCGAACCCGCTGGGGCGGATCCGCAGGTCGACCCGCTGGCCGACCAGGGTCACCGACCGCTCGAACGGCGCGGCCTCGGTGTAGAAGTTGGTCGCGAAGTTGACCAGGGTCTCGCCGCCCGGGGGTTGGACGACCAGCGTCGACGCCGGCAGGGGGATGCGCTTGAAGGCCCTCGCGACCATGGCGTTGGTGATCTGGGGTGGCGCGGCGGTCTCCTCCTCAGGACAGACATACGAGTGCGCGTCGGTGATTCCGTTGACCACGTGCCACCAATGGACCATCACGCTTCCGTCATCACACCTCATGGCCTCGACGCAAGTCGCGCGTCCTCCGAGTTCGCACATGGGCGCGCTGTGCCATTCACCCAATGCACTAGCCGTGTATGTCGCCTCGTGAGGCTCGGCACCTTCACTGGCAGTTGTGCCGGCGGCTGTGAAGTGCGAACCTCCGGCCCCGGCAGAACCTGCTCCTTCGTCGTTGGCGGCCACTGCTGGAACGGTCCGGAGCGAAAGGACAACGAGCAACGCTGTGGTGATAGCGCCGCGGATCATGATGTGGGGTCCCAGCGACCTACCAGCCATACACCGCTATCGCGTTGGACAATGAATCGAAATTGGTTGGGTCCGCCGCTATATCGCTGGACTTTCTCGCCTGGCACCTTCACAACCTGCGGAGCGATGGTCACGTCAACCGTGACGGCAAAGCCCCGGGACGGGCCTGATTCGAACGGAGCCGACTTAGTTCCGCGAACTTTGATCTCACCGCCGCTCACGGAACCACCGGCTTCATAGATTCGCTTGATGTCGGCAGATCCACCTTCACATGCGACGCATGTCTGCAAGGCCAGCGCCGCAAGACCTTCGACCTCGCCGGTCGCCTCGGCGTAGTTGACCATCTCCCAGTAGAACCGCACGAACGCCTCAGCCGCCGCCGCATCCTCCCCCTCCGCCTCAGCCGGCAGCGTCGGCTCGACCGGCCCGGAGGGCGTCGGCGAGGGGGTGGGCGTGCTCGCGACCGACGAGCTGTCGGTGGGCGAGATCTTCGGCTCCGGGTCGTCGTCGCCGGAGCAGCCGGCGAGCAGCACGAGACCCACGGCCAGGGCGGCGGGCAACAGTCGTCCCATGTCGAGTCCTTCCCGAGTGCGCAGCGTCCAGACCCGAGACGCCAACCCGGAAACTACCCACATCCACCCCCGCCACGCACCGCCGAAAGTGAAGTCTGTGGAGAGGCGAGGGGGACTCCGGACGTCCTGCGGACCGGGTCCTGCAGCGCCCGTTCCGCATGACGTCCCGCGCGACGTCGTTTGGCAAGAACCGGCGGCGGGCTAGGCACGCCCGTGGAGAATGGGGCGGTGGGCTTCGCGGAACGACGTGCGCAGCGTCGATGGCGGCGCGAGATGGAGCGACGCCTGCGCGAGCTCGACCGGCTCGACGAGCAGTTCGGGCTCGGCGAGCACCAGGTGCACCGGCCGGTCGGCGCGCCGATCCCGCTGCCGCGGGGCCGGCGGGCGCGGAAGGTGGGACGCGAGCGGAAGGCCCGCGGGCCCGTCGTACCCGGGCTGCTGATCGTCGGCCTCATCATGGCCGGGGTCTTCCTGGTCAACCCGTCCGACTCCGGGCGACGGCTGCGCGAGCTGGTCGGGTTCGACGGCCGGCTGGGCGAGCTGGTGGGCGTGCCGGACGGCGACGGGGAGTACGCGTTCGCGACCACGCAGCCGGGCGACCGCGACGAGCCGGTGAGCTGGAACCCCTGTCGCCCGATCCGGTACGTCGTCAACCCCGCCGGTGCCCCGGACAACTGGGAGGACCTCCTCGCCGGATCGATCACCGCGATCTCCGACGCGACCGGGTTCCAGTTCGAGGACACCGGCACCTCCGACGAACGCGACTTCGACGACCGCATCGACGGGCTGAACCGGCCCCAGCCGGTGCTGATCGGCTGGGCCGACGAGGAGGAGGTGCCGCGGCTCGCCGGCAACGTGGCCGGCCTCGGCGGGAGCACCTACCTGGAGCGCCAGCGGCACCGCACCTACGTCACCGGCGCGATCACCCTCGACAGCGAGCTGTTCGCGGAGCTCGCCGAGGAGCGGAACGGCGACGCCCTGATGCAGGCGATCATCACCCACGAGCTCGGGCACGTCGTGGGCCTCGACCACGTCGACGACGACAACGAGCTGATGTACGCCGACAACGTCGGCCAGACCGAGCTCGGCCCGGGCGACCTGGAGGGACTGGCCCGGCTGGGGTCCGTCGACTGCGCCTGACCGACGGGCCCACCCGGAGGCGCCTCCCCGTCCCGCCCCGTGCGTCCCTTAGCCTTTCCGGGGTGACCACGCGCCGACTGACCCTGACCGCCGGCCTTCTCGGGTGTGCGCTGGCCGTCTCCGGACCGGCCTTCGCCGACCCGACGGTCTCCGCCGACGGCTACCCGCAGCACTCCTCCGACGGCGTCCGCGGCCCGATCGCGCCCGCCGTCCCGACGTACGCCCGCACCGTCGAGCGGCGCAGCGCCGTGACGGGGTGGCGGGTGGCGCCGGGCGTCCGCTACCAGACCTGGGCCGAGCGGGACGCCCGCGGCCGGATCCGGGCGCACCTGCTGCGCATCAAGTACCGGACGCCGGGGCTGCGCCTCAACTACGCCACGCCCGGTCGGGTCGCCCGCACCGAGACGGTGCGGGGGATGCTGGCCCGCCAGGCCGTCGCCGGGATCAACGGCGACTTCTTCGACATCAGCGACTCCGGCGCGCCGTTCGGGATCGGCGCCGGGCGCGCGAGCGGCCTGCTGCACGGCCCGAGCGACGCCTGGAGCGCGGGCTTCACCGTCACCAAGGCCGGCGCGCCGTCCGTCGGGCCGATCCAGGTGCGGGCGCGGATCCGCCAGCACCCCGCCTGGACCGTCTCGGGCTTCAACTCCCCCACCGTCGCCGACGGCACCATCGGGGTCTACAGCTCGCGCTGGGGCACCACCCCCGGGTACGGCGTCACCGACGGCGTGAAGAGCCGGATCGTCCAGGTCCGGGTCAAGAACGGGAAGGTCGTCTCGAAGCGGGTCCGGCTCCGGGCCGGCCACCGGATCGACGGCTTCCTGCTCATCGGACGGGGGGCCGGCGCCCGGGCGCTGCGGCAGCTGAAGATCGGCGACCCCATCAGCGTCGCGAAGGGCGTGACCGAGCACCCCGGCGTGGCCATCACCAGCAACAGCTTCCTGGTGCAGGACGGCGCGATCACGGTGACCGACGACGCGCAGATGCACCCCCGCTCCGCGATCGGCATCGACCGTGACACCCACCAGATCCTGATGCTGGTCGTCGACGGACGGTCGAAGTACAGCCGCGGCTACACGATGGTCGAGCTGGCGGACGAGATGGTCCGGCTCGGGGCCGACAGCGCGCTCAACCTCGACGGCGGCGGGTCGTCCACGCTGGTCGCGCGCAAGCCCGGCGGGGCCAAGCCGGTCGTCAACAAGCCGTCCGACGGCCGTCCGCGCAAGGTCGCCAACGGCATCCAGGTGCTGTACTCGAAGCCCTGACCTACTTCTCGACGAGCACCAGCGCCACCGTCGTCACGACGGCGAGGCACTGCACCGACGGGCTCTCCTTCTCGACGCGGGGCCGGACCAGCACGTCGTCACCGTCCCGGGTCACGACCACCGCGGTCGGGGGCGTGCACTCGAGGGAGACGACGGCGCCGTAGAGCGCCTGCCCCTCGGGCGCGTCGACCGCCTGCGCGGCCTCGGACACCTCGGCGGCCAGACCGTCGTCGAGCCCGCCGGTGAACGCGGTCACCGCAGCGTCGTCCGGCAGCGGCGTCGCGGTCTCGGCGACCACACCCCCACCGTTGGACCCGGTCAGGAGCGCGACCTGGCTCCACCCCGAGCCGCCGGACCCGTCGGAGGCATCGGAGCCGGGCGCGCTGCTGCTGGGTCCGGGGTCGGTCGCCTCGCTGCCCGACCCGTCGTCGGACCCGCAGGCGGACAGGGCGGCGATGAGCACGAGGATCCCGAGAGAGCGGCGCATGATCGTGGGACGGTACCCCGGGCGATAGGGTTCCAGGCCCGTGGCAGGCTGCCCGCGTGCGCCGTACCTTCACCCGGGCCGAGCTGGAGTCCTACCGCGACGCAGAGGTGCCCGACTTGCTGCCCGGCCCCGACGACCCGCCGCTGCGGCTGCTCTTCGTGGGCATCAACCCGGGCCTGTGGACGGCCGCCACCCGGACCCACTTCGCGCACCCCGGCAACCGCTTCTACCCGGCGCTGCTGCGGGCGGGGATCCTCATCGAGGCGATCGACCCCGCGAACGGGATGACCGACGAGGACCGCGACCGGCTCCGGGCGCGCGGGCTCGGCATCACCAACGTCGTACGCCGGGCGACGGCCAAGGCCAGCGAGCTGACGAACGACGAGCTGCGGGCGGGCGGTGAGGAGCTGCTCGCGACGATCGCGCGGGCTCGGCCGGCGGTGGTCGCGATCGCCGGCATCACGGCGTACCGCACGGCCTTCGGGCTGCCCAAGGCCATCCTCGGCCGGCAGCCCGAGCCGCTGGAGGGCGCCGAGCTGTGGGTCGTGCCGAACCCGAGCGGGCTGAACGCGCACGAGACCGTGGCCTCGCTCGCCGAGGCGTACGCCGCGCCCGCGCGGGCCGCGGGCGTCCTGCGGCCGCCGCCCACTGGCTGAGGCGGGGTCCGGGCCGACGCTCGGTACGACGGGTTTCGAGGCTCCTCCGCTCCTTCGTCGCTCCGGAGCACCTCAACCAGCGGTCGGGAAGGCCTGGTCCTTCCCGAGCACGGTGAGGCCGTCCTCGACGAGGAACCCGTTGGCGCGGTCGGCCTCGGGGTCGACGCCGATCCGGGCGCCGGGCGGGACGATGACGTTCTTGTCGAGGATGGCGTTGCGGACGATCGCGCCGGCGCCGACCCGGACGCCGTTCATCAGCACCGAGCCGTCGACGGTCGCGCCGGCGGCCACGCTCACCGCGGGCGACAGGACCGAGCGGGTGACGATGCCGCCGCTGACGACGACGCCGGGCGAGAGCACCGCCTCGTCGACGCGGGCGTCGACGCCGTCGGCGCCCTGGACCACCTTGGCCGGCGGCTGCGGGCCGTAGGAGGTGTAGATCGGCCACTCGAAGTTGTAGAGGTTGAAGACCGGCAGCGGTGAGACGACGTCCATGTGGGCGGCGTAGTACGACGCCAGCGTCCCGACGTCGCGCCAGTAGCCGCGGTCGCGGTCGGTCGCGCCCGGGACGACGTTGTCCTTGTAGTCGTAGACGCCGGCCTGCGAGCGGCGTACGAACGCGGGGACGATGTCGCCGCCCATGTCGTGCTTGGAGCCGGTCGTGGTCGAGTCGCGGGTGACCGCGTCGACGAGCGCGTCGGCGTCGAAGACGTAGTTGCCCATCGAGGCCAGCACCTCGCCGGGGCTGTCGGGCAGCCCGACCGGGTCGGTCGGCTTCTCCAGGAACTCGCGGATCCGCCGCGGCTCCTCCGGGTGTACGTCGATGACGCCGAACTGGTCGGCCAGCCCGATCGGCTGTCGGATCGCCGCGACCGTGCAGGCGGCGCCGCTCTCGACGTGCTGGGCGACCATCTGCGAGAAGTCCATCCGGTAGACGTGGTCGGCGCCCACCACCACGACGATGTCGGGCTTCTCGTCCTTGATCAGGTTGAGCGACTGGTAGATCGCGTCGGCGCTGCCGAGGTACCAGTGCTTGCCGACCCGCTGCTGCGCGGGCACCGGCGCGACGTAGTTGCCGAGCATCGTCGACATCCGCCAGGTCTGGGTGACGTGGCGGTCCAGGCTGTGCGACTTGTACTGGGTCAACACCACGACCTGGAGGTAGCCCGAGTTGACGACGTTCGACAGCGCGAAGTCGATGAGCCGGTAGATCCCCGCGAACGGCACCGCCGGTTTCGCCCGGTCGGCGGTCAGCGGCATCAGCCGCTTCCCCTCCCCACCCGCGAGGACGATGGCCAGGACCTTCTTGCGGGCGGCGCTCATGCAGGAAACCTAGCGCGCCGGCCGGTGGGGGCCGCCGTGAAGGTTTGTCGGCTGGCCGATGAAACTCACGCCGGGACGATGAACCTTCGTCGTCCCGGGATGAGCTTCATCGGCCAGCCGATGAAACTCCCGCCGCGCCACGCCCGGCCCGGCGACCCGGGAGCGATAGGTTCGGCGGGTGCGAATCGACGTGCTGAGCAAGGAGTACCCGCCCGAGGTGTACGGCGGCGCGGGGGTGCACGTCGCCGAACTGGTCCGGGCGCTGCGCGGCCGCGGCGACCTCGACGCCCGTGTGCACGCCTTCGGGGCACCGCGGACCGAGGCCGGCACGTCGTCGTACCCCGACCTGGCGGAGCTGGCGGACGCCAACGGGGCGCTGAGGACGCTCGGGGTCGACCTGACGATCGCCGACGCGTGCAGCGGGACCGACCTGGTGCACTCGCACACCTGGTACGCCAACATGGCCGGCCACCTGGCCGCGCTGCTGCACGGCGTCCCGCACGTCGTGAGCGCGCACTCGCTGGAGCCGCTGCGGCCGTGGAAAGCCGAGCAGCTCGGCGGCGGGTACGCCGTGTCGTCCTGGGTCGAGCGGACCGCCTACGAGTCCGCCGCCGCGGTGATCGCGGTCTCGGCGGCGATGGGTCGCGACGTGCTGGCGTCGTACCCCGCGATCGACCCGGCGCGGGTGCACGTGGTCCACAACGGCATCGACACCGAGGACTGGCAGCCGATCGTGGCGCCCGACCGGGTGCGGGAGCTGGGCGTCGACCCGGACCGCCCGTCGGTCGTGTTCGTGGGGCGGATCACTCGCCAGAAGGGGCTCCCGCTCTTCCTGCGCGCGTGCGCGCTGCTGCCGCCGGACGTGCAGGTGGTGCTCTGTGCCGGCGCCCCCGACACCCCGGAGATCATGGCCGAGGTGGAGGGACTGGTCGCCGAGCTGCGCGCCACCCGCAGCGGCGTCGTCTGGATCGCCGAGATGCTCCCCCGGCCCGACGTCGTCGCCCTGCTGACCGCGGCCACCGTGTTCGCGTGCCCGTCGATCTACGAGCCGCTCGGCATCGTGAACCTCGAGGCGATGGCCTGCGAGACGGCGGTCGTGGCGACCGCCACCGGCGGCATCCCGGAGGTCGTCGTCGACGGCACGACCGGTCGCCTGGTCCCCCTCGAGCAGGCCACCGACGGCACCGGCACCCCGCTCGACCCGGAGCGGTACGTCGCCGACTTCGCGGCCGCCCTCGTGGAGGTGGTGACCGACCGTGAGCGGGCCGCCGCGATGGGTCGGGCCGGGCGGCAGCGCGCGATCGAGTCGTTCAGCTGGGCCGCGATCGCCGAGCGGACCGTGGAGGTCTACCGCTCCGTGCGGTGAGCCCGGCCGGGCGACAGCTCGACCACCGTGGCCGGGCCGGGGCGCTGCTCGCCGTCGACCGGGAACAGCTCGTCGTCGAGGCGGACCTCCCGGACCCGGCTGGCCACGACGGCCAGCAGCACCGGCGCCGGTGCGCCGACCAGGACCCGGCCGTCGACCCGGTGGTCGCCGAGGCCGACCGACCCGGCACGCTCGCGGGCGGCCACGGAGCGCGGGCTGAGCAGCTCGCGCAGCCAGAACCGCAGCCAGCCGGCCGCGGCGACCAGGCCGGCGTCGGCCGCGAGGTCGAGGCAGCACCCGTCGGCGCAGAGCGTCCACGGCGACCGGCCACGCGGCCGGCCGGGCCACAGGTCGAGCCCGGCGACCAGGGCGCGCTCGGCGCCGTCGAGCGGCGGGCTCACCACGAGCCGTTGCGGCAACGCGAACGGGTCCGGCACGAGGACACCTCCTGCATCCAAGCCTGCATCCGAGCATGCTCCGAGATGCCCCCACCCTCCCCGACGCGGTCGGGTGCCCGCACGCCGGGTCCGTCGTACCTGTGGAGGAGCGGTCGCGCGAGCCGCCGTACGACGGCAGCGTGGCCGCCATGACCTACACCCCCACGATCACCTGCCAGGCCGACCTCGAAGAGGCCTGGCGCCATCTGATGCGACCGCTCGGCTTCTCCGGACCGAGCCTGTGGTTCATGGCCGTCACCCCCGACGATCGGGCCTTCCCGCACCTCACTCAGATCGAGGACTGCCACCGGGTGCCGGCGCCCGAGGAGGTGCTCTCGATGGTCGCCGGCGTCGGCGCGATCCTCGACGACGTGACGCCCGGGGCCCGGATCGCCTTCCTCCGGACCCGCCCCGGGCGCGGCGGGGTCGACGCGGAGGACCGCGCCTGGGCGCGCGCCCTGTACGGCGCCGCCCGCGCGACCGGCGTCGCCCTGGAGGTCGTGCACCTCGCGACCGACCGCGACGTGTGGCCGCTGCCGGCCGACGCGGCCTGAGCGGTCGGTCCTGTCAGCGGGACGCGCTCCCCCGCGGCCGGGGATCCGTTCTAGTTTCGCCCGGTGACCAAGCTGATGCTCGCCCTGTGGGGAGCCGACCACGCCGCGCTGCGCGAGGCCGCGCTGCGGACCGACCTGGCCGCGGCCGGCGTACGACGGCTGCAGCTGAACCTCGACGACGCCGACGTGGCGCCAGCGATGCGGATCCCCACCGACGAGCCGATCAGCGCGGTGGTGAGCACCTGGACCGAGGGCGACCCCGCAGCGGTCCCCGCGCTGCTGGCCGGCGCGGCCGACCGGGTCGCGGGCTGGTCGGTGGACGAGCGGCGCCGGCTGGACCCGCCCGAGGTCGCCGACGGCGAGCGGGCGGACACGCTGGCCAACGTGGCGGTGCTCCGCAAGCCCGCCGAGCTGGAGACGGCCGAGTGGATGCGGCGCTGGATGGTCGACCACACGCCGATCGCGATCCGCACCCAGGCGACCTTCGGCTACCTGCAGAACGTGGTCGTCGAGCCGGTCACCCCCGACGCGCCGTACGTCAGCGCCTTCGTGGAGGAGCTCTTCCCCAGCGCCGGGATGACCGACATGCACGCGTTCTACGGCAGCGGGGGCGACGACGCCGAGCTCGGCCGCCGGCTGGAGCTGCTGATGGGCAGCGTGGCCCGGATCGGGGCCGACCGCAACCTCGACCTGGTGCCGACCAGCCGCTACACCTACGCGCTGGGCTGAGAGGTCTGCCGGACCGTCCCGTCGAGCGCGGCGACCAGTACGGCGGAGTCGCTCTGCGCGGTCAGCACCGAGACCCGGATCGCGTCGCCCGCGGGGTCGCGGGGACCGGACACGTCGACGGTCCAGCCGGTCGGCTCCTCGACCTGCGCCTCCGCCCGGTCGGCGAGCGAGCGGAGCACGGCGACGTCGAGGTCGGCGAGGTCGAACCGGGCCGCGCCCGTGCTGCCCTCGGAGTCGGGCGTCAGCTCGCCGTCCCACCGCCAGGTCGCGCTGCGCTGCGAGGACGCGTCGCGCAGCAGGTCGACGAAGGCCTCGTCCGCCCGGACCAGGAGGGCGAAGGCCTCGGTGCCGTCCTGCTCGTCGCAGACGGCGTCGAGGAGCACCGCGAGCGCGGCGAGCAGCGGAACGAGGGGCCGGCGCACGGGTTGACTCGCGTGACGTCCCGACCCCGCACGGACGTCACACGAACAGGGACAGCACCATCACGAACCCGAGGCCGCTGACCGAGAGCACCGTCTCCATCAGCGACCAGGTCTTGATGGTCTGGCCGACGGAGAGCTTGAAGTACTCCTTGACGAGCCAGAACCCGGCGTCGTTGACGTGGGAGAAGAACACCGAGCCGGCGCCGACCGCGAGCACGACCAGCGAGGTCTCCGCGGTGGACATGCCCTCGACCAGACCCAGCATCAGCGACGCCGCGGTGATCGTCGCGACGGTCGCCGAGCCGGTCGCGAGCCGGATCAGCACGGCCACCACCCAGGCCAGGAGGTAGACCGAGATGTTGGCGTCCTTGGCCCAGTCGGCGAGCAGGGTGCCGACGCCGGTGCGGACCAGCACCTCCTTGAACCCACCGCCGGCGGCGACGATGAGCAGGATCCCGGCGATGCCCGGCAGGGCCGACTCGACGGTGCCGCTGACCTTCTTCAGGTCCATGCCGGAGCCGACGCCGAAGGTGAACATCGCGACCAGGACGGCGATGAGCAGGGCGACGACCGGCTCGCCGATCACGTCCATGACCTGCTGGAACGAGTTCTCCTCGTCGTTGACGACGATCTCGGTCACCGCCCGGCCGAGCATGAGGACGACGGGCAGCATCACCGTCGACATCGTGACGACGAACGACGGCCGCGGCCCGGACTCGTCCTGCTCGCGCCCCTCGAACGTGTCGGGGGCGGGGACGTCGACCCAGCGCCCGGCGACCGCGCCGAAGAGCGGGCCGGCCACGATGACGGTCGGGACGGCGACCAGCAGGCCCAGCCCCAGGGTCACGCCGAGGTCGGCGCCGAGGGTGTCGACGGCCGCCACCGGCCCGGGGTGCGGCGGCACGAACCCGTGCATCGCCGAGAGGCCGGCGAGCGCCGGGATGCCGACGGTGATCAGCGAGACCTGGGCCCGGCGGGCGACCAGGTAGATGACCGGCATCAGCAGCACCAGGCCGATCTCGAAGAACATCGGCAGGCCGATGATCGCACCCACGGCCGCCATCGACCAGGGCAGCATCCGCGTGCTCGACCGACCGACGATGGTGTCGACGATCTGGTCGGCGCCACCGGAGTCGGCGAGCAGCTTGGCGAACATCGCGCCCAGGGCGATCAGGATGCCGACGCCGGCCGTCGTGCTGCCGAAGCCCTCGGTGAACGTCGTCAGCACGTCGCCGACGTTCTGGCCGGCGACGATGCCGACGGTCAGGCCGCCGATGATCAGCGCCAGGAACGGGTGCAGCTTGGCGACCGAGATCAGCAGGATCAGCAGGGTGATCGCCCCGAGGGCGGCCACGACGAGCTGCCAGCCCGGCGCCACCGGGTCGTAGATGTCACCGGTGGCCAACGGGAGCACGGCTGTGGTCATGCCCGGACGTACCCCTCCACGATCTCGTCGACACCCTGCGCGACGTCGAGGACGACGCCGCCCTCGTCGGGCTCGAGCGGCTCCAGGGTGGCCAGCTGGGAGGTCAGCAGCGAGGCGGGCATGAAGTGCCCGGGCCGGGCGGCCTGGCGGCGCTCGATCACCTCGCGGCTGCCGGTGAGGAGCACGAACTCGATGCCCGGGGCGTGGTGGCGGAGCTGGTCGCGGTACTTCCGCTTCAGCGCGGAGCAGCTCATCACGCCACCCTCGGCGTGCTCGGCCAGCCAGCCGCCGACGGTCTCCAGCCACGGGTAGCGGTCGTGGTCGTCGAGCGGCTCGCCGCGGCTCATCTTGGCGATGTTGGCCTCGGGGTGGAGGTCGTCCGCGTCCGCGAAGGGCACCCGGAGGCGCTGCGCGATGGCGGCCCCCACGGTGGACTTGCCGGAGCCCGAGACGCCCATGACGACGATGGGATGGGTCACCCCGACACCGTAGACGACCGGTGCCGGGGTGATCCGGGGTGATCCGGGTGGGACGTCAGGCGGTGGCGCCCTGCGACTCCCAGTACTCGTTCAGCGCGCCGTTGGTCTTCACGAACCAGATGATCGGGCCGACGATGATGAACATGCCGGGGAAGTACCAGAGGCCGGTGATGCCGCTGACCTTCGGGTCCTGGCCGCGCAGCTTGCGCAGGTTGCCGACCTCGGACGACAGCAGGTAGGGGTTCACGATGCCGACGAAGATCGCGAGGATCAGCGCGATCGCGCCGCCGATGCCCTGGCCGCTGTGCTGCTTCATCTCGTCGTGGGTCTTGAAGTAGTAGAACCAGCCGTAGATGCCGAAGGTGACGATGAACAGCAGGATGCAGACGCCGGTGCTGCGGATCTTGCCGACGGGACCGGCCGTCGGGACACCGCCGTACGGCGGGGGCGGCGGGGCGGCGTACTGGGGATCGGACATGGTCGCTCCTGGTGCGAAGGGGACGAGAGTTCGCCGAACCCTAGCGGGGTAAGAGCGCGTCCGAGACGAATTCGGCGGCTGCTCGCTCGAAGACCGATCCGTGGCGCAGCATCGCGTGCTTGCCGCCGGGCACCGTGCGCCACTCGACCTCGGTGGTGCGGGCGAGCCGCTCGGCCACCGCGGCCGCTCGCTGCGGGCTGGCGATCCGGTCGGCGTCCCCGTGCACGACCAGCACCCGCCGCCCCCGGAGGTCGGCCCCGTCGGTCGGGTAGACCCACGGGTTCAGCGCCACCACGCCGACGACGTCGGGCTCGGAGCCCGCCAGCAGCGCGGCCCGGCCGCCGAGCGAGTGGCCGACCAGGCAGGTCGGCAGCCGCCGACCCAGCCGCTCGCGGATCTCCCCGAGCGCCCAGTGGGCGTCCATCACCGGCGTGTGCTCGGCGTCCCAGCCGCGGTGGGAGTTGAGCAGCCGATAGACCCCCACCCGCCCGCGGGTCGCCCGCGCGATGCGCCGGGCGACCGGCACCATCCGCAGGACCGACAGCTGGGTGGGCTGGACCATCGGGTTGCCCGGGCGGGAGGCGCCGCCGTGCAGCACGAGGACGGCCCCCTCGGGCCGACGTGGTTCGGCGACCGGGACCAGCCGGGGCTCAGCCACGCTGCGCCCTCGCGATCGACACCCTCACGACCGACGTCGCAGGGCCTCGGGCTTGTGCACGGCCGTGCCGCCGGACTTCTCGCTCCGGACGAGGTACTGCGGCTCCTCCTCGCTGGCCCGGACCGTGCGGCCGCCGGCCTCGGTGTCGCTGGTGATCTTCTTCTCCACCTTGCCGACGGCCGTGCCACCGTGGCTGTCCCACTCGACCTCGTCGCCCTGGCGGAAGCTCTTCGCGCTCATGTCCTGCGGGTACCCCGAGCGCAGTCGACGCACGTCGCGGCCGCGGGTCGGGCCTCCAGCCGCTCCTCGGGGATCGCTCGACGGCACGTCGCGCAGGTCCCGTAGCTGCCGTCGGCCACCCGGGCCAGCGCCGTGTCGACCTCCTCCAGACGGGCCAGCGCCTGCCGGATCAGGGTGTCGAGCTGGGAGCGCTCGAAGGCGATCGTCTGGCCCTCGGGGTCGTGCTCGTCGTCGGCGTTCGAGTCGCGGGACGCCTCGACCATCCCGCCGAAGTCGCCCCGCAACGCGGCGAGGCGCCGTACGACGACGTCGCGCTCGGCCCGGAGTCGCTCGGCGGGGTCGGTCATCCGCCGGGGCTCGTGCTGGGAGCGGACGGGGACGGTGAGGTCGAGCCGCTCGGCGCCGGCGTCTCCGACGGGGTCGGCGTGGGGCTCTGCGACGGGGTCTCGCTCGGCGTCTCGGAGGGCTCCGCCTCGGTCGGCTCGCCGCTCGGGGTCGGCGTGGGGTCGTCGGACGGCTCGACCGGCTGGTCGTCGTCCTGGTCCTGGTCGCCCCGGTCCGGCCGCTTCTGGTCCCCCCGGTCGTCGTCCTGGGACTGCCCGCCCGAGCCGGTGAGCCGGCTGAAGGAGGTTCCGCCGCTGCCGTCCGTCCCGCCGGTGTACGACGACACCGGCTTGCCGCCGAGCAGCTCGAACGCGCTCAGCGCCAGCACCACCGCGACGAAGGTCCCCGCGGCGAGCAGGCCGATCCGCTTCCAGGGCAGTCCGGTCCGAGGCCGCTCCTTCACCGCGTCGAGGTCCTGCCGGGCCTCGGCCAGCTGCTCGTCGGCGTGCTCGAGGTGAGCCTCGACGGCCGGGGCGTCGTCCTGGCGGCGCGCGGCCCGTCGTACCTCCGCCTGGGCGATGCCGACCTTCTGCAGGGCGCTCCCCTGGACCCGCGCGACCTGCTCCCGGCTGGTGGCGAGGCCGCGCGTGTAGAGGGCCGTGCCGACGGTGGCCGCGACGCTGCCCAGGGCCGCGCCGACGAGGGTGCCGGCGGCGCCGAGGGTGGAGAGCAGCACCGCGGTGGTGACCGCGGCGAGGGCGCCCGCGAGGGTCTTCAGCCAGTCGATGTCGAGCTTCGGGTCCGGGTCAGGTGGTGCGTCAGTCATCCCTTTCGACGGTACCGACCGGCACCCCCCGACCCCGACTCCTCAGGACGTCGGTCGCGTCACGTTCGCCGGCCCACCCGCTCCAGCAGCGTGACCACCTCGAAGTGCGCGGTCTGGGGGAACATGTCGAGCAGCCGACCCGTGACCGGGCGGTACGACGGCATCGCGGCCAGGTCCTTGGCGAGCGTGACGGCGTTGCAGCTGGAGTAGAGCACGTGCGGCACGCCCGACGACTCCAGCCAGCCGGCCAGCTCGGGGCCGATGCCGCGGCGGGGCGGGTTCACGACGACCAGGTCCGGCGCCGCCGGCTGGGCCGGCGCCCAGGCGGTCGCGTCGGCGGCGACGAAGGCGACGTCGGGCAGCTCGGCCGCGCTGGTCCGCGCGCTGCTGACCGCCTCCTCGCTGATCTCGACGCCGGTGACCCGACGCCCGGGAGCGGCGAGGTGGAGGGCGAAGCCGCCGACGCCGCAGTAGAGGTCCCAGACCGTGGCCGGGGCGAGGTCGGCCACCCAGGCCGCGGCCTGCCGGTAGAGCTCGGCCCCGACGTGGCCGTTGGTCTGGAAGAAGCTCTGCGGGCGCAGCTGCAGCAGCACGTCGCCGGTGCGCATCGGCAGGGTCGAGCCGACCAGCAGCTCCTCTCGCTCCCCCTCCAGCACCGCCTTGTGCGCCGGCTGCAGGTTGACCGACACGACCTCCAGCGGCAGCTGCTCGGCCAGCCACGGGAGGTGCTTGCGGATCCGGGCCACCGACTCCGTCGAGCGCAGCACGAACCGGACCATCAGGCCGCCGTCGGGCGAGACCGTGACGATCAGGTGCTTCAGCTCGCCGCTGCGCTGCGGGACGTCGTACGGCGTGAGCGCGGCGCGGGTGACGAACGCGGCGAGGACCGGCATCGCGTCGGCCAGCCGCGGGTCGTGCAGGCCGCAGCCGCGCAGGTCGACGCCGCCGCCGGCCCGGTCGAGGATGCCCAGCGTGGGCGCCTCGACCGTCCCGGCGACGACCATCTTGGCCTTGTTGCGGAACCCCGACTCCGGGCTGGTGACCGGCGGCAGCCAGACCGTCCCGGGCCACGGGGCGAGCAGCTCCGCGTTGCGCGCCTGCTTCGCCGCGACCTGCCCGTCGTACGCCTGGCCCATCCAGGTGCACGACCGGCAGGCGCCGGCGTCGAAGTAGTCGCACTGCATGACGGGTCCTACCAGCGGTCGTGGATCGCCTCGCGGAAGTAGGTGTCGTAGAGGCGGGTCACCCCGTCCAGCAGCTCGGGGGCGAGCGCGGGCAGCGAGCCCGCGGCCGCGTTGGCCCGCGCCTGGTCGGTGTTGCGGGCGCCCGGGATCACGGTCGAGACGCCGTCGAGCTGGGCCACCCAGGCGAGCGCGACCTGGGCCGCGGTCGCGTCGGCCGGCCCGTGCTCGGCGACCAGCTGCGTGAACTCGCGGGCCGCGGCCACCCCGGCCGCGTAGTCGACGCCCGAGAACGTCTCGCCGACGTCGAAGGCGCTGCCGTCGCGGTTGTAGGTGCGGTGGTCGTCGGCGGCGAACGTCGTGCGCTCGTCGTACTTGCCGCTGAGCAGTCCGGAGGCCAGCGGCACCCGGGCGATGATGCCGACACCGGCCTCGCGCGCGGCCGGCAGGACGGCGTCGAGCGGCTTGAGCCGGAACGCGTTCAGGATGATCTGGATGCTCGCGACGTGCGGCCGCGCGATGGCGCTGAGGGCCTGGTCGACGGTCTCGACGCTGACGCCGTACGACGCGATCGCGCCCTCGGCGACCAGCGTGTCGAGGGCGTCGTACGTCGCGTCGTCGTCGATCGTCGCGCTCGGCGGGCAGTGCAGCTGGACCAGGTCGAGGGTGTCGACGCCGAGGTTGCGGCGCGAGCGGTCGGTCCAGGCGCGGAAGTTGTCCATCACGTAGTTGGCCGGGACCTGGTCCATCCGGCGGCCCATCTTGGTGGCCACGGTGATGTCGTCGCGACCGGCGATGAAGCGACCGATCACCTGCTCGCTGCGGCCGTCGCCGTAGACGTCGGCGGTGTCGAAGAAGGTCACGCCGGCCTCGACGCTGGCCTCCAGCACCGCCGTCGCGTCGGCCTCGGTCACCTCGCCCCAGTCAGCCCCCAGCTGCCACGTGCCGAGCCCGATCACCGACACGTCCCGGCCGGTGCGGCCGAGCCTCCTGTGCTCCATCTGCGTCCCTTCGAGAGTCCGGCCCCCATTCTGCGGGTCGGCGGAAGGGACGACGCATCCGGGGACGACCACGATGCGTCAATTCTGGCGATGACAGCGCTGTGGCACGGGGCTTCGCTGGATCGAGGGCCGACTCCGACCCGCTCGTCCCCCACCCCCGGAGGTCCTCGTGCGTCACCTGATCGCTGCGGCCAGCGCCGCCACCCTGTCCCTCGTCGCCCTGGCGCCCGCTCCCGCGCCGGCCGGACCGCCCGGGCACGGCGGCCACCATCACGCCTCCTCGCTCCGGCCCGTCACCTCGCTCGACGGCCCGCGCGGCGTCGACGCGCTCGGCCGGGGCCGCACCCTGGTCACCGAGTCCGACGGCTCGTTCAGCCTGGTCGTGGAGCGTCACCGCAAGCGCGCGCGGGTGATCCCGCTCGGCAGCGTCGCGCCCGGCTTCGCCCCCGCCGTGGCGGCCGGCAGGCGCGGCACCGTCTACGTCCTCACCGGCGCCGCCGGCGAGCCCGGCAGCCCGCCGGTCCCCGGCTCGGCGACGCTCTTCAAGTGGCGCCCCGGGTACGACGCCCCGGTCGCCGTGGCCGACATCGCGGCCTACCAGGCCACCGACCCGGACCCCTACGACCTGGAGGACCTCCCCGAGGACAGCAACCCGTTCGGCCTGGCCGTGCTCCGCAACGGCTCGGTCCTGGTCGCCGACGCCGCCGGGAACGACGTGCTGAAGGTCGCCCAGGACGGCACCATCACCACGGTCGCCCGGATCAAGCCGCGCACGGTCGAGGTGCCGGACGGATTGCCGCCGACAGGCCCGGACGGCAGCCCGCTGCCGCCGGCCGGCACGCCGATCCCGTCCGAGGGCGTGGCGACGTCCGTCGCGGTCGGCCGCGACGGCTCCATCTACGTCGGCGAGCTGCGCGGGTTCCCGGCCACGCCGGGCACCTCGCAGGTGTGGCGGATCAGGCCCGGGGCCACGGGGGCCGTCTGCGACCCGGAGGCGCCGTACCGGGGGGCCTGCAAGCGGTTCTCCGACGGGCTGACCTCGATCGTCGACCTCGCGACCGACGACCGCGGCACGGTCTACGCACTCTCGCTCTCGAAGCTCAGCTGGCTGGCCGTCGAGCTGGGCGTGCCCGGCGCCGAGGAGGGCGAGCTGCACGCCCTCCAGCGGTCCCGTCACGGGGTCCGCGCGAAGGAGCTGGCGCCGGGCGCGCTCATCACCCCGGGCGGCGTCGACGTCACCGGCCGTACGGCGTACCTCACCGGGCCGGTCTTCGGTCCCGGGTCGTTGAGCAAGCTGAAGATGGACCTCGGCCACCAGCGACGGCACCGCCGCCGGTAAAGACCGCGTTCCTCAACGAGTGCTCGGATCTTCCCGAGCGGATCAGCAGATTCCCCGCGGGACCGCTAGGCACGGAGTTAAGGTTCCCCGTTCCGGAGTCAGCGGCAGAGGGTGAAGATGCGGCGTTACTTGGTGGTCACGATCATGGCGATCGCTGTCGTCTGTGGGTTGACGCCCGCAGTGCCGGCGCAGGCAGTGACTGGCACTGCGGTCGTCAACCCCGTGGACGGGGGAACCGTTGTCACTGGGTTCACGACGTTCTCGGTCCAGATGAACGAGCCGGCCGGCAACTACCACCTGCTGGTCTTCGGCTGCGACTCTCGCTATTACCGGTGGGTCGACTTCGTCCACGACGGCACGGCCCGACGCGTCACCCTCACCTTCCCGGCTCTCACCTGTGCGGGCTGGGACTACCACGCCAACCTCTTCACCGGGACGAGCACGGACCCCGGCAACGAGACCGAATTCATCACGGGCAACGGCTTTCGCGTCCGACCGCCAGCACCTCGACCCGTGATCGATAGCTTCTCGTTGTCAGAGACCACCATCTGGCCGGCTGTCGTTGACGGCTACAAGGACGAGGTTCAGATCCAGTGGGATGTCGCCAACTACGAGGACCGGGTCCGTGTCGACATCGTCAACTCCCGTGGGGAGGTCGTCGCCTCCCGACACGATTGGATCGGCTACTGGACCTGGAAGGGGCGTACCGACGGCCGGGTCCGCGTCGGCCAGTACCGGGTTCGGATCACTGCCACGAACGAGGACGGAGTCACCGTCCAGCAAATCAAGAACCTTCGCGTGCGACACGGACGGATGCCGGGGACGCGCACGTACGACTACGCCGGGGCCAGCGCCACGAGGCGCACGGTCAAAGGCAACTGTTTCAAGAGTCGGTCCGAGGGCGAGCTCACACTCGACTGCTGGAACGGCGCTTACGCAGAGGCGGTCTTCGACTTCCGGGTGCACAAGAAGGCGCGAGGCCTGAAGTGGAGAGTGTCCGGCAGGAACAACTGCTGTGACAGGGGGACAGTGACCAAGACAGGTCGGCGCGTGAGCCCGACGACCTTCCGGGTGACGGTTCGCGTGACCGGGTGGCGTTCCTACACCATCCGCCGCGTGCGTCTGCGCTACGACGCCCGCATGATGTTCCGAGACCAGTCAGGTCGTTGAGCCGGCGTCGCGTAGACCCGTCCCATCTGTTCGCGCGGACTCGCCCAGCCTCTCGTGGAGCTGGGCGCGGACCTGCTCCGGCGTGACCTGCGCACGCTGACGCTGTCCGCGCGCGATGATGGCGCCGGTGGCGGCGACTCCCGCCACGCCGGCGATGCCGAGCACCTTCCACAGCTTCACGAGGAGCTCCCTTCCATGATCGAGCGTCGATGAGCGACCTGTCCCTGGACGAGGCCGTCGACCTGACGCGCACGGGCGACCTGTGGCTGTTCCGCGGCCGCTCCGCCGCCGACCACGCTATCCGGGTGCTGACCAATGCGCCGGTCAACCACGTCGGCATGGCGATCGTGATCGACGACCTGCCGCCGCTGATGTGGCACGCCGAGCTGGGCAGGGGCCTGCTCGACGTGTGGGCCGGCAAGCACCAGCGCGGCGCCCAGCTGCACGACCTGCGCGAGGCGGTGGTGCAGTGGACCGGCCGCTACGAGCAGCACGGGTGGCTGCGGCAGCTCGACGTACCGCCGACGGGCGAGGTGACCCGGGCGATGGAGGACGCCGCGCTCCGCACGGTCGCGCGCCTGGACGGCACGCCGTTCCCCGCGACGGCCGCGCTGGCCGGCCGCTGGTTGCGCGGCCGGGCCCACCTGGTCGCGCCGGCGGAGACGACGTACTGCGCCGAGGTGGTGGCCGCGGCGTACTCCGCCATGGGGCTGCTCGACGACTGGCCGCCGACGAACTCCTACGACCCGGGCCGGTTCTGGTCCGGCGACGACCTGGACCTGCGGCTCGGTGCCCGGCTCAGCGAGGAGATCCGGATCAGTCCCTCGTCGTGACCCGCAGCAATCCGTGGTCGGCCCCGTCGGACTCCCAGGTGGAGCCGCCGATCCGGGCGAAGGCGGCCAGGTCGTCGACCATCTCGTCGTCGCCCTCGAACACCGACGGCAGCCAGTCCCGGATCGCGTCCAGGTCGAGGTAGAACGCGGCGTTCGCGTCGTCGGCGTGCTCGACCACCTCGTCGAACCCGTCGACGTCGCCCAGCCCGTGTTCGGACAGCAGCCGGTCGCGCCAGGCGTCGTTCGGCCCGACCGCGAGCGCGTCGTCGCCCGAGCTGGACGCGAGGAGCTCGCGCCCCTCGGCCGGCACCTTCGGCGTGACCCGGTCGAGCAGGTCGACCAGCGGCGCGGGGTCGCCCGAGACCGTCAGTCCGCCGGCGATGTCGCCGAGGTCGCCGGACTCGAAGGCGGCGACGTCGGTCCCGCCGGACAGCGCGAAGGCGAGCGTGCGTCCCGTGAGCAGCTCGGTGTCCTCGGGGAGCCGGAGACCGGTGGCCTTCTCCAGCTCCTCGACCAGGTCCTCCGGACTCAGGAAGAGGCCGAACCCCGTGAAGGGCGACATCGCGCCGTCCAGGAGGACGTCGAACCAGCCCTCGCCGAAGCCGGCGGAGTAGGCGACCGCGGTGTCGGCCGGCAGCGCGCGCAGCGCCTCGCCTGCTCCGGGACCGCCGAAGGACTGCGGCCCCAGCACGCTCAGGTCACCCGCGGTCTCGACCTCGACCGCGCCGCCGTCGAAGCGCAGCGTGACCGCCGCGCCCTCGAACGCACGCAGCCGCTCCTGGAGGGCGAGGACCTCGGGCGACGGCTCCGGCGTGGCCGGCTCCTGCTCCTCCTGCTGCTCCTGCTCCTCCTCCTGCTGCTCGTTCAGCTCGGCGTAGAGCGGGTCGGCGCACGCCGACCACTCCTCCATGAGGGCTTCGAGCCGCTTCTCGTCGACCTCCTCGTCGGTCATCAGCTCGTCGGGGTAGGGGCACTTCTTCTCCACCTCGGCGTAGGCCGCGCTCATCTCATCGTCGACCTCGGCATCGAAGTCGGCGTGGAACTCCGTGACCATCGCGCCGACGGTGTCGGCGTACCAGGCGCCGGCCTCGGGGGCGGCGTACAGGTGCACGACGCCGGGGTCGCCGGCCGCCTCGGTCCACTTCTGGAAGTCGGCGTCCTCGGCGAGGGTGCCCTTCTCGCGGTCGGCGACCACCCGGTCCACGGTCTTCTGGTCCTCCGCCACCACGGCCCACTCGCCGTCGATGTCGAAGCCGATCTCGTCCTCCGCTCCGCCGCAGGCCGCCAGCTCGGAGAGCCCGTCGCGGGCGGCGTCGGCGTCGGCCAGCTGAGCGACGACCACGACGGTCGGCTCCTCGCCGTTCGGCAGCGCGGCGATCGCACCCCGGTCGCCCAGCCAGTCGGTGACGTCGTCGGCCGAGACGTCGCAGCCCTCGGACTTCAGCACGGCGTCGAGCACGGTGTGCGTCACGTCGACGCTCGCGGGGTTGCCGCCGAGGTCGAGCTCCTTCGAGAGCGACGGGACCTTCTTCAGCACGTCGAGCGCCGCCAGCTTCTGCTCCCCCGACGGGTCGAGGTCGATCGCGGCGTACCCCAGGACGCCGGCGGGCAGCGCCTCGGCCGGCTGCGGACCCGTGCTGGAGTACCAGTAGGCCCCGAAGGCGGCCGCCGTGATCGCGCCGACGCCGAGCAGGCCGCCGCCGGTCAGGAGCCAGCGCTTCCGTCGTCCGGGGCGGGGCGCGCGCGGCTCGCGGATGAAGCGGCCACCGCCGCCGGACTCTAGGACCTCGGCAGCGCCGGTGGCGTGGTCGGGAACGGAAGCGTCGGAGCGGGGGGTCTCAGGCACGCGCGGAGCGTGTCACGCGTCGTACGACGGCGCGGGCGAACCCGCGAAGCGGCACCGAAGGTTCACCGACTGGTCCAGGCCAGTGCCGGCCGGCCCTCGGGCTTCAGGCCTCGGGCGTGACCGTCCGCCGGCCCAGGTCGCTGAGCCGCCATACGCCGGGGGCTGCGTCGACCAGACCGTCGTCCATCAGTGCCTTGCGCGCCTTGCGGGCGGCCGCGCGCCACCGCAGCTCGCCCTGCGGGTTGGTCTCACGGTCGCCGGGTCGCAACCGCTCGCCGATCCGCTCCTCGAGCTGCTCGAAGACGTCCTCCGCGTCCAGCTCGCCCCCGGCGTCCTGCAGGGTCGCCAGGATGGCCGGTCGCAGCTCCTCGGGCGAGGTCCACTTCCGCGGGGCGGTCGAGCGGACCGGCGCGGCCGCCGCCCGGGTGCCGGGGACCCGCGGCGGTGCCTTGACCCGGGGTGTCCGCGGAGCGGGGGCCGGAGCCGGCGGCGGGACCGGCTCGGGCCGGCCGTGCACGCACTGGCTCAGCGGGAGGTCACAGAGCTCGCAGTAGTCCGCATCAGCCACGGGGACGACGGTACGGCGTCCGGGTGACGGCCGCTGCACCGGGCATCACTTGCCAGACCGGAAAGTGCGACGTACGGTTTCCGACATGGAAAGCGATCAGCTCGACCCGCACGAGGCACGCCGCATCGCCGAGCGCGCGGAGGCCGCGCCGTACGTCGACTACCCGCCCACGCCGTGGTGGTACCCGCCCGCCGCGGGAGCGTGGGCCGCTGCCCTGGTGCTGACCATGGGGCTCGCCCAGGACCACCCGGTGGCCGCCGTCGGGATCGTGGCCCTGGTCGCGATCGAGTCGGCCTTCCTGGGCTGGTACGTCCGATACCACGGAGCCTTCCCCTCCCTGCGCCGGGCGCCCGCCGAGTTCCGACCCGCGTTCGTCCGGTACTTCGTGGGCGTCGTCTCGGTGTTCGTGTTGGTCGGGGCGACCTGGTGGCTGGTCGGGTACGTGGCCGCCGGCGGCGTCGCCCTCGTCCTGGTCACGACGGGCCTGGCGCTCTACGAGCGAGCCTTCGCCGGCGCGGCCGAGCGGACCCGGGCGCGGCTGGCGTGATCGAGGACCTCGACCCGGTCATCCACGCACCCAAGCGACTCGCCGCGATGGCGGTGCTGTCGACCGCGACCACCGTGACCTTCCCGTTCCTCCGCGAGCACCTCGGCGTCTCCGACTCCGACCTGTCGAAGCAGATGGCCACCCTGGAGAGGGCGGACTACGTCGAGGTCCGCAAGGACGGGCGCGGTCGCGGCGCGACCACGACGTACCGCATCACTCGGACGGGGCGGGCGGCCTACGACCGACATCGTCGGGCGCTGGCGGCGATCCTGGACGGCTGAGCCGTCCGGTTGGCTCAGCGCTGGCGCAACCGCCGGGCCTCACGCTCGATCTGGACCTGGTGCCGGAGGCGGACCTCGGCGAGGCGCTCCTGCTTCTCCTCGTCGCTGAGGGCGTGCCACGACAGCCGACGCACCGCGAGCTGCTGCTTCATGAATCGAGACCTCCATCCCCTGGTTGACTGCCACAACGGTAGGCATCGGCCGGTCCTTCCCGCATCCGACTTTTGTCTGGACCAGACCGTTCGGGAATCCGTCTTTCGGTGGGGGCGCACCCCCGCCCGACGCTCAGGGGGCGCGCTCGACCAGCTCGAACGGGACGGTCAGGACGCCGATCGGGGTGTGCAGGTGGTAGCGGGTGCGCCCGCGCTTGACGACCGAGCCGACCGTGCCGTGGTAGCGCCCCTGGGCGACCACCCGGGCCCGCTCCCCCGGGCGCAGCACCACGGCCGGGTGCGCGGCCGGGACGGGGCGGGCGCGGAGCCGGCGCAGCTGGGTCTCGTAGGCCGGCGACATCGCCACGGTCTCGCCGTGATGGGTCCAGGCGAGCAGATGGGCGAGGTCGAAGGTCGGACCGCAGCGGCGGCAGGCTGCGGGCCGGTCGGGACGGCGGTGCCGGGTGACGCGGTGACCGGCGGGGCAGGTGCCGACCCAGGCGCCCTCCAGCTCGGGCGCCTCACGGCTCACGCAGCGCTCGCCGCTGCACCCGATCCGCCGCGCGGTCGCGCGCCACACGGCGTCGTGGCCGTGCCGGACGCCGACCAGGGCGTGGGCGATCTCGTGGAGCACGGTGTCGCGCACGTCGGCCTCGTCGTGCAGCTCGGTGAGCGGGGCGCTCAGTCCGATCTGACGGCGGTCGTAGCGGCAGATCCCGGCGCGCCGCTTGGCCCGGTCGAAGACCAGGGTCCAGCCGCGCAGGCCGTGCTCGGCCATCAGCGCCCGGCCCATCCGGGCCGCCTCGTCGAGGTCCACGGGCAGGACGCTAACCGTCCCCACCGACATCGTCCGGGACCACCCCCGACGTCGCGATGAGTTCATCCCGTCCCGGCAGTCTGACCAGCCATGACGAGCATCCTGAACCCCTACCTGCACTTCGACGGTGACGCCCGCGCGGCGCTGACCTTCTACCACTCGCTCTTCGGCGGCGAGCTCCACGTGATGACCTACGGCGACATGGGCACCGAGGGCGACCTGGCGACCCAGGTGATGCACGGTCAGGTCAGCAACCCGGGCGGGATCACCCTGATGGCCTCCGACGGCGCCCCGGGCGAGTCGCTGGTCCGCGGCAACGCCTCCAACCTCAGCCTCAGCGGGGACGACGAGGCCGAGCTGCGCGGCTGGTTCGAGGCCCTCGCCGACAGCGGCGCGGTGCACGTGCCGCTGGAGAAGCAGATGTGGGGCGACGTGTTCGGCCAGGTCCAGGACCGCTTCGGCGTGATCTGGCTGGTCAACATCGCCCAACCCGCCTGATCCGACCGCAACCGGGTCAGCGACCGGGTCAGCGACCGGGTCAGTGATTGGGACGCAACCGTCGTACGTCGTCCTCGACAGCCGCGCGCTGCTGATCGCGCAGCCGCTCGAGACGGGTCCGCCGCTCGTCCTCGGACAGGCTGCGCCACACCCGGCGGGCCACCACCAGCGGGTGCTCCGCGACGTCGCCCCGCTGCCTCACCTCTCCCATTCGTCAAGGCTAGCCTGACGAGAGGGTGGGGTGGGGCAGAACTCCCGGAATCAGTCGGTCGGCGCCGACGACACCTCGGCCGGAGCGCCGGCCGCCTTGCCGACCGCGGTCTTCACGAGCGCCTCGAGGTCCAGACCGGTCGAGGTCTTGAGCATCGAGAGGGTCTGCACGATGTTGTCGTTGACCTGCCGCGGCAGCGCCCCCGCGCCGTCCGGGGAGATGACGGTGAGCTGGTCGATGGCGCTGATCGGCGCAGCGACCTCCCTGGCGATCTGGGGCAGCACCTCGATCAGCATCTGCAGGACGGCGGCGTCGTTGTAGTTGGCGAACGCCTCGGCCCGCTTGTCCATCGCCTCGGCCTCGGCCTGTCCGACCGCGAGGGTGGCGGCCGCCTGGGCCTCACCCTCGGCGCGGGTGGCGTCCGCCTCGGCGGTACGCCGGGCCTTCTCCGCCTCACCGCGCCGGGCACCCTCGATCGCCTCCGCCTCGGCCAGCGCGGCCCGGCGGGCCTTCTCGGCCTCACCGGAGAGCCGGGCCTGCTGAGCCTCGGCCTCGGCCGCCGCGATGGTGGAGGCCTTGCGGGCGTCGGCGGCCGCGATCTCGGCCGACCGCTTGGCCTCGGCCTCCTGCTCGACCTTGTAGCGCTCGGCGTCCGCAGGCTTGCGCACCTCGGTCTCGAGCTTCCGCTCGGTCAGCGCCGCCTGTCGTACGGCGACCTTCTCCTGCTCGAGCAGGATCGCCTGGTCGCGGTCGGCCTGGGCGAGCGGGCCGGCGGCCGCGGCCTGCGCGGAGGCCGCGTCGGTCTCGGCCTTGATCTCGGCCTGCTTCAGCGCCAGCGTGCGCTGGGCGATGGCGATCTCCTGCTCGGCCGCGATCTGCGCCTGCTCGGCGGCCTGGCGCGCGTTCGCCTCGGCGATCCGCGCGGTCTGGCTGACCCGGGCCGCCTCCGGCCGACCGAGGTCGGCCAGGTAGCTGCCGTCGTCGGTGACGTCCTGGATCTGGAAGGTGTCGAGGATCAGGCCCTGGCCGGTCAGCGAGTTCTCGGACTCGTCGGCCACCCGCTGCGCGAACGCCGCCCGGTCGCGGATGATCTGCTCGACCGTCAGGCCGCCCACGATCGAGCGCAGCGCACCGGCGAGCACCTCCTGGGTGAACGGCTCGACGTCCTGCTGCTGGCTGAGGAAGCGCTGCGCGGCGAGCCGGATCTGGTCGGCGTTGCCGCCGACCTTGACGATCGCGACGCCCTCGACGTTCAGCTTGATGCCCTGACCGGAGACCGCCCCGCGGATCTGGACCGAGATCCGCCGTGAGGACAGGTCCATCGTGGCCTGCTTCTGCACGAACGGGATGACGAAGACCCCACCGCCGAGGACGACCTTCTGCCCGGAGAGGTCCGTGCTCAGCTGCCCGGTCTCGGGGTTCAGCACCGCCTTGCCCTTGCGCCCGGTGATGATGAACGCCTGGTTCGGCCCGGCGACCTTGTAGCGGCTGGTCACGAGGAGCACGAGCAGGATGAGGAGCAGGACGAGGCCGCCGACGGGGATCAGCAGGTCGGTCATAGGGAGCCTTTCGGGTGGGTCGTCAGGGCAGGGACATCACGGGGGGACATGACCGGGGGGGACATCACCGGGGGGACATCACGGGAGAGGACGCCACACCGGGGCGACCTCGACGGCGGTCGGCGAGAGCACCGTGGTCACGTAGACCTCGGTGCCGGCCTCCAGGGGCTGGTCGCAGCGCGCGTTGAGCCGGACCGGGTTGCCGCCGACCAGCACGTCGACGGTCCCGAGGCCGGCGTCCGGGATCGCGCTGACCACCCGACCGGCCTGGCCGACGGTGTGGTCGACGGACGGCGTCGCATCACTGCCGCCGTCGCGGATCAGCCGGGTCAGCCAGGCGGCGAACCAGGCGAAGACGACGCCCGCGACGATGCCGACGGGCAGCGACACCACGGCCGGCGCACCGGCCGCCTCGGCGGTCGCGCCGCCGAAGCCGGTCGCCGCCACGAACGCACCGATGACGGCCGTGGAGAAGACGTCGCCCGGCAGGGCGTCGGCGACGCCGTCGAGCAGGTCACCGAGGACCAGGCTGACGGCCAGCAGCACCAGGCCGATCACCCCGATCACGAGGAAGACGGTCACGCCGGCTCAGCTCCTGTCGTCGACGGGCCCCGATGCTTTCACAGCCGCCGCGCGGTTCGCACCCGGATACCCCACCCCTTATCCGACAGTCGTCGCTTTTGTCGTACGGTCGGGGGGTGACCGAGACGTATGCACAGGTGGTCGGGGTGTCCCGGGTCGAGCTCGGGACGGAGAGCAGCCCGCCGGACCTCGGGCCGGACCAGGTCGAGGTGGGCATCACCTATTGCGGCGTCTGCGCGACCGACACGCACAACTACACCTCCGGCGGTCAGGTCCCGCCGGCCGTCTTCGGGCACGAGTGGACCGGCACCGTGCGCCGGATCGGTGCCGAGGTCACCGCCGTCGCCGTCGGCCAGCGCGTCGTCGCCGCCGTCGGCGCCGCGTGCGGCCGCTGCGCGATGTGCCTGGCCGGTCACGCCGACCACTGCGACACCGCGTTCGCCGAGGCCAACGGCGTCACGCCCGACGCTCCGGCGCACGGCGGGTTCGCCACCGCGCTCGTGGTCTCCGAGCGGCGGGTCCTCCCCGTCCTCGACGGGCTCACCGACGTCCAGGCGGCACTGGTCGAGCCGACCGCCGTGACCTTCCACGCCGTACGACGCACCCGCCAGCCGCTCGGCGCCGTGGTCGTCGTCCAGGGCGCCGGTCCCATCGGCCTGCTCGCGGCGCAGCACGCCCGGCACGCCGGCGCCGGTCGGCTGGTCGTGATCGAGCCCAACCCGGAGCGCCGTACCGCCGCTCTCGACCTCGGGCTGACCGAGGTCTTCGAGCCCGGCGACCGGGTCCGCGAGCACCTCGACGCGATCACCGGCGGCCTCGGCGCCGACGTCCTCTACGAGTGCACCGGCGTCGCCGGGCTGCTCCAGTCCTCGGCCGAGCTGGTCCGCCGCGGCGGCACCCTGTCGCTGCTCGGCTTCCCGATGACCGACTCCCAGGTCAGCTACGGCGACTGGCAGCTGCGCGAGCTCACCGTGATCGGGTCCCTCGCCTACACCCGGGCCGACTTCGTCGGGGCGATGCGGGCCATCGCCGACGGCGCGGTGCGCGTGGACGGCCTGCACACCGGCACCGTCGGTCTCAGCGAGCTGGCCGCCCTCATGGACGAGCTCGACTCGGGCCGCACCACCCACGCGAAGGTGCTGGTCGACCCCCGCAGCTAACGCCCCTCCGGCTCCAGGTCCTGGCTGAACAGCACGGCCCCGGTCAGGTCGCGCAGGCTCACCGTCAGCCGCCCGTCGGCCGCGATGTCGGCGTGGCCGAAGAACTGGTTGCCGTGCCGTGGCGACTCGTTCGGGGTCGCCGCGTGCTTGCGGAAGACGACCTCCGGGCCGAAGGTGCCGTCGAGCTCGTTGGGCCCGAACGTGCCCGCCGCGATCGGCCCCGCGACGAACTCCCAGAACGGGTCGAAGTCGGTGAAGCCCGCGCGCTCGGGCGAGTAGTGGTGGGCCGCGCAGTAGTGCACGTCCGCGGTGATCCACACGACGTTGCGGACCCGGTGCCGCTTGAAGGCCGCCAGGACGCCGGCGATCTCCTGCTCCTTGCCGAGCGGGGCGCCCGGGTCGCCGTTGGCCAGGCTCTCCTGCGCCTCCCCGTCGGGTACGACGACGCCGAGCGGGAGGTCCGCCGAGATGACCTTCCACGTCGCGCGGGAGCGCCGTACCTCGCGGACGAGCCAGTCGGCCTGCTCGGGACCGAGGATCCGGGTGCCGTCGGGCTCCAGGCCCGCGGTGTTCGGGTCCTTGTGGGTGCGCATGTCGAGGCAGAAGACGTCGAGGTGCCGTCCGCGCTCGACCTTGCGATAGATCCGGGCGGGGGCGAATCCGCCGTCGCGGCGGTGCGCCGCCGGGTCGGCGATCGGCTGGTACTCCTGCCAGGCCCGCCGGGCGCGCTGCGCCAGGACGTCGACCCGCCGCTCCTGGGTGTAGCGCGGGTCCTCCAGGACCTCGCCGGGGTACCAGTTGTTCGTGGTCTCGTGGTCGTCCCACTGCGCGACGACCGGGGTGTCGGCGTAGAAGGCCCGGACGTTCTCGTCGAGCAGCGTGTAGCGGTGCCGGCCGCGGAACTCCCCCAGCGTCTCCGCCACCTTGCTGACCTCCTCGGTGACCAGGTTGCGCCACACCTGCCCGTCGGGCTCGGTCACCGTGGCCGCGATCGGGCCGTCCGCGTAGATCGTGTCGCCGGCGTGGACGAACAGGTCGGGGCGGGTCTCGTGCATCGCGCGGTAGCCCACCAGCCCGCCGATGTCGGGGTTGATCCCCCAGCCCTGGCCGCAGGTGTCGCCCGTCCACACGAAGCTGGTCGCGGCCTCGTGCAGCGACGCCGTCCGGAAGCTCGCAGTCCGGGTCTCGCCCAGCAGCCCGTGCTCGTCCTCGAAGCCGAGGCGTACGTCGTACTCACGTCCCGGCGCCAGCCGGTCCAGCGCCAGCTTGGCCGTGTGGTCGGAGGTCGCGGTGGCCCACGGGCCGCGGAGGCGGTGCCGACGCCGGCCGCTGACCACCTCGGCGACCAGCCGACCGCGACCGGAGGAGCGTGCCCACAGCACGGCGCTGCGGGTCGTGACGTCGCCGGACTGGACGCCCGACGGGAGGGTGAGCCGGCGGCGGACCAGCCCGGCGGAGGCGGACGCCGGCGCGGCGGCGAGGAGGCCGGCCGCGGAGCCGGCGAGCAGGGTACGACGGAGGAGGTGCTGCCCGAGATCAGTCATGTCGTCACGCTGCTCCCGCCGGGTGGCGAGGGCGTGAGCAGCCGGTGGCGGGCGGGTGAAGCCGCTCGGCCTACGCCGGCCGGGCGGTCAGCTTGCGCAGCTGAGGCAGCAGGTTGCGCGGCCGGGTCTCGGCGAGCCAGCCGTTGGGCAGGGACAGTCGGACCACCTTGTGCCAGGCACTGGCGACCTGCCGGACCAGCGGGCGCGAGCAGTAGGCCAGGTCGAACTTGTCGAAGACCTCGCGCACCCGGGGCGCGATCTCGCCGTACCGGTTGCTGGGGAGGTCGGGGAACAGGTGGTGCTCGATCTGGTGGGAGAGGTTGCCGGTCAGCAGGTGCAGGGTCGGCGGGCCGGAGATGTTGGCCGAGCCGAGCATCTGGCGGACGTACCACTCGCCGCGGCTCTCGTCCTCGTCGAGCTCGGGCAGCTCGAACGCCTCGACGCCCTCCGGGAAGTGCCCGCACATGATCACCGAGTGGCTCCACACGTTGCGGACCAGGACGGCGGTGACGTCGGCGGCCAGGGTCGCGCGCCAGCCGGGGCCGGAGAGGACCGGCCAGACCACGAAGTCCTTGGCGGCCTGGCGCAGCGCCCGGCGCAGGGTCACCAGCGCCTCGGCCCGCTTCTCCGGCGACAGCCTCCGCCCACCGCGGATGTGGTCGCCGAGGTCGAGGTCGTACATCGCGATGCCCCACTCGAAGATGCACGCGGTGACGGCGTTCCACAGCGGCTGCACCAGGTAGCGCGGCCTCCACTCCTGGGCCTCGTCGACGCGCATGATGCCGTAGCCGAGGTCGTTGTCCATCCCGATGATGTTCGTGTACGTGTGGTGCACCTGATTGTGCGCGCGCTGCCACTGCTTCGGCGGCGAGGCGTGGTCCCACTCCCAGGTCGACGAGTGGATCTTGGGGTCGCGCATCCAGTCCCACTGCCCGTGCAGGACGTTGTGGCCGATCTCCATGTTGTCGAGGATCTTGGCCAGGCTCAGCGCCGTCGTCCCGACCACCCAGGCGCCCTTGTTGCGGCCGAGGAGCAGCACCAGACGGCCCCCGATCTCGAGGGAGCGCTGCACTCGGATCACCCGCCGGATGTACGCCGCGTCCCGCGCCCCCCGGTCGTCGAGGACGGCCTGGCGGATCGCGTCGAGCTCCTGCCCCAGCAGCTCCACCTCCGCAGGAGTCAGGCCCCCCGGCCGGCGGTCGATCACGCTCGTCATGGCCCTACTGTGCCTGGTCCGACGAGGCCGGTGGTGACCGGGATGTGAAGTCTCGGACCTGGTTCGTTCACAGCGATCGCACAGGTCGGGCCGAAGTCCCTGCCAGCCCACGGGCGGACAGTCGGGTCCATGAACCAGCACCAGCCGGGCGACCAGCGCCCCCAGGACGAGACCGGTCCGCTCGCCGCCCAGCAGCCCGCCGCGGGCGCCACGGCGGTCGCGGACGCACCGCCCCCGCCGCCGCCGTACCCGCCGGCGGCCGCCGCCCCGAAGCGCCCGAACCCACTGCGCCGGGTGCCCCGCACCGCCTGGCTCGCCGCCGCGGCCGTCGTGGTCCTGGTCGGCGTCGGCCTGGGCGGTTTCTTCCTCGGCCGAGCCACCGCGGACGACGACGGCGGCTTCCCCGACCGCGGCCAGCGTCCGGACTTCCCGGGTGGCGGCGGTCCCGGCCGGGACGGCCAGATGCCGGGGATGCCCGGCCAGGACGGGCAGCTCCCGGGTCAGGGTCAGCAGGGCCAACCCGGCAGCAGCACCGACGACGGCACCGACAGCGGCACCCAGGAGGACTCGGCCGACACCACCGCCTGGTACGTCGTCCCCTCCGCCGCCTGAGCCGAGTCGGCTCAGCCCGGGCTCAGTCCCCCAGCAGCGCTCGTACGTCGTCGGCGGTGACGGCCGTCGCCATCGCCCCGTCACCGTCGACGACCTGGGCGAAGAGCGCGGCCTTGCGGGCCTTCAGCTCCATCACCTTCTCCTCGATGGTGTCGGTGGCGACCAGCCGGTAGACCATCACCGGCTGGTGCTGGCCGATCCGGTGGGCCCGGTCGACGGCCTGCGCCTCGGCCGCGGGGTTCCACCAGGGGTCGAGGACGAACACGTAGCTGGCCTCGGTGAGGGTCAGGCCGACCCCGCCGGCCTTCAGGCTGATCAGGAACGCCGGGGCGTCGCCGTGACGGAACTCCCCGATCGCCGCGTCGCGGTCGCGGGTGCGACCGTCGAGGTAGGCGTGGCCGATGCCCTCGGCGTCCAGGCGCCGGCGTACGCGGGCCAGGAAGCTCGTGAACTGGCTGAAGACCAGCGCCCGGTGCCCCTCCGCCGCGAGCTCGCGGAGGTGGTCGACCAGGACGTCGATCTTGGCCGAGCCGATGCCCTCGTGCTCGTCGTCGACCAGCGCCGCGTCGAGACTGAGCTGGCGCAGTTTGGTCAGCGAGCGGAAGATCGCGACCCGGTTGCTGTCGAAGTCGCCGATCAGGCCCAGGATGTGCTGGCGCTCGCGCTGCAGGTGGGTGTCGTAGACCCGCCGGTGCTTGGGGCCGAGCGCCACGTCGAGCACCTGCTCCTGCTTGGGCGGCAGGTCGGCGGCCACCAGCTCCTTCGTGCGACGCAGCAGGAACGGCCGGATCCGGGTGCGGAACCGGGCCAGCGCCCGCTCGTCGCCCTGCTTCTCGACCGGGTTGGCCACCAGCTCGGCGAACTTGCGCGGCCAGGGGTAGAGACCGGGCGCCACGATCGACAGCAGCGACCACAGCTCCATCAGCCGGTTCTCGAACGGGGTGCCGGTGAGGGCCAGCCGGAAGGGCGCGTCGATCCGACGGACGGCCTGGTAGGTCTTGCCCTGGTGGTTCTTGACCTGCTGGGCCTCGTCGAGGACCAGCCCGCCCCACGGCAGGGCGACGTACTCGTCGGCCTCCAGCCGCAGCAGCGTGTACGACGTCACGACGACGTCGGCGCCGCGCGCCACCTCGGCCAGGCTGCTCCCCCGGCGGCTCCGGCCCGCACCGATCGAGCGGACCACGAGGCCCGGCGCGTGCTGGGCCGCCTCGCGCACCCAGCCCGGCACCACGCTCGTCGGCGCCACGACGAGGAACGGTCCGGTGCCCTGCGCACGGGCGTGGGTGATCAGCGCCAGCGCCTGCAGGGTCTTGCCGAGCCCCATGTCGTCGGCCAGGATCCCGCCGAGCCCGGCGTCGTGGAGGAAGGCCAGCCACCGGAAGCCGTCGAGCTGGTAGTCGCGCAGCTCGCTGTCGATCCCGACCGGGTCGACCTCCGGCAGCGCGGCGAGCCCGCTGAGCTGCTGGGCCGCGGCGACCCAGCGGGCGGCCTGCTGGTCGACCAGGCCGATCTCGGCGAGCTCGCCCCACAGGCCGAGGTCGTGACGGCCGACCCGCAGGGTGCCGTCGTCGTCCTGCTCGGTCAGCTCGGCCGCGGCCCGGACCGCGTCGGCGAGTCGGGCCAGCGCCGGGTGGTCGGCCGGCAGGTAGCGCCCGCTGGGCAGGAACACCTGCTCCTGGTCCTGGGTGAGCGCCTCGAGGACGTAGGCCAGCGGGACCTCCTCGCCGTCGACGTCAACGACCACCCGCAGGTCGAGCCAGTCGACCGGGCCCGCCGCGTCGTCCTCGGCCGCCAGCTCGAACCGGATCTCGGGCTCGGCCACGGCGGGCCGGTAGTCGGGCTGCACCCCGACCTCCTCGACCTCGACCAGCGGGTCCTCGCGCAGCGTCGGCAGCACCTCGCCGACCAGCGTCAGCAGTCGGTCGCCGCGCAGCTCGTGGCGCGGACGCAGCGCGCCGGACCCGTCGCGCAGCAGCCGGTCGCCGGTCGCGCCGAGCGCCAGCCGCTCCAGGTGGGCCTGCTCCCGCTCGGGCCGTCGTACGTCGCCGCGGGTGCCGCCGAGGTCGACCTCCTGGACGTCGTCGCCGGTGCGGTAGCGCCAGGTCCAGGCCACGTCGGCGACCCCGGGGCCGCGCCAGCCCACGGTCAGCACGAGCGCCGGGGGGAGCTCCTCGGGCAGCGCCACCGCCCCGTCGCTGGAGGCCACCGCGAGGTGGCGGCGCAGGCGGGGCAGGTAGTCGCGCACGAACTGCTCGCCCTGGCCGGCCGGGATCCGGATCGGGTCGGGCGACTCCACGAGCTGTCGCACCGTCTCGGGGACGATCCGGTCGAGCGGCGCGAGCACCAGCGCGGAGCTCGCCGGGTCGACCAGGGCGACCCCGTGGCCCTGCCGGCCGACCACGAGCAGGTCGTCCCCGGACCACCAGCGCCCCTCGTGCTCGACCCCCACCTCGACCCGCGCGGTCCCGTCGCCGGTGTCGTCGCCGCGCACCTCGACCCGCAGCGAGAGCGGTCCGTCGAGCAGCCGCACGGAGGGTACGTCGGCCGCGCCGAGCAGCTCGACGCCCGCCTCGCGGGCCCGCGACAGCATCGACCACACGCCCGAGCCGAGGTCGTCGAGCGGCGTCTCGCCGCGGTAGTAGTGGGGCGAGCGACGAGCCGCGGCGAGCTCGGCCATCGCCGCGAGCTGGGCCGGGTCATGGCTGTGGGAGTACGCCGCCCGCGGCAGGTCGTCCCAGCCGATGCCGCGACGGATCCAGGTCCCGCGGCGACCGGTCGTGAGCGGGTTGACCCGCACCGTCGGGCGCATCGCCCGCACCTGCCACGACGGCGCCCGTCGCCGGTCGCCGGTCGCCTCAGGCCGGTCGAGGCCCACCTCGAGGGCGAGCGGCTTGAGCTCCTCGGCCGGCACCGAGCGGCCGAGCTCGTCGAGGACCGCGTCCAGCCGTCTGCCCCAGTCGGACTCCTCGCCGCCGGCCGCGCTCTCCGCCTGGCCGGCGATCAGCACCGCGGCGGCGTGCTTGCACGAGCGACCGACGAAGCAGGTGCAGCGCCCGCGCACCAGCACGGTGCGGGCCGAGCGGACCAGGGTGACCGACACGTCGTAGGGATCGGGCTCGCCGCCCTGGACCTCGCCGGCCAGCACGACCTGGTCACGACCGGGGCTGACGACGTCGACCCAGTCGACGCGGCCCTCGGCGACGTAGGCCTGCGCTCGCGCGAGGGTCCCGGCGTCGAACGACAGGCCCAGCATCGCGTCGTCGAGCAGGCGCAGCAGCGGGACGGTGTCGGGCATCCCCCGATCATGCCGTGCCGCGCGGACAGCCCGTGCGTCCGCACGGTCTGCCTGGGGAGAACCCCCGACCGGCGTGGGGCTCAGGAGGCGTAGGAGCGCACCCGGCGGCTCAGCCGCTCGGTGCCGGGCGCCCAGTCGGCGGCGCTCGCCGAGTCACCGTGCCGGAAGGACCGGGCGGTCACCGCGAAGACCCGCGACGCCCCCAGGCAGTCGGGGTCGAAGCGCACGATCGCGTGCCGCTTGCGCATGGTCAGCGAGAAGCAGCCCTTGGCGCTGATGTCCTTGCCGTGCCGCTTGAACGATCGGGCGCGGAAGACGGCGTACTCGGAGTAGGCCAGACCGGTGAGGTAGACGTCGGGTGCGCGGTCCCCGTCGAGGTCGAACCACAGGTCGATCCCGTCGCCGGAGCGGACCCGCCGGTCGTGGCTGACCACGACCTTGGCCTTCGCGCCGGGCTCGGCGGCCGAGACCAGCGTCGTCCTCAGGATGTCGTACGACGCCCCCGCGTCCACCGGGTCGACCACCACCCGCTCGGTCGGCGGCTTGGCGACGGCGGCCGGCGTACCCGCCAGGACGGTGAGGGCGGCGGCGCCGGCGACGGAGGCGGCGAGCAGGCGGGTGCACTTCATCGGGTGGCCTTCCGAGCGAGGTCAGGAGTGGTCCGGTACCCCTATCCTCGCTCCGTGACCGAGCGCAACGTCCTCGGCGGTGAGCTGGAGCCGTGCGGCACCGAGCCGCTGACCGGCTTCTACCGCGACGGGAGCTGCTCCTGCGGGCCCGACGACGTCGGCCTGCACGCGATCTGCGCCATCGTGACCCGCGAGTTCCTGGACCACCAGGCGTCGGTCGGCAACGACCTGACGACGCCCCGGCCGGAGTACGGGTTCGCCGGCCTGCACCCGGGCGACCCGTGGTGCGTGGTCGCGGCGCGCTGGCGGCAGTCCTACGAGGCGGGCGCGGCGACCCCGGTGGTCCTGGCCGCGACGAACCAGCGGGCCCTGGAGATCGTGCCCCTCGACGTGCTCCGCGACCACGCGGTGGACGTGCCACCGGATCTCAGCGGGCTCCCCGGCCTGGACGGCCCGGAAATGTAAGTGACCCCGCTGGCGTCTCGGGTCACCAGCGGGGTCGAGTAGAACTCTAGGCCGCGGATTCGCCCGCTGAGAAGCCGAAATGGCGATCTTGCGGAAGCCTTGAGGAAACGTTGAGTTTTCTCCTAGATATCCCCGGCCCGGGCCCGCAGGTAGGCCTCGACCAGCTGCCCCGGCACCCGGCCGCGGTCCGAGACCACGTGCCCCTCGCGCGGGGCCCACGCCCGCACCTCCGCCGGGCTGGGCGGAGCGGCGAGGAACCGGTAGGTCCACTCCTCCGCGAGCTGACGGGTCTCGGCGAAGATCACCGGCACGCTCGGCCAGGGGACCTGGCGCTCGGCCAGCCCGTCCGCGACGAGCGCCGGACGCACCCGGTCCAGCTTGAACACCGCGGAGTGGCCGTCCTCCACGACCACCGCCGCTCGCGGCACCGCCGCCAGCTCGGCCAGCTGGGACCCGAGCCGGCCCGAGGTCAGGGCCGCGACCCGGTCGGCCAGGCCCTCGTCCCCGAGGACGGCGTCGCCGGCGGCCAGCCGGCCGAACCTGCCTCGACGTGCGCGCGGTCGGCCAGAAGCGGCTCCGGTCGAGCACCAGGTCGATGGCGGCTCCGCGCCGACACCCAGCTGCGGACCGCGACCCGCGCGACGACCTCGGTGTCCTCCGGCCAGTCCTTCGACCCGATGGCCGTGAACCTTGGCCGTGCGCGGCCAGGTCTCCCTGGCCTGGAGGATGACGCCGTCCCCGAGGGAAACGCGCAGCAGGTAGGGAAGCGTCGAGTCGGGGTCCGAGAGTCTGGCACCGCGACGGGTTTGCGGACACCGCCCCCGCGGCAAGACCCCTCCTGACGACTCGACGATTCGAAGGAACCACAGATGGACACTCGGGCGATCTCGGCGTACCGGCGCACCAGACGTGCCGGCCGCCTGCTCATCACCGGCGGCGTGACTGCCGTCCTGCTCGCCGCCCAGCTGGCCGCGACCCCGGCCACCAGCGCGGCGGAGGAGCCCGAACCGGACCTCCCCACCCTCACCTGGACCACGCACCCGGCGACGCCGACGCTGGAGCGGACCGCGGCGGGCGTCGTACGCCGCTTCCCGGTCCCCACCAGCACGGCCGGCCTGGGCCGGATCCGGACGGCCCCCAACGGGGACATGTGGTTCACGATGGAGGACGCGAACAAGATCGGGCGCATCACGCCCGCGGGGCGGATCACCGAGTACACCATCGAGGACCGTGACGACATCGGCGGCGGCGTGCCCGACCTCGCTGTGGCGGCGGACGGGACGGTCTGGATCATCTGGGACCATGGCCGGAGGGCCTTCTCCTTCCGCCCGAGCACCAACCAGGTGACCGGCAACTACTCGCTGGGCTCCTACCCGTACGGCAAGCAGGTGGCGATCGGCCCCGGCCAGGTCCCCTGGATCACCATGTCCTACGACGACGACGGTCTGGCCCGGATCGTCAACGGCCAGGCGGTCTGGCTGCAGAACGCGCCGCCCTGCGACGGCGCGATCGCCTACGGCCGCGACGGCGCCATGTGGTGCCAGGCCGACGACACCCTGATCCGCAGCAACGCGGACGCGTCCGCCGGGACGACGTACCCGCTGCCCGACGGGCTCGCCGACCCCAACTCCCTGGCCGCCGGACCGAACGGCTCGGTCTGGTTCGCGCGCTACGACACGGCGACCTGGTTCACGTCGGCCGACGAGGGCGACGTCGGGTGGATCGACCACCGCAGCGGCGCCACGCGGATCATCGACACCGGCGACAAGACGGCGCCGACCAGCCTCACCTACGGTCCCGACAGGAAGATGTGGTTCACCAGCGTGGGCCGCGACCACGCGATCGGACACGTGGACGCCCGCGGGCGCGGAGCGCTGGTCAAGATCGGCAACTACGAGCCGGAGTACCTCACCTTCTCCAGGGCCGGCGACGTGTGGTTCACCGACAAGAAGAGCAACAGCATCGTGCGGATCGCGCGGCGCCACCTGCAGCGCACCAACGTCGACCCCGGCCGTGGCTCGGTGTTCAAGATCGCTGCCCCGCTGGGCAAGGTGAAGGCCTCCCGCAAGCCGATCGTCGCCCGCAAGGGCCGGGTGCCGGTGCGCGTGGCCTGCCCGAAGGGCGGCCGGACCTGCCGCGGCACCGCGCTGCTGCAGCACCCGAAGCGCGGCAAGGCGTGGACCAAGAAGGTCCGCTACGCCGTGAAGCCGGGCAAGCAGAAGACGGTGCAGCTGCGGCTGACGAAGGCCGGGCTGAAGGCCGTGCGGGGCAAGCCGAAGAAGGCCCGCGTCACGCTGACCGCCCCCGGCGCGAAGGTCAGCAAGCAGGTCCGCGTCCGGCGCTGACCTCCTCCAGGTACGACGACGCCCGCACCCCGATCGGGGTGCGGGCGTCGTCGTACGACGGGGTGGGTCGGCGTTAGCGGACCCGACCGAAGAAGACCGAGCCGGTCCAGATCGTGGCCTTGGTGACGCTCTGGCCGGAGCCGGGTGCGTGCCAGACCTGGTTCTTCCCGGCGTAGATCGCGACGTGGTAGACCCCGCCACCGTCGTGGAAGAAGACCAGGTCGCCCTTGCGGGCGTCCGCGCGCTTGATCCGCTTGGTCGCGCCGACCTGGGCGCTGCTCGTGCGGGGCAGGTTCTTGCCGAGCGCCTTCTTGTAGACGTACTTGGTCAGGCCGGAGCAGTCGAAGCGGCTCGGCCCGGTGCCACCCCAGGAGTAGGGGTCCCCGGCCTGGTCGCGGGCGACCTTGAGGACCCGCTCGCCGCGGGGCGGAAGCGGCTTGGCGTTCATCTGCTCGACCTGACGGCCCTCGTGGCGCTTGCCGACCGCGGCGTCCGCCGTGGCGGTCGGGGCGAGAGGGCTGACGCCCAGAGCGAGGGCGAACGCGAGGGCACCGGTAGCGGTGCCGCGAAGGATGCGGGCGCGCACGAGCGCGCCGTCGGAGGCGTGGTTCAAGGGTGTTTCCTCGGCGATCGCCTGCGAAGGATGACCTGTCGGATTCGGACGCCGTGCCCGGCCGAGCGCTGCTCGGCTTCACCCCCAGCCCTTGCGGGCGTACTGCTTGGGTCCCCCGTGCCCGTCTCTACTTCCTGATGTCGGTGTCCGCCTGGCGACGTGACGGGCCTCGGCGCGTTCCAGGCTGTTTCGTGACCTCAACCGTGGGTGGTCCGTGGACGAGGTTTTGTCCACCGTCGCACACGACTTCGGAGAAGCCCAAAGCCCGCTCGGGGTGAGCCTGGTCACCCTCCGAGGTCAGCCAGCCGTTCCGCGAGCCAGGTCGCGGGCTCGGTCACGACGTCCGGATTGCTCACCACGACGGCGAACACGGCCAGCAGCGCACCGGCCCGCAGCATGTCCTTGACGACGCTCTCGCCGCCCGATCCGGCCCGTGCGGACCGGCTTCCGCCGGCGCGCGTCCCGACCCGGCTCGGCCGCAGCCCGGCCCGCAGCTCCCGGACCACCGCCCGGGCCCGGCGCCGAGACAGCTCCCGCGGCCGCGACTGCAGCAGCTCGCGCACGTTCCACGTCGAGCAGACGAAGACGTCGCCGACCACACCCACGATCGGCTCGTCACGGGCCACGCAGACGACCGGGTGCACGCAGCCCGCCGTACGACGGTCGAGGAGAGCGGCGACGTGCCCGGCCGCGTCGACCGCACCGCCCACGCCACGGACCTGGCCGGCCTGGATCAGCATCCCGCCCTTGACCCGTACCGGACCCGACCAGTTCTTGGTGTCGACCACGTAGATCCCGCTGCGGCCCACGACGACGTGGTCCGCGCTCCCCCGGAGCCCCTCGGGCCAGCGCAGGCCCTGCAGCACCGTCCAGCGGGACGCCGGCAGCGACGCCAGCGCGTCGGTCGTGACCCAGACGCCCACGGAGGTGCGCTCCCACCGGGCGAGGCCCTGCCCCAGCCTCTGGGTGCGCGCGCGCCGGGCGCGCGCGTCGTCGTCCGATGGCGTCCGTGCCATGACACTGCTCCATCCGTGGATCCGTGTAGGGGAAGACCATCGGCGGAACAGGGCCGGACCTGAGGAGCGCGGGCCGGGCGATCGGTTTGCCGAGGGCGTCCCGATGGGAAGGAACCGCCCGCCAGCCCATTTCTTTACCTTGCGAAGGACACCCATGACCCCGCTCTCCCGCCGGTCCCGCTCCCTCCTCGGCGGCCTCGCCACCGTCGCCGTCCTGTCCCTGTCGGCCTGCTCCGACGGCGACCCCGGCGGCTCGGACGACACGGCGTCGGACACGTCGTCGAGCGCGCAGGCCGAGGAGACCCCGGAGGCTGAGGAGGTCGAGCCGAGCGAGTCTGCCAGCGCGTCGGAGGACGCGGCCGCGGCCCCGGCCGCCGGGACCGGCGGCAATCCCGCCTGGGCGCTGCCGCCCGTCGAGAAGGGCGACCTGCTCACCACCATCGAGGTCGGCGAGGTGTCGGTCGCCGTCTACCAGGTCGGCACGGCCAAGGCCGACGACACCGGCTCCTTCGTCGACCCCGACACCAACAAGCCCTTGATCGAGGTCGGCGACGAGCTCGTCTTCGTCAACTATGTGATCACCAACAACGGCGCCCCGATCGACCTCGGCTCCAGCCTGGTCGACATCTCCCCGCGCTACGACGACTGGCCCTACATGCAGGGCATGGACGGCCTGACCGGCGACGACCTCTACGCGGCCCAGGGCATCAACGACTTCGGCCTGGCCCCCGACGGCTACAGCGACGCCGGCGTCTACACCTTCGGCACCGGCGAGACCTTCTCGTACGGCGAGAACTTCGAGCACCAGCCCGGCTCCCCCATCACCTTCGACGTCTCCTACGTCCCGGTGGACGCCGCGGGCGACCTGCTGCACGACGACAAGGTCGAGGCCGAGGGCAAGGCCACCATCGCCTGACGTGTACGTCCTCTGGACGTCCGCCGACCTCGCGGACCTCGACGCGGCCCGGGACCTCCCCGGGCCGTGGGTCGAGGTCCGCGTCGCGTCCGACCACCTGGCCTTCATCGACAGCGACGACACCCTGTCGCGGGTCTACCACGCCCTGAAGTGGGCGCTGCCCGAGGGCGCTGCGCTCACCGTCGCTCCGCTGGCCGGGCTGCCGAAGGCAAAGGGCCTGCGGCCCGGCACGACCTCGTGGCTGCGGGATCGACTGTCAGGCAACGCTCGCGAGCCCTGAGCCCCTCCCACCTCCGGACGGCATGCGAAGCGAGCCTCTGAGCGCTCTGTTCGCACGACGTCCGGAGCCGCCGCCGAGGCGCCCACCAGACGCCGACGGCCCCGGCACCCTCACGGGTGTCGGGGCCGTCGGACGGCTGGCTCAGGTCAGCTGCAGCCGGAGGTGCTGCCGCAACCCTCGCAGACGTAGCAGGAGCCGGCGGGGCGCATCTTGGTGCCGCAGGTGAAGCACAGCGGGGAGTCGACGGCCGTGCCGCTGAGCTGCTCGAGCAGCTCGGCGGTGGTGTGCGCCTCCTTGGGAGCCGGCTTGGCCGCCGCCGGGGTCTCGGTCGCGTCGACCGGGGCATCGGTGATCTCGACCTCGACGACCGGGGTCGTCTTGGCGGCCGGGGCCTCCTCGATCAGCTCCGCGGCGCCACCGGTCTCCTCGACGAGCTCGTAGGAGCCGGTCTCGAGGTGACGCTGGCGCTCCTCGGCCGAGAAGATGCCGAGGGCCGCACGCTGGTCGAACGGCATGTAGTCGAGGGCCAGACGACGCCAGACGTAGTCCATGAGGGACTGCGACATGCGCACGTCGGGGTCGTCGGTGAGACCGGCGGGCTCGAAGCGCAGGTTGGTGAACTTCGAGACGTAGGTCTCCAGCGGCACGCCGTACTGGAGGCCGATGCTGACCGCGATCGAGAACGCGTCCATCACGCCGGCCAGGGTCGAGCCCTGCTTGCCGAGCTTGAGGAAGACCTCGCCGAGCTGGCCGTCGTCGTGAGCGCCCGAGGTGAGGTAGCCCTCGGCGCCGCCGACCGTGAAGGACGTGGTGCGCGAGACGCGGGACTTCGGGAGCCGCTTGCGGGTGGGGGCGTAGACGACCTTCTCGATCACCTTGGTCTCGACCTCGGCCGGGGCTGCGGCGGAGACGTTGGAGTCGGTGCCCTTGTTCTCGCCCTTGCCGGACGACATCGGCTGGCCGACCTTGCAGTTGTCGCGGTAGATCGCGGTGGCCTTGAGGCCCAGCTTCCACGACTGCAGGTAGACGTCCTCGATCTCCTCGACCGTGGCGGACTCCGGCAGGTTGACCGTCTTGCTGATCGCGCCGGAGAGGAACGGCTGCGCCGCGGCCATCATCCGGACGTGGCCCATCGGCTTCAGCGAGCGGGCGCCCATTGCGGTGTCGAAGACCTCGTAGTGCTCCTGGCGCAGGCCGGGGGCGTCGATCACGTGGCCGTGCTCGGCGATGTAGGCGACGATCGCCTCGACCTGCTCCTCGACGTAGCCGAGCTTCTTCAGCGCCCGCGGGATCGTCTGGTTGACGATCTGCATCGAGCCGCCGCCGACGAGCTTCTTGAACTTGACCAGCGAGAAGTCGGGCTCGATGCCGGTGGTGTCGCAGTCCATCATGAAGCCGATGGTGCCGGTCGGCGCGAGCACCGAGGCCTGCGCGTTGCGGAAGCCGTTCTTCTGGCCGGTCTTGATCACGGCGGCCCACGCCTGGGTGGCAAGCTTGTGGACCTGGCTGTCGGCGATCGAGAGCGTGCGGACGGTGTCGTTGGCCGCCTGGTGCTTGCGCATGACCCGCTGGTGGGCCTCGGCGTTGCGGGCGTAGCCGGCGTACGGGCCGACGATGCCGGCGAGCTCGGCCGAGCGCTTGTAGGACGTGCCGGTCATCAGCGAGGTGATGGTCGCGGCCATCGCGCGGCCGCCCTCGGAGTCGTAGCCCAGGCCCATGGCCATGAGCAGCGCGCCCAGGTTCGCGTAGCCGATGCCGAGCTGGCGGTAGTCGACCGTGGTCTGGCCGATCGCCTCGGTCGGGAAGTCGGCGAAGCAGATGGAGATGTCCATCGCGGTGATGATGAACTCCACGGCCTTCGCGAAGAGCTCGCCGTCGAAGGTGTCGTCGTCCTTGAGGAACTTCAGCAGGTTCAGCGACGCCAGGTTGCACGAGGAGTTGTCGAGCGACATGTACTCCGAGCAGGGGTTGGACGCGGTGATCCGGCCCGTCTCGGGGTTGGTGTGCCAGTCGTTGATCGTGTCGTCGTACTGCAGACCCGGGTCGGCGCACTCCCACGCGGCCTCGGAGATCTTGCGGAACAGGTCACGGGCGTCGACGCGCTCGATGATCTCGCCGGTGGTGCGGGCACGCAGGCCGAAGTCGGTGCCGTCCTCGACGGCGCGCATGAACTCGTCGCTGACCCGGACCGAGTTGTTGGCGTTCTGGTACTGCACCGAGGTGATGTCGGCCCCGCCGAGGTCCATGTCGAACCCGGCGTCGCGGAGCGCGCGGATCTTGTCCTCCTCGCGCGCCTTGGTCTCGACGAACTCCACGATGTCGGGGTGGTCGACGTCGAGGACGACCATCTTGGCCGCGCGACGGGTGGCGCCACCGGACTTGATGGTGCCGGCGGAGGCGTCGGCGCCGCGCATGAAGGAGACCGGGCCGGAGGCGGTGCCGCCGGAGGAGCGGAGCAGTTCCTTGGAGGAGCGGATCCGGGAGATGTTGAGGCCGGCACCGGAGCCGCCCTTGAAGATGAAGCCCTCCTCCTTGTACCAGTTCAGGATGGAGTCCATGGAGTCGTCGACCGCGAGGATGAAGCAGGCCGAGACCTGCTGCGGCGACTCGGTGCCGACGTTGAACCAGACGGGGCTGTTGAACGAGAAGTACTGGTGGACCAGCAGCCAGGTGAGCTCGTGCTCGAAGACCTCGGCGTCGACATCGGCGGCGAAGTAGCCGTTCTCGATGCCGGCCTTGGTGTAGGTCTTCACGACCCGGTCGACGAGCTGCTTGAGGCTCCACTCGCGGGCGTCGGTGCCGACGGCACCGCGGAAGTACTTCGTCGTGACGATCGTCGAGGCGTTGACCGACCAGAAGTCGGGGTACTCCACGCCGCGCTGCTCGAAGACGGTCTCGCCGGTCTTCCAGTTGGTCTGGACGACGTCGCGACGCTCCCAGGCGATCTCGTCGTAGGGGTGCACGCCCGGGGTGCTGAACACACGCTCCAGGGTCAGGCCCTTCCCCTTCGCGGACGCGCCCGTCGCTGCGCCGCTGACCGTCTCCGTCATGCCATCTCCTTGGTCCCGTGAGTACTCGTACGTCGTTGCAGTCGATGGTCGTCGAGGCCACCGACATTTCTGTGTGTCGGTCGTGCGGTCGTGCTGGTGGGGTGCTTCAGAGGTGGTGCGCCCGGCACGCAGCTTCCCCACTACGTGCCGGGCGGATCGTGGTCAGCCCGTGGTGACGGGCTGCGGGGGCTCCGGGACGACCACCGGCGTGCGCTCGGCACGCAGCATGGCGATCTCGTCCTCGAAGTCGTCGGCGGACTCGAAGGCCCGGTAGACGCTCGCGAAGCGCAGGTAGGCCACCTCGTCGAGCTCGCGGAGCGGGCCCAGGATGGCCAGACCCACCTCGTTGGCGGGGATCTCGGCGGCTCCCGAGAGACGCAGCGCGTCCTCGACGGCCTGACCGAGACAGGCGAGCTGGTCCTCGGTGACCGGGCGGCCCTTGCAGGCCTTCCGGACCCCGGAGATCGCCTTGTCGCGGGTGAAGGGTTCGGTGGCGCCCGAGCGCTTGAGGACCGTCAGCTGCATCAGCTCGACGGTCGTGAACCGCTTGGCACATCCCGAGCAGGTGCGCCGACGTCGGATCGATCCGCCGTCGTCGGCCACCCGGGAGTCGAGGACCCGGGTGTCGGTGCCACGGCAGTAGGGGCAGTGCATCAGGGTGTCTCCTTCCGGGCGCGCCAAGCGCACCCCCGGCAGGGGTGCGAGGTTGTGAATATCGGGGGGATCTCTGTGGAGAACAAGCCCTCCACATGTTCAGAACAAGCACCGGACTGTGAGTCTTCCGCATCTGACTGTGCACTAGATGTGGATAACTACAGCGATGTAAGTACTAGATGTGGTGAACCGTACGCCTGCTCGCGACGGGGCGCAAGCGCGTCGGCGTGTCGCCGGGCAGTCCCGGTAAAAGTCCAGGTCAGCGGCTCGCGGGAGACGCCGAACGGCCCCGCCACCACCCGGATTCGGGTGGCGGCGGGGCCGTCGTCAGAGGGAGCGGGACTCAGTCGGTCACGGGATCGGCAGCGGGAGTCCGCCGCCGCCGAGAAGACCACCGAGCACGTCGTCCAAGACGTCCTGCACCTGCTGCAGGATCGGGTTCAGCTCGGCGAGCGGCGTGCCGGCGAGGCCGTCCTGCAGGGCGTCGATCACCAGGTTGAGCAGTCCGGTCGGGTCGCTCGGCAGGTTGCCGCCGGCGAGCGCGCCCAGCACCTGCGCGAGGGCCGCGGAGACCTGGTCGGCCGGCAGGCCTGCCTCGGCGAGGGCGTCGACGACCGGCTGCAGCAGGGCCGCGAGGTCCTCGGGCGACAGGTCGCCGCCGGCCAGGGCCGCGACGATCTGGTCGACGACGGCCTGCAGCTGGGCCGGGTCGAGGCCGAGGTTGCCGAGCTGCTGCAGCAGCCCCTGGAGCTGCTGGGGGGCGCCCGGCGGGGGCGTGGTGGTTCCGCTGTTGTCGTTGTGGCAGCGGACGGCCGCAGCGCGCGCGTTGTTGTTGCGGATCTGCGCGGCGCGCAGCTTCTTGGTCGCGCGACGGTTCACCTTGCGGGCGTGGACGAGCTTCCGCTTCGAGGCCTTGGTGTGTCGCTTGGCGTGGACCCGCTTGGCCTTGCGGACCTTCTTGACTGCCTTCTTCTTGTTCGTGCGGGCGGCCGAGTAGCGCACCTGGGTCTTGCCGTACTGCTGGTCGACCGCCGAGCACGGGGTGGCGGCGGAGGCCGGCGCGGCCGGAAGTGCGGTGGCAACGCCGAGAGCGAGCGCGAGGCCGGCGACGAGCGTCAGCAGCCTCTTCACGATGATGGGCATGGGGAGGTCTCCTAGTCCGGGGGCCGGCCGCCGTGTCCCAACGGCCGGACGATCCTCACGAGAGATGTCGCAAGTTCCGAGTTGCCCCAGCGTGACCCCCGCCATGCCCGTTGTGGAGGCTTTCCTCCTCAAACAGACCGATCGGTCATTTCTGGCCCACCCGATGGGGTCAGCGGACCGCTGCGAGAGACGGAGACGCGCGCCCTCAGCCGGCCACGTCACGGGTCAGCGCGGCGAGGTCGCGCCACCACGACAGTCGGTTCGGGCGACCGTCGTAGTCCCGTCGCTGGTTGGCACCGCTGGTCCCGGGCAGCACGAATACCTGCGCAGGTCCGACGTACCAATCCTGCACGCCGAGCGAGATCCTGCCTCGCCGACCGAGGGCACGGGCCGCCTCCTGGGCCACCCCCTTGCTGGTGAAGGCCAACCAGTCGGGACGCCACCTCTCGACCTTCGCGACCAGGTCGTCGATCTCCACCCAGCGCGGGTCCCAGTGGCCCACCAGGTCGGTGAGACCGAGTCCGAGATCGGCCACGACCTCGTCCTCGTCGGGGCGCAACCGGCGCGACGAGAGCCCGCTCAGGTGCAGCGACTCCCAGAAGCTGTTGCCGGGCGAGTCGTAGTAGTGGTCGCGACTCCTGGTCGACTCGGCACCCGCCAGGCCGCAGAACACGACCACGGGTTCCCGCGCGACGATGTCGGGGAGCACCTCCATGCCCGGTCAGTACCCCGCGGGGGTCAGCCGGCGGCGCTACGGTCCAGCTCGACCCAGACGGTCGTGCCGGACTCGTCGTGCTCGGTTCCCCACCGGTGCGCGAGCGCGTCGACCAGCTGCAGACCGCGACCGTGGACCCGCAGCGGGTCCGGGTCGCCGTCGGGACTCGGGAGGGCCTGCACCCGGCCCTGGTCGCGCACGAGCAGGGTGAGGGTGGGGCCGTCCAGGGTGACTCGCAGCTCCGAGGGGGTCCCGGTATGCATCACGGCGTTCGTGACCAGCTCCGAGACACACAGCACGGCGACGTCGGAGAGCTCGTTGCCGACCTCCCAGGCCGCCAGCTCGCGCCGCAGGAACTGACGAGCCGTGCGCGCCGCACGGGGGTCGCCGTCGACGACGGTGGAGGCAACGAACGCCCCATCGGGCGCCGCGACCGAGGGCGGATCCGAGTCCTGCGGGGTCTGTCGGGGCTCGAGTCGCACCGCCACCTCCTGCGCCGTCGCCGTCAGCACCTCGACCTGCCCGGGGTCGAACGCCGGGGCCTCCGCGAAGTAGACCACGAGGCCGCCCAGGCACCCGCTGCCGCCGGGTATCGGCAGGACAGCGACGGCGGCGACACCGTCCTCCGCCTGACGCCGGGCGAAGTCGGCGTAGCGGGCGTCGAGGTCGCCGACCGCCGCCAGCAGCGTTTTGCCGGTCCGCACCACCGAAGTGAGGGGGACGTCTTCGTAGGCGTCCACCAGGCACCAGTCCGGAACTCCGTCGTCCCCGAGCCGGTCGCTGGAGGTGAACCGCAGCCGCCGCCCGACACCCTCGAGCAGCGCTATCGCCACCCGCGCCACGCCCGGACGGGCCAGCACACTCCTCAGCACCCAGCGCGCCACCGCGTCGACCTCGACGTGCGGCCCCTTCTGGTCGCTCGCCCCCACGAGATCGTCCACACGACGACTGTAGTGGAGGCAGTTGGGCAGGTCTGCCCCCGCGGTTGGGACGGGTGAGACACAATGACCGCCGTGTCGGGTGAGGGAAAGCGTGCAGGCTCCAGGCGGGCGGCGCGCCCGACCCGGACCTTCCGCCCACGACTCCTCCTGCTCGCGGTCGCGGTCACCCTCGCGGTGGTCGCGTGGGGCTACCTCGTCTACGCCGCGATCGACTTCGGCTCGACCGCGCGGTCCGGCGACGACCGGGCCTGGCTGTTCCTCGCCCTGGCCTCCGCCGGTGCGGTCGCCTGCCTGTTCATCGGGTTGATGCTCATCGCCCGGCTGCTCCGCGGACTGGGCATCACCGCCCCTCCCCCGCCCCGCGACACCGGCGGGTCGGACCTGCCCGCCGCGCCTCGGGCACCGGGTGGACGACGAGCGGCTCGCTGAGTCTCGATACGCCGCTCCTCTGTCACGGCTACTCGACCACCGAAAGCCCGCGACACCACTCCTCCGTCACGGCTACTCGACCACCGAAAGCCCGCGACACCACTCCTCCGTCACGGCTACTCGACCACCGAAAGCCCGCGACACCACTCCTCCGTCACGGCTACTCGACCACCGAAAGCCCGCGACACCACTCCTCCGTCACGGCTACTCGACCACCGAAAGCCCGCGACACCACTCCTCCGTCACGGCCACTCGACCACCGAAAGCCCGCGACACCACTCCTCCGTCACGGCTACTCGACCACCGAAAGCCCGCGAC